>USSA01000008.1 GCA_900557255.1 uncultured Prevotella sp.
TTTGTATTTATTAACACAAAAAGCTGCTCAAAAATTTGGCTATGTCTTAGGAATCGGGAAAACGACAAGGGTCTATATGCCACGATGAACAGGTGGCATATAGACCCTTCTTACTTTCCGGTATCTTTGATTCTCAAGAATCAAAAAACCTTATTTTTTCTCCTCTGGAACCAGGAACATATCGCCACTCTGCTTGACAAGCTGCTTGGCAAACTTCTCTGGATAACCAGGACGAACTGGAGTAGCACCCAAACCGTATGGAGTCTTCTTGAAGGTACCATTCTTATCGGTTGGCTTGATGATCATATCATTGTACTTCACCACCATGAACTCGAAAAGCTGGTTCCAGCGAGCCAACATCTGCTGAGCCTTCTCAACACTGTAGTCGTTGAGATACTTCACGGCAGCCTGTGGGTTCTGGGCATAAAGCTCCTGAGCCTTCTTCTCTACACCTGCCTGAGCAGCGAAATAGCTGTTGTCCAAGCTATCACGAACCTCCTTCAAGGTTGGGAACATCAGACTGTAACGAGGATAAACCATGTTGCTGGTCATGTTGCAAACCCAGTAAGCGTTCTTCTTGCTGAAATGCAAGGCATCAACACCAGGAGTATTATAGCACTCAGGACGCTCGGTCATAGAGCAATATACAGGAGTGAACGCAGCCATGTTGGCATCATCGTTGGCAAACCAGAACACGCCACCAATCTCTCTTGGCAACCATGAACGCATCTGGCTCACAAATACGAAACCACTCTGCTGAGTGCTGACAGGACGCTCGTTGAAATACTGCTTGCCATCCACCTTGTACATCAATGGTGTAGGACGATATGGCATCTCCCAGATACCACCGCCGATGTCAGAACCATCAGCTACAGAAAGAGGAGTACCCTCGTAATGGTCGCGCATCACATTCTCTACATCCTGTACGCTCACCTTCTTGTTAGGAACCACCCAGAGAGGCATATCCTGCGCATCAGGATTCTTGCCGAGTGCCCAATCCAGATAAGGACTCATATCATAGAAGTGGTTCAGCATCGCCCAGGCACGTGCATCGCAGAAACGGCGACCCGAGAAATCAGGCTTCGCATACGCCATCTTCCAGGAGAAATCAGCATCCTTGCCCTGGAACCAGCCCTTGCTGCGGGCAAAAGAAACCACATCCTTGGCATACATCACATTCTTCTTGTCCTTCATGTTGAACTTGCCGATGCGGCTCTGGTTGGCATGCGCACAGATGGCATCATCCGGAATGCGGAGTGCTACCCATACTGCACCCTTGGAACCGGCACCCTTACCCATCATCTCCATGATCCAAGCCTCTTTAGGATCGCAGATGGTAAAGGTTTCGCCTTCTGAATTATAACCATAGGTATTGGCGAGGGTGGTCATCACCTTGATAGCCTCGCGTGCCGATTTACTGCGCTGGAGAGCTACATAGATGAGTGAACCGTAGTCCATGATACCGGTAGAATCCACCATCTCCTCACGACCGCCATAGGTAGTCTCGCCGATGGTAACCTGCCATTCATTGATATTGCCAATCACATTATAAGTCTCGGCAGCCTCCGGAATCTCACCATGATATTTATTGGTATCCCAATCGAAAATCTTGCGCATCTCGCCCTTGGCGTGCTTAGCCGCAGGATAATGGCAGAGGTACTGGAACATACCGTAATCGTCGGCACTGTAAGAACACATCACCGAACCATCTACTGATGCCTTCTTGCCCACGATGAAGTTGCTGCAGGCCTCAGCCTCTGAGACACTACCCAACATAGCCACAGCCATCAGGGCTGAAGCAAAAATCTTATTCATAATAATATATATCTTTATTTATATTAATCGCAAGCCTTGAAACTCATATCCAAGCCCTTCACACTATGTGTCAAGGCACCAACAGAGATGAAATCAACCCCCTGCTCTGCATAATCGCGGATGGTATCGTAAGTGATACCGCCAGAAGACTCAGTCTCATACTTACCTGCGATGATGTCTACTGCCTTCTTAGTATCAGGCACAGAGAAGTTATCGAGCATGATACGATTTACACCACCATGCTTCAATACCTGGTCAAGTTCATCGAAACTGCGAACCTCGATTTCAATCTTCAGGTCGAGGCCCTTCTCCTTCAGATAAGCATGGCAACGGTCGATAGCATTGTCGATGCCACCGGCGAAATCGATATGGTTATCTTTCAAGAGAATCATATCAAAAAGACCAATGCGATGGTTCATACCACCACCAATCTTTACAGCCTGCTTCTCCAACATGCGAAGACCTGGAGTTGTCTTACGGGTATCAAGGATATGAGTCTTTGTACCCTCAAGACGCTTTACATACTTAGCAGTCATGGTAGCAATGCCACTCATACGCTGCATGATATTGAGCATCAAACGCTCTGTCTGGAGCAAAGAACGGGTCTTACCCTCTACAATCATTGCAATGTCACCCTTCTTAACATGGGTTCCATCCTGAAGCAACACTTCTACCTTCATGGTAGGATCGAAACGGGCAAATACCTTCTTTGCCATTTCAACACCTGCCAACACACCATCTTCCTTGATAAGCAAGTGGCTCTTACCCATGGCGTCTTCTGGGATACAACACAAAGTTGTGTGGTCGCCATCACCGATATCCTCAGCAAATGCCAAGTCTATCAACTTGTCTTCTAATTGATCTACGCTTAACATATTATTAATGTTTATGTTTAATGTTTATTGATTACTTTTCCGTTCCACAGGGCACGGAGGATGCCTTCCTCATCGCGTTCCACCCGGATTTCGCCGCCTAACCATTCGGTCATCGGCAACTCCTCGCGAAACTCGAAGTAGTTCACCACCCTGCCTTCTTGTATTTCTACCACAGCCTGCTGCAATATCGAGCCATCCGGCAATATCACCTGATGGGCTCCGCATCTTCTCATTTCAGCCATATCTTAAACATCCAGACTAATTACTACTCATCTGAATAGGTTTATCAGGCATGGGAACCGGTGCACTGGTCGGAGGCGCCAAAGCTCCATCCGGACGTGCTGGAACACTCGGACCTGGTATACGGGTCTTACGAGCAGTATCTACTTTTGCCGAATCAGAAGATGCTGCAGAAGAAGAAACCGGCGCCACCTTTTTAGGATGCATACGGATGAGACGAATCTTATTGACAAACATCAGTTTAAGAGTCGTCAAAGAACCGGCATCAGAACTGAAGCCACCATCACTCAACATAAAGTACCCCTTTATACATTTGACCCCAAGGCTGTCATTATCAGCGAGTTCCACACTATAGTGCTGAGCACTCTGAATATGAACTACAGTCTGTGCTACACTATCGTTCTTAAACTGTATAGCCAGTAAGGCAACACCATCGCGCATACCATCTTGGAAGATAAACTGCGACTCAAAATCAAGACGGAACCGGTCACCCTTATGGAAAGCAGTATCAGCTTCAATTTTAAAACTGCGACTGTTGAAGCCCTCATCAGGCGAGAATACCATCGAAGTAGCATCCTTCCAGATATTGGCAGTATCACCTACAGAAGTAAGATTGTCAAAATCACTATTTCCAGCACTATTTCCACCTAAAGCAACCGCCTCTTTATCCAATCTTTCAGCCAGATCCTTATACACATCATGCAACAACTCTGTATGGCGCATGTAATAAACCATCGAACTGTCGAAGTCTGCCGATGTGACATCATGTTTCTTCAGTACAGCCTCGCGATAAGCCAGGCTATTCTTCTCACTACCACTGTCTTCACTCTGAGCCATAGCAAGAGCGATGTGATAATCGAAGAGAATATCCGTCATCTTTCCTTTAGAGAGCACATCTCTTGGCAGCGAAGGCTTGCAAGAAGCGAAGGCTGCACAAAAGGTTACTATCCAACAGAGATAAAGAAAAGCTTTCTTCATGATTACTTGTCCTCCTTATTTTCTTGAGATTGAGACTTTATCTTTTCTTCAGCAGTTTCAATGAAAGAAGAATCTTTAACCTCCTTCTTCTTATCACCACCTCCGAGAGCTTCCAGTTCTTTTCTACAGAAAAGCAAGAGAGAAATGATGCCGACTGATACACAGGAATCTGCAAAATTGAATACAGGATCGAAGAATGTACCATGCTGTCCACCCCAGAAAGGGAACCATTCAGGCCATGTATAGGTGAAGAACGGAAAGCGGAACATATCAACCACCTTGCCCATAAGCACGGGGGCATACCCCTCGCCGAAAGGCACAAGATAAGATACATAATAAGGTGAAGCACCGGTGAAGATAAGTCCGTAGAAGATGGAATCAATCATATTGCCGATTGCACCAGTCAGAACCAGCGCCACCAAAATGATGTATAACAAGCGATAGGTACCACGCTTAATGATGCGATGCAGATAAATGCTCAACGCACAGATGGCTACCAGGCGCAACAGACTTAGCCAGAACTTGCCGATAAACGACATACCCCAAGCCATTCCGCTGTTCTCAACAAATTCGATATAAAACCAATCAGTAACACGAACAGACTCGCCAAGGCAAAAATGGGTCTTGATGTACACCTTGATAATCTGATCGATAACAAGAAGCACAACCACCATTGCCGTGACGAGCCATCCGTATTTAATTTTACTTGTTTTCTCCATTTATTATTTCTTTCTAGCCTCCTTAGAAGCTACACTCAAAGTGGCATGAGGTACAGCACGCAAACGCTCCTTAGGAATCAACTCACCTGTTTCGCGGTCAATACCATAGGTCTTGTTCTGGATACGAACCAAAGCTGCTTCCAATCCCTTAATGAACTTCTGCTGACGCTGAGCCATTTGGATGATTTCTTCCTTGCTTTGTGCTTCACTACCCTCTTCAAGAGCCTTGTAGGTTGGTGATGTATCTACCACATCATTACTGTCTGAGTGGTTCAGCTGAGCCATACAATCATGATAAGTCTGCTTTGCCACCTTCAATTTCTCATCAATGATAGCGCGGAACTCCTCGAGTTCCTGATCGCTATAACGTAGTTTTTCGTTAGCCATAGATGTTATCTATTATGTTATTTGTTAATGTTTTTAGGAAATAAGGGCTAGAAAGTTAGAAGCAAGCAGTTTGGAAATGCTCCTAACTTCTAACTCCTAACTCCTAACTATTTAATTCTTCTCTACAAGAATGTTCAACTTAAAGTCATCAAACTCGGTCTCAACACCTGCGTTGTCGCCGATTTCGATGCTGTCTGCCAATACCTGACCCTTGATGTAGTCGGCGAATGCCTCGATGGCTGCGTCAGTCTCCTCATTAGGAGCCACAGTTACGTTGATGCGGTCGGTAATCTCCAGACCTGTCTCCTTGCGGAGGTTCTGGATACGGTTAATCAACTCACGAGCCATACCCTCCTTCTTCAATTCTGGGGTCAACTCTACCTCAAGCGCTACGGTCAGATTGCCCTCGTTAGATACGAGCCATCCTGGAATATCCTCTGAGATAATCTCCACGTCGGCTACCTCTACCACGGCTTCCTGTCCGTCGATATTCAATGTGATGTTGCCTGCCTTCTCGAAGGCTGCAATCTGGTCCTGATCGAGTGCTGACATCTGGGCAGCAACACCCTTCATCAGCTTGCCGAACTTCTTACCCATCACTCTGAAGTTACACTTCACCTTCTTAACGAGAATGCCCTGACCCTCAATGAAGTTAACCTCCTTCACGTTCACTTCGTTCTTCAACAGTCCGGCTACTGCCTCGATGTGTGCCTTCTGTACATCATCTACGGCAGGAATCATAATCTGCTGCAGTGGCTGGCGAACCTTGATGTTCACCTTGCGGCGCAATGCCAATACCATAGAAGTAATCTTCTGGGCGATGGCCATACGCTCCTCCAGGTCGGCATCGATAGCAGCCTCATCAGCTACCGGGAACTTATCGAGATGTACGCTCTCCAACTCGCCGCCCAAGTCGTGATACAACTCGTCTGCATAGAATGGAGCAAATGGTGCCAGCAGCTTAGCCACTGTCATCAGGCAGGTATAGAGAGTCTGGTAAGCACTCAGCTTATCCTCGCTCATCTCCTTACCCCAGAAACGTTTACGGTTCAGACGAACGTACCAGTTAGAGAGGTCATCGTTGACGAAAGCATCGATGAGACGGCCTGCGCGGGTTGGATCATAGCCAGCCAACTCTCTGTCAACGCCCTTGATGAGGGTATTAAGTGAAGAGAGAATCCAGCGGTCAATCTCTGGGCGCTTCTCAAATGGCACCTGAGCAGCCTCTGCATCGAAACCATCTACGTTAGCGTAGAGGGCGAAGAAGCTGTAGGTATTATATAAGGTACCGAAGAACTTGCGACGGGTCTCATCTACACCGTTAGGGTCGAACTTGAGGTTGTCCCAAGGCTCGCTGTTGGTCATCATATAGAAACGAACAGGATCGGCACCATACTTATCGATCATCTCGAATGGGTTGGTTACATTACCCACGTGCTTACTCATCTTGTTACCCTTGGCATCGAGAACGAGACCAGAAGAGATTACGTTCTTGAAGGCTACGCTATCGAATACCATGGTAGCGATGGCGTGCAGGGTGAAGAACCATCCACGGGTCTGATCCACGCCCTCGTTGATGAAGTCGGCTGGATAGAACTTAGGAGGAATAGCATATCCCTCGTAGGTGCTGTGGATGAGTGCATCGCGGTCTGCCTCTGTGCCACGGGCCATCTCACCCTCGAATGGGTAGTGGAGCTGGGCGTAAGGCATTGAGCCTGAATCGAACCATACGTCAATCAGGTCGCTCTCACGATACATTGGCTTGCCCTCCTCGTTTACCAATACAATCTTGTCAACGTATGGACGGTGGAGGTCAATCTTATCATAGTTCTCCTGACTGTAGTCGCCAGGAACGAAACCATTCTCCTTCAGTGGGTTGCTCTGCATGATACCGGCAGCCACTGACTTCTCGATTTCAGCATAAAGTTCCTCCAGACTGCCAATACACTTCTCGCCACGGTTCTCATCACGCCAGATTGGCAATGGAGTACCCCAGAAGCGGGAACGTGAAAGGTTCCAGTCGTTCAGGTTCTCGAGCCAGTTGCCGAAACGGCCTGTACCAGTGCTCTCAGGCTGCCAGTTGATGGTCTTGTTGAGTTCTACCATACGCTCCTTGCGGGCTGTATCCTTGATAAACCAGCTATCCAATGGATAATAGAGGATAGGCTTGTCGGTACGCCAGCAGTGAGGATAGTTGTGCACGTGCTTCTCGCTCTTGAAAGCCTTGCCCTCCTGCTTCAACTCATAGCAGAGTACGATGTTCAGGTCTTCAGCCTTATCAGAAGCCTTCTTGTCCCAAACACCATCCACATTAAACTGTGGATCGTAGGCATTCTTCACGTAGTCGCCTGCGTGATGAGCGTATGCCTCCTTGTTGACACAAGCGTTCACGAAGTTGTCATCGAGGTCTTCGATGAGATAGAACTTACCCTGGAGGTCAACCATTGGGCGGGTCTCACCCTTCTTATTAATAAGGTAGAGAGCAGGGATATTGGCATCCTTAGCCACCTTGGCATCATCGGCACCGAATGTAGGAGCGATGTGAACGATACCAGTACCGTCATCGGTAGTAACGTAGTCGCCGAGGATGACACGGAAAGCCTCACTCTCCATCTCGACGAACTGATCGCGACCATCCTCAGAAGCGAATACCTTCTCAGGATGAGCTGCAGCATATTCTGTTACAAAAGCTGGAGCAAAGGCATCTACCTTCTCGCATGGCTTTACCCATGGCAGGAGCTGCTCGTAGTGCAAGCCTTCGAGGTCGGTACCCTTCATGTGGTCGATAATGCGCCAAGGGCACTGCTTCTTCTCCTTGTCGAATGGCAGGAGATCGCCTTCCTTGCACTCCTGGTCTGCCTTCAGATATGAACCTACCAGAGCCTCAGCCATCACGAGTGTCATAGGCTCGCCATTGTAGAGGTTGTAGGTCTCGATGGCTACATAGTCAATCTTAGGACCCACACAGAGAGCCACGTTTGATGGCAGAGTCCAAGGTGTAGTGGTCCATGCGATGAAGTATGGCTTGCCCCACTTGGTCCACTCAGCCTTAGGATCCTTGATGAGGAACTGGGCTGTGGTGGTGAGGTCCTTAACATCGCGATAGCAGCCAGGCTGGTTCAACTCGTGAGAGCTCAAGCCTGTACCTGCACCTGGAGAGTATGGCTGGATGGTGTAACCCTTGTAGAGCAACCCCTTGTTGTAGAGCTGCTTGAGGAGCCACCAGAGAGTCTCAATATACTTGTTATCGTAGGTGATATAAGGATGATCGAGATCTACGAAGTAACCCATCTTCTCGGTCAACTCGCGCCACTCAGCGGTGAACTTCATCACGTTCTCGCGGCACTTGTGGTTGTAATCCTCAGTAGAGATATACTTCTCTGAAGCCTTGTTGTCGATATCCTTCTTGGTGATGCCGAGTTCCTTCTCGACACCGAGTTCAACAGGGAGTCCGTGGGTATCCCATCCTGCCTTGCGGTGAACCTGGAAACCCTTCATGGTCTTGTATCTGTTGAATGTATCCTTGATACTACGTGCCAACACGTGGTGAATACCCGGGTGGCCATTAGCTGATGGAGGTCCCTCGAAGAAGATAAACTGAGGGCAGCCTTCACGCTCGTCGATAGACTTGTGGAAGATATCATTTTTCTCCCACGCTGCTAGTACGTCATTGTTTGTCTGAGTAAGATTCAGACCGTTGTGCTCGGCAAATTTCTTAGCCATATTATCTTATATTTTTATATTGTTTTTACTTTTGGGCGCAAAGTTACAAAAAAAAAAGGTTTTACCCAAAATCTTTAATATATTTTCTACTTATATATACAAAAAAGACTCCTAAATGACTGAAAAATTGCTCTTTTCAAGTCATTTAGGAGTACTTAAACCTAAAATAAATGAAATATGATAAACTAAATGTTTCTAAAAGTAATGGCGGCTAACCATTGACTACTTGATAACAAACTTCTTGCCATTGCAGATATACATACCTGGAGCCAGAACGTATTCTGCATCAGAAACCTTGTTTACTTCGGCTACCTTCACACCATTGATAGAGTAAATCTTCAACTTAGCAGGAGCCTTCTTGCTACCTACCTGGTTGATACCTGTTGAGACAGACTCATTGGTCTTACCGTTGCGGTCATAAACTGCACCGTTGACGAAAGCAAAAGTTTCTGTCTGGTTGACACCATTACCATTATTGTTGAAGATAATATTAGTAGGAGCACCTGTCAAATCACCATCAAACTTCCACATCCAGACATCCAGACCATTCTTCTTCATGTCAGTCTTGGTACAGCTTACACCTGGCCAGGTACCACCGGTAAAGTTGTCTGCATCATTCCAAGCCCATACGTGGATGTCACTCCATTCTGCAGGAGCGAGGAAGTAAGCGAAGATACCTGTTGGAGTAGGAATAACTACCTCTTTTATCTTGTTGAAGGTTGCAGAACCAGTCTTGGTTTCATTGTCAGTATTGGTTGCGCTCCAAGTTACAGTCTTGCTCTCGCCTTCCATCATGTCAGCACCGAGGGTGAATGTAGCAGCCTTACCAGGGGTAAGAGCCACCTGCTCGCCATCACCAATCTTATACCAACCGCTCTTGGCATTGTTGCTGAGGGTTGCAGTTACGGAAACAGTCTTTTGGAAGTCACCACCGTTAGGGCTGAAAGTAACCTTGGCTGCAGCAACTGTATTGACAGGAGCATCAATCTTCTTGGCACTTGTACCACCATCATACTCCAAGTAGATATCGCCTGTGATACCTGTGATATCACCAGACTGAGCACCGCTACCATTATTCAAGATAACATTGAAATTCTCTACGTCATCGAAAGAGTAAGTCCAGTATTTAGCACCATCAATCTCCACAGGACCGTCCATTACCTTACCAGGCCATGCGCCTGTCAAGTCTTTGCCGTCAGTACCTATTGTCCAAGCATGGATGTGAGGAGCATTAGTAGCCTTTACTGTTACCGTGATAGCTGCATTAGGATCTACCTTGGTGAAGGTCAAGCTACCGCTCTTCACTTTACCGTCCTGGCCCTCTGCGCTCCAATCAATAGTCTTGGTGTCGCCAAAGTTCATACCTTCGCCGATGGTAAGGTTCTCACTCACACCAGGAGTCAAGTTCACCTTATCCTGGCCTTGTATCTGATACCAACCAGACTTAGCGTCTTCAGAGAGAGTAACTGTCATGTTAATAGTCTCAGTGCGGAATGATCCACCTGCCTGTGAGAATGAAACGCTTGCAGGCTGAATAGGAGCCTCATCAATCCAAGTTGTACCAGCCTCTTCATTACCATCATAGGTCTGACCACCCTTATGCTGAGCAGCAGTTTCGTAGATGAAAGCACCATCCTCAATGAGCTTGCCACCAGTCCAGTCTTTCACGAGTACGCGAACCTGACCCTGATTATTAGGAGCATCAACGGTGATAGTAGGACCTGTGTAAGTCTTGCCTGTTACCAAGTCTGTATAAGTACCAGCTGGGCAATCTGTGAAAGTAGCACCACCATTGAGGGCTACGAGTGCATAGCTGTCCTTATAAGCACGCTTGAAAGCGATACCACCATTGGTCTTACAACCATCTGTAGTCCACTGACCCTTACGGAGAGCAGGAACAGCCTGACGAATCTTGTTCAAACGGATGAGGTGCTGAGCCACATCATGATTCAAAGAGGCAGCCACATTACCAGAAGCCTTGTATTCACCGAAGTCTGATGCTTCTACATCACCTGTGATATAACCACCGAAGTAAGCACGACCGGTGTTAGAAAGAGGACCATTAGGACCTTTATCAATTACTACACCACGACGGAAACCTACCTCAGAACCATAATAGAGACATGGAATTCCACGGAAGGTAAACAAGAGAGAGAGGTTCTCAGCCCACTGAGCATCTGTACCACCGAAACGGTTGGTATCGCTTGGACCTGGACTATAGTCATGGCTATCTACATATACCACATTGAAAGTAGCGTCATTATAGCACTCGTCGCCGCTTGCCAAGCTGAAAGCCTGTTGGGCAGTGTTGTAGCTGTAGTGCATAGGGAAGTCAATGACGTTGAATCCGCTGTTTTGCGAGTAATCCGGTTCATGCCATGCACCATTGAGCATCTTGGCATTGTTGCTCTTTGGAGAAGTCGTCTCCTTCAAGCAAAGCTGTTGTGGGCCTACAGGCTCAGCACCCTCAGGAAGTACCTGACTATCCCAGTAACTTTTGCTTCCATCCCATTTGTTGAGCAAGGCATCGTCTGACTTCCAGGTATAGAAGTAGCAAGAAAGGTTTGGCTGGTTTCTGTAGGTAACATCGTTCATACGTGTACAAAACTCACCATACATAAAGAAAGGTGCCTTGTTCAAGCGCTTGTTCTCGTACTGCTTACCAAGAGCTTCAAATTGAGGGATGAACTCCTTGTTGAATGTCAAGCGGGAGATGTGACCGGATGTATCAATACGGAAACCATCGACACCCATCTTGATAAACTGTCCATAGCAATCTACGAGATACTTAGCCACGTAGTCGTTCTCTGTGTTGAGATCCACACAGTCACCAGCAATCTGACCCATCCAACGGCTTGGGAAGTCCCAGTTCCAGTTGTTGGCAGTATGGTGCCAATAGTTGTGTATATCGTGGTTATTGCCATCTGTATTCTTCATCAGGGCAAGACGACGCTGATACTGTATCTTTACATTGCCCAAGTAATCGTTACCCAACTTGCTCTCATCAGGGATCATACAAGCATCAATGTATGCTTGGTTACGAAGATGAGTATCACGGTCGAACATCTTGCAGAGCTTCTCCTCACCGAAGTTACCGGTGTGGTTGAGCACGATGTCAAGAATGATCTTGATACCCTTGTCGTGAGCCTTGTTGATGAGTTCCTGGAACATCACGTCACCACTCTTGCTGCCGTCACCGCTCTGATAGCGGCAGTCAACCTTAGAGAAATCCATGGCATGATAGCCGTGGTAGTCATAACCAGACGCATTCTGAACGACAGGTGTAATCCAGATAGCTGTAAAACCTAAAGCCTTGATGTAGTCGAGCTTGTCGATCACACCCTGGAAGTCACCTCGCCAACAAGGGTCCTTGGTACTCTTCTGCGCTTCCTGGTTATCCCAGCAGAGCACGTTGTTACTTGGATCTCCATCGTAAAAACGGGTGGTGATCATGAAATAGATACTTTCGTCTCGGAAGTCAGTACGATTGCTGGTAAACGTGTCTGTAGCCATCGTCTGCATAGAGACCAACATGAGCATTAAAACTGCCCATAATTTTGCGGCAAGTTTCTTCATAATGAAATTGTTAAGTTAAAATTGAATAGTTGAATTATCTGCCGCAAAATTACAAACTATTTCTATCCACCCAACAAGATATTTCACTTTTCTGCTGATATTTTTGTGCAATCGATTTCACAAATATTAAGAAAAAGAGGCTGGATTCTGTAAACCAAATATTTACAAAATCCAGCCCCTTTAAGAGTATATAATTAATATAACGGGCGCGCCAGAAAACAGAAAGAATATTGTACTTTTGGCTTGTCCGAAATCAATTTCAGAGGTTTTCAGCCTCTTGCAACCAGATGGCTGAAGCTGCATCACTAGGCATACGCCAGTCGCCACGAGGACTGAGGCTTACGCTACCTACTTTCGGACCGTCTGGCAGACAGCTGCGCTTGAACTGCTGATTGAAGAAACGGCGCACGAAGGTCTTCAGCCACTTTTTGATAGTCTCCTCATCATAGCTGTCAGGATCATTATCACTGATCTTTACACGCTCCAGTTCGGAATCAATAAATGCCTTCTTTGCCAACATGTAAATCTTGGAAGGACGGAAACCGAAACGCAGGAAATAGTAGAGGAAGAAATCATGCAGTTCGTATGGTCCCACCAAATCTTCCGTCTTCTGCTTGATATTTCCATTCTCATCTGCCGGAATCAACTCTGGACTGATAGGAGTATCGATGATATCACGAAGAGTGATGCGGCTCTGTTCGTCTACCCCACTCTCTGCTACATGATTTACGAGATGACGGATCAGGGTCTTAGGAATGCTGGCATTCACGCCATACATGCTCATGTGGTCACCATTATAGGTAGCCCATCCTAATGCCAACTCTGAAAGGTCGCCGGTACCGATAACCATACCACCCATCTTATTGGCTAAATCCATCAGGATCTGGGTACGTTCACGAGCCTGGGAATTCTCGTAAGTCACATCATGCACACTGGCATCCTGACCGATGTCCTCAAAGTGCTGGGTTACTGCCTTGGCGATGCTGATTTCCTTAATGGTAATACCAAGACTCTGCATCAGCGAGATAGCATTATTGTAGGTTCTGTCTGTGGTTCCGAATCCCGGCATAGTGACACCTACGATACCCTTTCGGTTCATTTTGAGTTTATCAAAAGCTTTTACACAAACGAGTAAGGCCAACGTAGAATCCAAACCGCCGCTAATACCGATTACTACGGTCTTGGCATGGGTATGAACGATACGCTTGGCTAGTCCCATGAGTTGGATATTGAAAATTTCCTCGCAGGAGGCATTCATATCGCTGCTGGTAGGAATAAACGGATGAGGATTCACCTCACGTTCCAACACAAAATCGCGTTCATTCTCGGTTGGTTCTGCTTCGATATTACGGATATTGAACTGACCGCCGAGAACAGAATATTTAATGTTGCGCTGGGCATTTACATAAGTAGAATTCGTACGACGCTCAGAGCGGAGTTTCTCTACATCTATCTGTGAGATAACCATCTGCGGTTCAATAGAGAAACGTTCACTCTGTGAAAGTAAAACTCCATTCTCATAAATCAGGGCATTTCCACCATAAACCACATCCTGCGTACTCTCACCGAATCCGCAGGAACTGTAGATATATCCGGTCATGGTACGGGCACTCTGCTGGCTGAGCAGACTCTTCAGATAATGATGCTTTCCGATAAGTTCGTCGCTTGCAGAAAGATTGAAAATCAGGTCTGCTCCTGCTAGCGCCAGTTTGTTGCTAGGAGGAGCCGGAGCCCATACATCTTCGCAGATTTCCACACCAAACTGTACGCCATCGAAAGTTTGAAAAATCTGAACATCAGGCGTCAGTTTCACCTTATGTCCGGCATAACGGACTTCGCAATCTCTCAGGTCCTGAGCCGAGGCAAACCAGCGTTTCTCGTAAAACTCGCTGTAGTTTGGAAGATATGTCTTCGGTACAATACCGAGAATCTGTCCATGCTGGATAACGATACCACAATTGAGCAACAAGTCGCCCGCTATCACCGGCGCACCCACGATAGAGATGATATCGAGTTTGCGTGTGAAATCGAGCAACATCATCACCGCCTGCTCAGATGATTCGAGAAGCATCTGCTGACGGAAGAGATCCTGACAGGAATAGCCCGTAATAGAGAGTTCCGGAAATGTAATGATCTCTACACCCTTTCCCTCAGCCAGCGCTATCTGTTCCTCTATCTGCTGGGTATTAAAAATGACATCACCCACCTTTACGGCAGGGATGGCACTAGCTACCTTAATAAATCCGTACTTCATAATAAATTACTTTATTGTTACCTGTGTAGCACCATAGCCATACTCCTGGAAAGAAGCATCCTGATAGGTACAACTCTTATAGCGATAGTTCAACTCATGAATGAGAGTCTGGCGCAACACACCTTCGCCCTTTCCATGAATAAAGATAATTTTCTGTCCCTTCTTTTTCTTATATTCCTCCATGGTCTTCTTGAAGATATCCATCTGGTAATGAAGAATATCTGCAGAATTCATTCCAGCAGTTGTTTCAAGCACTTCATCCGCATGAAGATCTATCACAAGGGTACCATCATCCTTCTTGCTCTTCTTCTTGCTGGTGTTGGCGACAACCTTCTCATCCTTATACATCTGCTCTTTCAGACGCTTGGAATCGATAACCAGCGGACGGGCTATTTCATCGTTCTCTACAATCGTAAAGAGATAGGCTGGAGTCTCGAAGAAATCGTTCTCCTCGAAAAGATGAAGTTTGTAGAATTTCACGGGATCGAGACGGAACTGAACATCTGTTGCCGGCTTCAGGAGAAATGGCTTGTCCTTCTTGTAGGCTATCATCTGGATGGCGATATGCTCAATCTCGTTCAGAGCCTCACGACCGAATTCCTCGATGAAGAGTTTGGTGTTCGGTTCTATTTCTCCCTCTGCTTTCAGAGTCCATGCATTTCCCTCAGCCACGAGATAGGTATAGCGGAGATAGTAGTTGCTGTCATTCACCATATAGGTCTCGAAACGGGTATTGGTTACGTCCTTGATGTTGATAGGTACAAAGGCGAGATAAGCACTGAGTTTGTTGCCACCCGTACGTTCCTCAACCGGTTTCACAAAGGTTATCTCACGGTCGGCAGCATCATATTCCTCTACATCCATATCCACATCATCGTGATCATTCAAGATGGCCTTGATACTCCGGCTGTCCTGATGCAGTTCGGTATTGGCATGCTCCTCAGCCTTCTGCTGCGCATCCATCTTAGCCGAAATCATCTTGCCCATGGAGTATTCATCCTGCTCCACCACAACCACCTCGTTGATAGGCATCGGAATCTCAAAACCATCCTCATCCTCAACGAGCACAATATTTTTACCTTGGAAGCCGGCAACCTTTCCGCCACCCACTTCGCTCAAGAATCTGACTTTATCTCCTTTTTTCATAATCTATTAATAATTTGTAATTGCAAAGATACAAAAGATATTGCAAAACAGGGCTTATTTTAATATTTTTAATGCTACTGATAAAAATAATCCTGTAAAAGATGCACCATGTTAGATATTTTTCCGTATCTTTGCAAAGAAAAAGAAATAGTAACGAACCCTTTAAACTGAAAAGTTATGATTACATTTCCTTGCGCCAAGATTAATCTTGGTTTAAATATAGTTAGCAAGCGGAAAGATGGATACCACAATCTCGAAACTGTGTTCTACCCTATTCCGCTGACCGATGCACTTGAAATCAAGCTCATGGGCGATGAATTCCCTAGCGATGTTCCTTGTGATCTGAAGATTACAGGTAACGCAGTGGATTGCGACGAACAGAACAATCTCGTTGTAAAGGCTTATAATCTCCTGGCTGCCGACTTCAGGATTCCACGCATCCATGCTCACCTGGTGAAGCGTATTCCTTCGCAGGCTGGTTTGGGTGGCGGTTCTGCCGATGCAGCCTTCATGATCCGTTTGTTGGACGAGCGTTTCCGCCTCAATATCGGTAATCCGGAGATGGAAAGATACGCTGCCAAGCTGGGTGCAGACTGTGCCTACTTCATTTCTGCCGATCCCGAGGATGGCGATACTGCATGCTATGCAGAAGGCATCGGCGAAGAACTGATGCCGGTAAGTGGTCCTGGCGATAATCTGAGGGGCTATCATCTGGTTGTGGTGAAGCGCGATGACATTGCCGTCAGCACCAAAGAGGCTTATGCAGCCATCACCCCACAGGCACCAGCCAAATGTTGCCGCGACATTGTACGCCAGCCTATCGAGACTTGGAAAGAGGAACTTGTCAACGATTTTGAGGCACCTATCTTCAAGATGCACCCGGAACTGGCAGAAATCAAACAGAAGCTGTACAAACTGGGTGCCGTATATGCAGCGATGAGTGGTAGCGGAAGTGCCATCTTCGGTATCTTCAAGCATAAACCTGCAAATATAGAGGAACAGTTCGAAGGAATGTTCTGTAAAATAATGAAACTTTAATTTAGTTAATTGTTTACTCAAAATATAATGAACGAAGAAACACATCAGAAACTGATGACTATCAAGCGAAGCTTCCGCTTGCTGATGAACGGTCCGGGATCGCAATCTATGCGCGATAAGGGACTGGGATATAAACTGAATTGGGGCGTACCATTCTATGAACTGAAAAAGATGGCTGAGGAATATGATAAAGACTATGACCTCGCCATCGAACTGTGGAAGGAAGATATCCGGGAGTGCAAGATTCTGGCTACACTCATCATGCCTGCCGATAAGATGCTTCCGGAAATCACAGATTTATGGATGGAACAGGTACAGAGTCAGGAGATGGCAGAGATGCTTGCCTTCAACCTTTTGCAGCACGTAGATTATGCGCCTGTCATCGCCTACCAGTGGATAGCAAGTGATAAGCCACTCTACGAAATTGCCGGTTTCCAGCTCCTTGCCCGTCTTTTTGCCAATGGGAAAGAGCCTAACGAGCGTGGCATCAACGAATTCCTGGATCAGGCTGCCGCAGCATTGCAGGGCGACAACATGGGAATAAAACATGCTGCCTCTAATGCGGTTCTCCGTTTCTGCGACTTCGGTGAGGATTTCGAGAAGATTGCAAGAGGAGCACTCAAGGGTATCTACGAGATTTAACGCTTCTGCAGAAGCGGTCAGAAACAGACCACGACCCTGCTGAAAATACGTCCCGACGTAGCATTTGCTGCGTCCCGACATACAAAAAAATACGTCCCGATGCAGCAAATGCTACGTCGGGACGTATTTTTATGGCTAATTTCGTCATTACATGAAATACTTCTGGTATTCGTTTTCGAAGTTCGGAGTGAAAACACCCTTGCCGATGTTTTCGCTGATTTCATCCTTGGTCCAGAATCTGCCACCGGCCAATTCTTCCTGGCTCGGTTTCACCTCGCCATCATATACACAGCGATGTACATAAACCAGTTCCTTTTCCCGCTGACTCTCAAAGACATAATGTCCCAGAGATTCCGGTTCAAAATCGGTGATACCCAATTCTTCCCTTACCTCGCGATGCAATGCCTGACTCACACTTTCGCCTAAATCAACATGACCGCCGCAGGCTGTATCCCATTTATCCGGCTGGATATCCTTCCAGGCTGGACGATGCTGCAGATACAGATCACCCCGGCTGTTGAATACATGCAGATGAACTACCGGATGCAAGATCTTGCTTCCGTCATGGGCATGACCGCGGGTAACAGCGCCCAGAATGTTGCCCATTTCATCTACTATCGGAAATTCCTCATTCTTATTATCTATCATCATTTCTCTTATTACAAAGTTCCGTATTCATCAGAGTAGCGCAACATCTGGTCAACATAGCTCTCCTCGTAATCCAATACCACGTCTGTAATTTCGCCTTCTTCATCCATCTCCAGCGTCATCTTCGGATTGATGAATCCCTTGTATGGAGCGAGATTCAGTTTTTTGTATCTTGCCAGTATCTCGCGATGCAATTCCGGATCAATATTCACGGCATACTTCTCAACCAACAGGCGGGCAGCCTCGAAATCCCCCTCACTCTTAATGCGCTGAATTTCAGCAAGCAACTCACCGAAGAGATGGCGGAGCTTGGCATAATCATTAATCTTCACATAAGTCTTCGTCGTAATGATATTGCCCTCACTGTCCTTCAAAGCATCCTCGGCAGAAGCATAGTTCATATCCATCTTCACCAGTTCCACAGCACCCTCGGCATGTTCCATCACCCACCAGGCTATCAGCGCACGGTTGCGCATGTGGGCTTCCTCTATCTTGTCGCCTTCCTTGATGCGGATGGTCTGGGTGAGCAGACCGTTCATCAGATAACCGTAATACTGAGCCTTGTATGTCTCATCATTCGGTGTCAGACCCAGTTCTACCAATTTATGATCAGCTACATAATAGAGTCCGAAAAGATCGGCT
Organism: uncultured Prevotella sp.; assembly: GCA_900557255.1. The sequence continues at coordinate 18,684 of USSA01000008.1, forward strand.
CTCGCCTCTTCTATCGTACTGCCATACGCCTTCAGTGCATCAGGGTCGGTACCAGGCAAGAGCTGCCCGCTACCATGTCCCAGACACTCATGCAGGTCGGTATGCAGATCATCGGTAATATCTTCGTACTGATTCATCAGACTGATGGTATCCTCGTCGATAACGAATTCATCGCGGAAACCATTGCCTTGAGCAGCCTTGTTATATGCCTCGGTCAGGTTACCGATGGTCACACTCTTAGAACCATATTCCTGACGGATCCAGTTGGCATTCGGAAGATTGATGCCGATGGCAGAAGCTGGATACTCTTCGCCACCCAACATCGCAGCACAGATGACATTGGCTGTAACACCCTTCACCTCCGGCTTGCGGAAACGTGGGTCTACAGGTGAATGGTCCTCAAACCACTGGGCATTCTGACTGATGGTCTGGGTGCGCTTCGTTGCTTCAAGATCCTTGTATTCTACGATGCCTTCCCAAGTACCTTTCAGTCCGAGCGGATCGCCATACACTTCGATAAATCCGTTGATGAAATCAATCATTCCCTCGTGCTGCTGCACCCAGGCAATGCTGTAACGGTCGAAATCCATCAGATCGCCTGTACGGTAATACTTCACCAGGAGATCGATGAGATGTTTCTGTTCCTCATTTTCTGCATATTTCTGAGCACGGAGCAACCAGGAAACAATCTCCTTGATAGCTGCGCCATAGAGGCCGTCTTCTGTCCATTTCAGCTCCACCAGTTCACCATTACGCTTGGTCAGTTTAGAGTTCAGACCATACGAAGGTGCCTGTTCGTTGCCCTCTTCCTTCATCCTGGCATAGAAACGTTCTACTTCTGCCTGAGAAACATTCTCATAGAAATTGCAGGCTGAAGTCTGCACCAGATCCTCGCCATCCGTCTGATTCACGCGCTTAGGCATAACTTCCGGATTGAAGATGACAGGCACCAGAATGCCCAACAGATCTTCCTTGCTCTGTCCCTTGGAAAGAGGCAGATATTCATCGGCAATCGCCCCAACCATCTCATAGAAAGATTCCTCTGAAAATCCTGGCACAAACTTTTCACATCCATAGTGATGATGGATGCCGCTGGCAAACCAGACACGCTTCAGGTAAACTTCGAAAGCCTTGAAATCTTCGCTTTCCCGATTACCCTCGTAATGACGGTATACAGCCTCCAGAGTTTTACGGATACGCAGGTTGTATTTGCCCTGCTGGTCGAAGGTGATATCACGTCCCAAGAGGGTTGCCTTCGACAAGCAATAAATATAAATTTTCTGTGTGAGCGACAGGTTTTCGAAACCCTTCAGCTCATAACGGAGCATCTGGATATCGGCAAATCGCTCTTGAGTGTTTACATTACATTTTGCCATTTTTATCTGTTTTTACCATGCAAAAGTAACACATTTTTTTCACATATCAAACTTTTTCTCCTGTTTTTCGCTCTTTGCAAAGTTTTTTACTTGAAATATGCACTTTTTCTTGGAGAAAACTTTTATTTATGCAAATTATTCATTACCTTTGCATGAAAAACAAAACAAAAACATGCCGGTAAAGGCATAAATCATAAAACGGCAATCATGCAGATAAATGAGATATTAAAAAGCTATTTTGGATACGATTCCTTCCGCCCCAACCAGGAAGCGATTATCAGAGAGGTAATGCAGGGACACGACTGTCTGGTTCTCATGCCGACTGGTGGTGGAAAGAGTCTGTGCTACCAGGTTCCCGCATTAGCGATGGAAGGTACCGCAGTGGTCATTTCACCGCTCATCAGTCTGATGCACGACCAAGTGGAGGCGCTCAAGGCAAACGGTATCCCGGCAGAAGCACTGAACAGCGGAAACGACACGACCGATGAACTCATCATCCGCCGCCGATGCGAGAAGGGAGAACTGAAACTCCTTTATGTTTCGCCCGAAAAACTCATCAGCGAGATATCTTATTTATTCAGCAACATCAAGATTTCGCTCTTTGCCGTTGACGAGGCCCACTGCATCAGCCAGTGGGGACACGATTTCCGTCCGGAGTATTCGCAGCTAGGCATGCTGCACGAGAATTTCCGCAATGTCCCGGTGATGGCGCTCACAGCCACAGCCGACAAGATAACGCGCGAAGATATCATACGCCAGCTTCATCTCAATGGGCAGACGTTCGTAAGCAGTTTCGACCGCCCCAACCTCTCCCTCACCGTAAGACAGGAGAGCACCAAAAAGGCAAAGCTCCAATACATCACCCGCTTCATCAGTAATCATCCGGAAGAAGCGGGCATCATCTACTGTCTCTCACGCAAGAACACCGAAATGGTAGCTCAGGAACTTATCGATCTGGGTATCAATGCCGCAGCCTATCACGCCGGAATGACTGCCCAAATCAGAGCATCAGTACAGGAGCGGTTCAAGATGGACCAGATTCAGGTGGTATGTGCTACCATCGCTTTCGGAATGGGCATCGACAAGAGTAATGTGCGCTGGGTAATCCACTATAATATGCCTAAAAGCATCGAGAGTTTCTATCAGGAAATAGGTAGAGCCGGAAGAGATGGAGCACCATCAGATACCGTACTGTTCTATTCGATGGCCGACATCATCACCCTCCGTTCTTTCTGTGAAGAAAGCGGACAGCGTGATGTGAACATGGAGAAACTGCGCCGCATGGAGGAATATGCCGAATCGAGAGTATGCCGACGACGCATTCTGCTGAATTATTTTGGCGAGACATCATCCTGCAACTGCGGCAACTGTGATGTCTGCAAGAATCCTCCACGCACCTTCGACGGCACCATCAGAGCCCAGAAAGCCCTGAGTGCCGTGGTCCGTTCGGGTGAGCATATTGCAGTAGGTACCTGCATCGAGATTCTGAGAGGCATGCATTCTTCTGCAGTTGTGAAAAACAAATACAACGAGATGAAAACCTTCGGTGTGGGCAGGGATACAACATCTAAGGACTGGAATGCTTATCTGCTGCAGATGCTGCAGATGGGATTTTTCGAGATTGCCTACAACAACCACAACTACATGAAGGTTACCGATTTAGGCTGGAAGGTACTGAAGGGAGAACATCATGTTTCACTGGCTTATATCGAAGAAGATGATAAAGCCACCCGCCCAAAGAAAACGGTACGCAACAGGAAGGGCGCCATCGCCCAGCCGGGAAATCTCATTCCTGAGGTGCATGCCGAACGTGTCATCTTCCAGGAAGACTCGAAAGGCGTGGAAGACAAAGGGCTCTTTGAACACCTCAGAAAGATACGCAAGAACCTTGCCGACGAACAGGGTTATCCTCCATATATCGTACTCAGCGACAAGAGTCTTCATGAACTCGCAAGAATGAAACCTACCACCAAGAATGCCATGAGCCTGATCAGTGGTATCGGAGAATTCAAGCTCAATAAATATGGCGATACCTTCATCAAGGCTATCAGGAAATATACAGGACTATAACAGAAATTTTCTGCATTTTCAGCTTGTCTTGCCTCAAGATACAATTCTGTCTTAAGATACAATCTTCCATTCCAGGCTGTTCACCTCGTCCTTCACAGAAAAGTTCAAGCCAATCTTCACCACCTTCTTGCCACTCATCTTGAAGGCGTCGGCATAGTGCTTTGCGTCTATCTGGGCGAGAGCCTCCTCGGCACTCTTGTTGAACTTCAGTTCCATCACGTAGATGGTATCATCCGTCTCCATCATAATATCGATTCTGCCCTTCGCAGTATGAGGTTCCACTAGGATGCTATAGTTGGTAAGCAGGGCAAACATGATGTAGAGCGTCTGCTGCCAATGCCCCTCGTAGTGGGTGTTGTCGCAGTAAGGCACAGTCTCCAGAAAGTCGTTCAGCAGGCAGAAGGCTGCATCCATATCCCCCTTCTTCACCAATACCGACATCTTGGCGATGGTCGTGTTAGCCTTCGCCGACTTGTCCATCAGATAATGAGGCAAGAGACTACCATATAGCCCCACCCTTATCTCCTGGTTAGGCAATGCCAACTGATACAACTTTGTCGGTTTGTCATATCCCTTGATGGTGACATATCCACTCTGATAGAGCAAAGGTACGATGGTGGTCATCGTTTCTGTGGGGGCATCAAAGTCCTTCTTGCCCACCTCTATGGCCTCGCCAAGGTCTGCAGGCAAAAAATCATACTTTCTCATCATGTTGATTAGATAAGTAGGAGTGCCCGAGCCAAACCAGTAATCATCCATTCTGCCATCGGCAAAGCAATTGAGCAGACTGTAAGGATTGAAGACATCAGGAGATGGCCAAGTGAAGTGATAACCATCATAATGGTCTTTCAGCTCCTGGATGGTCTCCTCCCTGCTCAGTTCCAGATGCCCGGCAAGAGCGTTGATGTCATCGCTCATCTGGGTCAACATTTCCTCCTTGGTGATGCCGCAGATGCCGGCGTAAGGCTCATCCATGCTCACATTCTTGATGTTGTTCAGCTCGCTGAAGATGCTGAGCTGCGAGAACTTCGTGATACCCGTAAGGAACACGAAACGGAGCAATGGCTCGCAATCTTTCAAGGGACTGTAGAAATTGCGCATCGTATTGCGCAAGACATCGAGTTTTTCCTTCTCATGCGCCACATCCAGCAGCGGAGCGTCATATTCATCGATGAGCACCACAGCCTGCTTGCCAGTCTTTGCAGTAACTGTTCTTATCAAGTTGAGCAAACGAACGTTTGGGGCTGGAGAATTATAATCCACTCCAAACCTATCCTCATTTTCCTTCAATATATATAAGAGGTATTGATCCAGCTGTTCCTTCTCCATATGTTTGCCTCCAGCAAGGCTGAAGTGCAGCACAGGATATTCATTCCACTCTTTCTCCAGCTCCTCAATGGCAAGCCCCTTGAACAGTTCCTTCTTGCCTTCGAAATAACTCTTGAAGGTGGAAACCAGCAGCGACTTGCCGAAACGGCGTGGGCGACTCAAGAAGAAATACTTTCCATCAGTATGTGTCATACGATAGATGTATTCCGTCTTGTCGATATAGAGGTTGTCCAACTTGCGGATTTCCTCAAATGTCTGAATTCCTATAGGATATAATTTTCTTGCCATAATCAAACGCTATCTAATGAATTGCAAATATACATCAATTCTCCCAAACAACCAAGCATTTCTACGATTTTAACAAAAAAACAATCCCGGCCCAGAGATTCCATAGAATCTCCGATCCGGGAATATCTTGTATTTATATATATAGAGAGAGGATTAAAGTTCATCTAAATTAAAAACTGGATAATCCTCTGCGTAAATACTAAAACTTAAAAGATCATCATCTGTCATTTCCTGCTTATGAGACTTCAGTTTCTCCCATACTTCTGAGATGAGACTAGCTATCAGAGTTGCCTCTTCTGCTATGTAACAATACTTATAATAAGCTTTTCCCCACCATTGAAGACTTTTATAAATCTGTTGCCAAGATTTATTCTCCAACATCTATCTTTGCAAAGTCAGCCTTGCCTTTTACAAAATCGTTGATTGACTGATAAGGCAAATCTTCTGGAGCGAGATAGGCCTTGCAAAACATCTTGGGACTCATTACCACCCACTCCTTTTTTGAGACATTGGAATACCTCTTAGAGAACATCCAACGAATCGCTTGTTGATACAGCAATTCATTAAAAACAAATATTGCCTTGTCAGAAACTAGACAAACAGCAGGATTCAACAGTTCAAGAGTATGCGATACTTTACGATTCAAGCTAGCAGTCTCTAGTCCATCAGTCGATTTATACCCCAACCTCAACTCAACCATTAGCAACTTACCGGTAGTCTTACGGTTATTTTCGTAATCAGCGATGCCTATTACCGCATCCATTGTAGCTTGCTTTTGCCCGCCACAAATCATTGTCTCATAGGTATCCATGTCCAAACATTCTATTCGCTCGTCAAAAAAATTATCTTTATAATCCCTTTTACAAACGTCACTTAGTAGCGCCCCAGCTTTTTCATAAATGGGGTGCGACTCTACACACCCATTATCAAAGATCTGTATCGCCATATTGCTGAATCCTTTCCAATGCTATATTGAACGAATTGAAGATAGGCTCGATGTCACTGCCGAGAGGCTTAAAAGCATATTGAAACCCATCATCATCCACACTCTGAGCTAAATAGAAGTTTGTTTCAGCCAAGATTTCTTCCTTTTTGGCTATTGCCTTGATGGCAGCGACAAAGTCAGGATTATGACTCGCTAAGACTATTTTTACTCCCAACGATTTACGGATAAGAATCAATAATCTAGCAAAGACAACAACCCACTGAGGGTGCAAATGAACTTCCGGCTCATCTATCATAAGAACCGTCTTGTCATCCAAATGACCATTTTTTATCAACTGGAAAAGATAGGCAAACGACTTCATACCAGTAGCGATTTTATCCAAAGGAAGCAACAGCTTGCCATCCTTGCGCTCATAATACATTTCTTTATTGCCCAACAAACTGTCAGAAACATTAATTTTTCCATTTAGGATTTCTGATATGCGATACAGCAAACGTATGTTTTGCTTATCATGACAACCATTTTCCTCTAGCATCAATTTTCTTAATCTTTGCCAAAATACATTCTTTAGGAAGTCATCCAAGCCGAAAGCCATTGGAGTGTCTATGTAAATCGCTTTGTCCAGATTAAAGAGAGACCCTATTCTCCCATCAGAGATAATGTTGACCCCTTCCTCTTGCAAGGCGATATTAAAGGGAACCATTTCATCTTCATATAGATATGCATGAAGAAAAGACAAGACATCTGTCAAGGAGCGATCCTCACTTTTATACAATACCTCTTGCTGCATTTTATCTACCTGTAGGCTTATCAACTCTGCAAAAGCTTGAGCATTTCTAGCCTTTTCCTCACCATCCAAATTCTGATTCAAGAAATTGAGAACTCTGTCTTTTCGTTGTTCTTGAACATTCTCGGCATTCAAGAATTTATCCAGTTGTAAGGCAAATTCACCTATAAACAAATGTAGCTTAACCGTGTATTCGCCTATTGAGTCTAATGAGAAATTATCATCGAGTTTTAAATCGTCAACAGATTGCAAAATATTCTGTCCATTGTTAATGCCTCTATGTAGTTCCCACATTTCCCTGATGGCACGACTGATATTTTGCAGCAATGAATTTATTTCTGTTTTATATCCTTTAACCAGATAGGAGTCAAAGTCCGTAGCAATATCTATCATATAATACAACCATCTAGATATAGTACTCTTACCACAGCCATTTGGTCCTGCCAGCACGGTGATACCATCTATCAGAATATCAGCCTCCTTGATAGCATGATAGCTACATATAGAAAAACGATACTTGCTCATTTATTCAATCATTTATAATTATTTTCGCAAAGGTACAACTATTATATGAAAACACCTAAGATTTCATAGTTTTTAACACGAAAAGCCATCACACTTTCCCCCATGCAGCCACGCCCCCATCCACCACCTTCACAAACGCAAAAATCCCGACCCAGAGATTCCTTTTTGAATCTCCGAGCCGGGATCTCTTATTCCTATCTACCCAGCTTATCTTTCAGAAGACTGGTATTCCATTATTTATCCAGTGCCTGATATTTAGAATGCTGACTCTTGTACTCAGGAACGATTCGCTTCATCATACCCACGATTTTCATATCATCGAAAGTAAAGGCTATTTGTGAAAGCTCGTCCAAATCATGGCACACTTTCTGATAATCATACTCACGTACCTTTGCTATCTTAATTTTCTTGTGGAATGTAGGGAGCGTCACCTCCTTGTCGTTGAGCACCTCCTCGTACAGTTTCTCACCATCACGAAGACCAGTGAACTTGATTTCAATATTCTTAGCACCACTCAACTTAATCATGCGCTTAGCCAAATCCACAATCTTCACAGGCTGTCCCATGTCGAACACGAAAATCTCACCGCCATTTCCCATTGTACCAGCCTCCAAAACCAGTTTGCAAGCCTCGGGTATCAACATGAAGAAGCGGATGATGTCGGGATGTGTCACCGTCACAGGACCGCCGTTTTTAATCTGCTCCTTGAAGAGCGGAATCACCGAACCATTACTACCCAGCACATTACCAAAACGAGTAGTAACAAACTGCGTCACAGCCTTTATTGGCATACCAGGGTTATCCAGACAAGCATCAGCATAAATCTTTCCCTCCTTGATAGCCTTGTCCAGACTCTGCACATAGATTTCGCAGATACGCTTCGAACAGCCCATCACGTTGGTAGGGTTCACCGCCTTATCGGTGGAAATCATCACAAACTTCCTCACGCCATACTTCACGCTCAAGTCGGCTATCACCCTCGTGCCATCCACATTGTTTTGGATGCTCTCGCTCGGATTGTCCTCCATCATCGGCACATGCTTGTAGGCTGCGGCGTGGAACACGTAGTCAGGCCTGTGTTCACGGAAGATTTCCTCCATCCTAGGCTTGTTCTGTATGCTCGCCATCAAGGTGAACGCCTCGATTTGCGGAAAATTCTTCGCCATCATCAGACGCACGTCATGCAATGGAGTCTCAGCCTGATCCACCAAGATGAGTTCATTCGGCTGATAGATGGCAATCTGTCTCACCATCTCACTACCAATGCTACCAGCTGCACCCGTTATCAGGATACACTTACCAGACAGCAGATTACCCACAGCCTTCATATCAACCTCAATCTTCTCACGAGGCAGAAGATCCTCGATGTCCACTTCCTTAATTTGCGAATGCGAGAAATAGCTCTTGCCATCCCATTCCTGCGCACCCGCCAACACGAAGAGTTTGATGTCGTTATCTACCAGGCTGTTAATCATCTCCGTATTCTTGCGCAGTTCCTCACTCTTCAAAGGAGAAACCAGCAAAGCATCAGCATTCTCCTTCTTCATTTCATCCACCAGATGCGCATCGTTGCGGAATATCTCCACGCCCATCATATACTTGCCCTTTCCATTCACAGTATCACTCACGAATCCCTTCAGGACAAATCGAGAAGGTTTGGTGCTGCGAATCATCTTCGCCAACCCCACGCCTCCACTGTGTGTACCATAAATAAACACACGTGTCGCCTTGTCCGTATGCATCGAGTCGTATAACATTTTTACAACCACACGCAAAGCCGTCATCATCAGTGTAGCGATAAGGAAGGTAAAGAACAGTTCACGTATACGCACTGGCTCCAACCATCTATCCACATGAACGTAATATCGAGCTATGGCAATGATAACGAAGCCGATGGCATTGGCAGATGCGATACGAGTCAAATCCACAAACGAAGAGTAGCGGATGATAGCCTGGTAAGTGTGCATCAGCCGGATGCCTATCAGATAGGCTATGAGATAGACGCAGAGTGTACCCAGCAGCGGCCAGAAGTTATTTGTAAGCTCGCTGCCCCCATGATCCAAATAATAGCATAATATACCTGAAAACAAAAGGATCAGACAGTCGAGTATAAGCACACACCAGTATGGAAGGGCATTTTTAGTAAAATACCATTCTCTAAGTTTTGAAATAAATTTCATAAAGAGTTTCTCTAAGTCTCGTTGTTTTAGTACTCAATAGCTTCCTTGATGCACTCCACAATATAGCGCACATCATCATCGCTCACCATAGGACCGGCAGGCAGACACATACCAATCTTGAAGATAGCCTCGCTCACGCCATTCACATAGGCAGGAGCATCTAGATATACAGGCTGCTTGTGCATCGGTTTCCACACAGGGCGAGCCTCAATCTTCATCGAAAGCATGAACACACGCATCGCCTCCACGTTCTCGTTAGGCTGGCAGTCGGTAGTAGGCGAATCCACCACATGAATCACGCCAGCGGCACCACCCACGGCAGTCTTCACCACCTCCTTGTAAGCATTCTCCTGCCCCTTGACTTTCAGTTTATCATCCAGCACGATGGTGCAGAGCCAGAAGTTAGAATCATAGTCAGCATTAGGCGCCTCATGCAGCGTGATGCCCTCCACATCCTTCAACAGTTCCTTGTAGAGTTGCTGCACGTGCTTGTGGTGAGCAATATGGTCTTCGAGCACCGTCATCTGCCCTCTTCCGATACCAGCGCACACGTTGCTCATTCGGTAGTTGTAGCCGATGGCGGTATGTTGGTAGTAAGGATAGGAGTCGCGAGCCTGCGTGGCATACCACATGATTTGGTTCTTGTCCTCCGCATTGCGGCATATCAAGGCACCGCCTCCCGAGGTGGTAATCATCTTGTTACCGTTGAAACTCAGCACGCCAAACTTGCCGAAGGTGCCCAGCACCTGTCCTTTATAGCGTGATCCGAATCCCTCAGCGGCATCCTCCACCACAGGAATGCCATACTTGTCGGCTATCGCCATGATGCGGTCGCAGTCGTAAGGCATGCCATAGAGAGCCACTGGCACGATTGCCTTCGGATACTTACCCGTCTTCTCCTTGCGGTCGATGATGGCTTTTTCCAGCAGCTCAGGATCCATGTTCCATGTATCTGGCTCCGAGTCGATGAAGACAGGCGTAGCACCCAGGTAAGTGATAGGGTGCGAGGAGGCGCAGAAGGTAAAACTCTGCACGCATACCTCGTCGCCAGGACCTACGCCGCAAGCTAACAAGGCGAGGTGAACGGCGGCAGTTCCAGCACTCAGTGCCACCACCTCCTTCTGCAAATCGGTGCCGTTGCTGTTCTTAGAAACGAAAGTTTTCAGGTCATCCTCGAATCCGTTCACGTTAGGACCCAGCGGTACCACCCAGTTGGTATCGAAAGCCTCCTTCACGTATTTCTGTTCCATACCCTCCTCGCTCATGTGGGCGAGGCACAAGTAAATCGTTTTTCTTTCCTTATCCATAGTAATATCTTTTATATTGTTTCTCCAGCATATTTCATTTTCTTTCCCAGCACCGTACAAAAAATCATCTGTATGTCCTTGCAGAAAGAATAATGCTCATAATAATACCTATTGATACGTACCTTGTCGGGGTAAATCACCTGGTCGTTATACTCCACGGCAATATCTTGCGCCGCACGATGGTCTCCCTCCAGTTGCCTCTTGGCTACATAATCTGAGATCATCTCGTCCTCCAGTCGGTATTTCAAGGTAGCGGGTCCCGTGATACCAGGACGGAGTTTAAGCACCACCCTGTCATCGCCCTTCAACTGGTCGGCGTAGCCTGGCACGTCTGGGCGAGGTCCCACGAAACTCATGTTACCAACAAGTACATCCCATAACTCGGGCAGTTCATCCAACTTATAGTGTCTCAACTTAGCCCCCAAAGGCGTGATGCGACTATCGCCTGCCACCGAAACCGACGAGCCACCGTGCTTCACCGTCATGGAGCGAAATTTATGGCAGGTGAACAGCTTACCGTCCTTCCCCACCCGCTTCTGACAGAAGAAAGCAGGACCACCTGGCATTTTCACACGAATCAATATAGCCACGACCAACAAAACCGGCCATAGCAGCATTAGACCAACCAATGCCATCAGTCGGTCAAATATCCATTTCAAAATCATGATTTTCCTTTTTAAATATTTTCTAGGGCAAAGACATAACCGGCATTTATCCGGAACCACCGAGCATTTCCTTGCTTGTAACTATTGTGGGAGATAGTCCACTCCATGAATAATGCAGTCTGAAAAAACAAAGAATCGCTTTCTTATCCTCACTTTCCAATAAGCCAAGGACAGCAACCGTTCTTTAAACTGTAGCAATTTCACCAAAGAGCACACCTCGAAAGATGTGTTTTCCCTTTTAGGTTTTGCCTTATTTTCAGCAGCTTTCAAGGCTTGCTCAAAAAGATAATCTCTAAGAGCTATATCAATTGCTAAATTATTTAGTTCACCTTTCTTCGCATACTCTAGTCTGACAAAACGGCGAAAATACTTCAAAGAGAAAACTACCTTGAAACTCTCTGCGAAATAAGCTACTTTGTCAGTCGTGTCATTCACTTGAATGCTTGTCTTTACAACAATTTGATTAGTACGTGGTTCTACCTCGTATATTGGAGTATCAAAATGAAAGGTTAAATCGTGAAGTTCTTCTATTGGAATTGCTTCGCCATGATATTGGCAATAAAAATCTACTTTCACCCTATTGATAGTAATACCTTCGGAAGTAAAAGCAGGGAAAGACACCGCTTCTTCATCATCTTTCTTTACTTGAGCTTCCACGAACACATCGTCATTTCCATCTTTCAGTATGATTCGGGGATTGGGAAACTCTATTGTCATATCAATCCATGGAGCAGCCCGATGCCAGTCCCATCCATCTTGCAAATTCAGTGACTGTATCATGAATCTATCCAAGAGGAATTTCCAATGTTCTACAAGACTTCCATCCCATTTAAACTTTCCCCTATCAACATCCACGAATGGCATCACAAACAGATAGACAACATCATAAATCCAAAGGATACCTGTACAATAAGGTCCATCCTCTTCTTTGTTGAAACAAACATCCAGTGCAGGTTGTTTATAAAATAGTTTTTCTTTTGAACTGCCAAAAATAATGCTAGGTAAGACATCAGAAGACCAGATTTCCTCAGAACGCAACCACTTAATGGTATTTGTAAAATGACAAAGCCTGTCTGTTGGCATCAAATCTATCACCATTTTAGCCAAAGCCTTATATATACCCTCGTTCGTGACGTTAGCCTTATGACTCAAACGATATCCAAAAGGCTTGTCGATATTAATATGTAGGGCTTCAATTGGTTCTTTTTTCAGATAGAGTACAGCATCCCCATTTTCATCAGGATGCAACGCAAAGTTATCTCCAATCACATGAGGAGATTTTGTAGAATTCTTTCGAGCTATATGGAAGATACATCTTCTCACATCCATCAGATGCAAAAAATGATCCTCTACAGCATTCAACTTATGATTGCAGGCATCGCACTCTTCGTAACATACGAGCAATTTATTACCCAATGAGTCTTGGATGGCATGAGCAATATCCTTGTATTTACCAGGATCTGTACAACCGCAAAATCTGCATTTTCTCTTACTTTTATCAACTTCGCCCACAGCGACCTTTATTCCATCAAAGCCATAGCCATATACATCAAAATTTCGTTCAATGTCAAAGTAATTATGATAATGTTGATTGTGATACATAGCTAACCCAACGTATGAAGTCGACGAGATTCTGAGTTCATCTATAGCCAATCTCCTATCGCTCCATTTTGCCGTGCCGGCATCGAAGACAAAAAATCGTTCATTTTCTGCCAGACCATTAGCACTGATGAACATCGTTAGCTTACGTATCTCACGATGGTTTGCATCATATTTGCTTTGCAACACATGCAGTGCATCCCTTGTCTTCTGAGAGTTGAGGAGCACCACTCCACAAGAATTCACAAAGCGTTCAATCTCGCAATCATGAGTCAGAGAACTCCAGATGTCAACAGTAAATGCCTCCTGCTCATCAGTATCCGTAAATATAGGATTAAGTTTTGTGCTACGAGAATATATGTAGAGTCTTAACGTTGCCATAATCACCTTAAATAACGATAACAAAGTTTTTTCACCCATGTTGGAGAAATCTGCATCAAGAAAGTAGCATAGGCATAAAGATATGACATTACCCCATATTTTAATCCTCGATTCACTTCCAACCTATCAGCAAGTTGTCTCATTGCAAGATTCCATCCATTACGACGTTTGCGAAACAAGTCATTAGTCACTCGGAATTGCAAAACGACATCAGGGACGTTAGCCATTTTGCACCCTGCCATCAGTCCATCCAACCAAAGCATCGTATCTTGATTCTTTGGATGATCTGCACGATATGCACCTTTTAACTTTTCAAAGAAACTATATCTGAACAAAACCGCAGGATGTGCCAACGGATTACGCTTCTCGAAGAAGTTCACGCATTCTTGAGGAGTCAAGGGATAAATTATCGTTTTTCCACGAGAAATAGATTGTTCATCTATTTCTTCAATAGCACCTCCCACAACATCAATATCTTTATGAGACTCCATATAAGACATTTGTTTTTGCAAACGACTAGACAACATAACATCATCAGCATCCATACGTGCCAAATAGTCAAAGCCTTGTACATGAGCGATAGCTATCAAGTCATTCAGGACACAAGCTAGTCCTCGATTTTTGGGGAACCAACTCACCTCCACATCGCCTCGCTTATCCATTTCTTGGAGATAAGTTTTTGTAGCATAAGGAACCTCCCCATCAACACCTACAAAAATCTTATAGTTATGAAAAGTTTGAGAAAAGACACTATTAAGTGAGAGCTTAAAATATTCCAAACTATCGTTTTTATATATCGGCAGAAGAACCGCCACACATTTTTTCATACAAACGGCTTATTAAATTGATACCACATATAACCCTCGATGTCCTTCAAATACGCTATCAAAACATATCGCCTTTCCGTCTTGTCTCCAACGCGGATGTAAATCACAACGAGTATCATTGTCATATTTAAAAGGAGAAAAAACTTTTACTATAGTTTTCACACTTTCCCCTGTCGTATCTGTATCATAGCCCAATTTTAATTCTTGGACTCGACATCTACTTGGATAAGTGTCAAATATAACTAGATTATTATCTGTAGGACAATAACTAGGATGACCATCATTACTTAATTGTGGCCATAAATGCGTATATTCTTGTGTTTTGTCCTTCATCAAATAATAGCCTGGGCCACCTAACTTTTTACGTTCAAATGCAATTATCTCCTGGTCATTTTTCCAGAAACAATGGCTAACCATATCATCATCACTCAATAGATACATATCTGTTCCATCTATATTGCAAGTAATCAAACGAGTATATTTTCTTTGTCCACAAAACCAACGATACAATACCATAAAGCGTTTTCCATTAGGCGAAATCATCAAATGGTTCACTTTATGAACAGAGCCTTTTTCTTGCATTTCATAGCGTGGTTGAAATCCAGAGAAATCTGTATATTTTAGCAAATCAACAACTTCACCAGTTTCCAAGTTCATCCTCCAAATAGCAGCAGTATCTGGAAGCGCAATGCCTTTAGTTTTTTCAGGAAGAGCAGCATATCCATATCCCAATCGCAAGTTATGCAAACGAGAAAAATCCAAGGATAACGCAGTTTTACCATCCGATGACACCGTATAACATGGCAAAGGCAATATTCGTTCTTCACCTGTAACTATATCCAAGATTACAGAGCAATACTTACCATTACGCATATCATTATACAAAATACGAGATTTAAAATCTGGACCAAGCCATTGCGCCATACAACCTTGCTGAACATTCCACGTATGAGTAGTTGCGATTTTTCTCACCCCATTATTGACGTCAGTATCGATCAGCAATATATCCGCAGTCCCTTTCGGGTCAGGTTCGCTCCAAGTATTAATCGCCCTCATACAAATCAAATAGCGCATACTTGCATCCCATGGCGACTTATCGTAATAACCAAAAAAGTACTCTTTATCGTCATTTGGCGAAACCTTTTCGATGTTCCCCTCTGATTTTATCTTCTTACTCACAGTATAACATCCTAACTGATATGCACGTTTGATGTATTTCTTCACACCAGGAACTTTGTTCAACTGATAATTAATTTTTTGCTCTAAACTCATACCGTTTAATTCTATATATTCTTCATTAATTTCCAATCTGGCATTTGCGGTTTATCCGTCAAACCTTGTCGATGCATCCATTCAAAAGGAGCAATAACAATTTTACCAGCATGCCCATTTAGCCACGCTGCCCACCAACTAAAAGAGCTATGAGCTATTATATTATGTTTACACATTGACATTAATTGCATGTCAACATAAGCCTTTTCAGCTGAATTTCCTGAGACCAACGTTACAGTATCACATAATGGTACAATATGCTCATTACACCAATCAATATCATTAGAAAATATAAAGAAATGAGGATTAGCAACATTATTTTTTATATATGATATTGCATTGCTATAATAAGGCACATCACATATACCAGCATATTCATCCTCCAACAAATAATCTCCTCTTCTTATATGTATAGAAACACTATTGGTTGATTCCACCAAATTAGCGATTTGTAAATTTTCGCCTTGAAGCTTGTCTTTAAAGGAAAAAGCATTACGAATATCAACCTCTATGTCTTCGAAGTAGTTGAAATTTTGCCAGCTTCCCTCAAAATAGCAATTACCCTTTATTGCATTTATATCGTGACTCCAATCAGTAAACAATCTTGGCTCGATGTACTCAGACTTCCGATGTGGGAAAACTCTTCTCACAAGCCGTGAGAGTTTATAATTTGGAACAAAATATGATACCTTCATTAAGTCAACAGATGAAGCAACATCCAAGAGTTTCAAGCCAAAAACTCGTTCTAATTCATATCCATTGTGTAATGGGTAACCTTTAAAATGAGACAAATCAATTTTAATAGCCTCATGAGGAAATTTGGATTTTAGACCTAAAGCAAATGCATACTGGAACATTTGGTTACCTAATCCCCCTATTATATTTACAATTTTCATTTTTTTGCTTATAATTTGCCAAGAAGAACCTTGGCTGTGATTTTATTTTTCTTCAAACCTTCTACGATGCAGAACGTCAGAAACAAGCATAACACAA
This sequence comes from uncultured Prevotella sp., assembly GCA_900557255.1. Next base: position 35,229 of record USSA01000008.1, read on the forward strand.
AACTAAGACCAACAATAACAGCATCGCTACCTGAAGGCAATAGTATTCTCACTCCACTTACGACCCATCCCTTGAGTGAATCGGCCCAAAGTAAACATTTGCTTTGTATCATTTTTCAAAGATTCTGTTCAATTTTTCCTTATTTAACACCTTGTCTATGTCATATTTGCATACCTCCTTTTGAACAGCCATAGACATAATCGGTATTCTTGAAGGGTTTTCTATAAATTCAAGCATTGTTGATTTCAAACTATCGACATCTTTTGGCTTTATGAGCACACCTAATGAAGAGTTTGAAATAACATCTGGATTTGCATGGAAATCTGAAGCTATCACGGGAAGACCAGCCTTGAAAGCATCAATCAACACACCTGGAAATCCCTCGCCCTCAAAATATGTAGGGAATACCATCACGTCATATTCAGAAAGTTGTCTCAATCCCTCTTTCGACTTCAAGTTTAAAAAGCCACCATACGACATGTAATCACAATCCAAGGTGTCAAAATATCCCTGTGAATATGTATTTGTTTGCGAACCGTAAAAAGTCACTAAAAATTTCTTGCCATATTCTTCATACAATTTTCTGGATGCATCTATGAGCAAGCCAACACCTTTCTCCTCTATCAAACGTCCTAAAAATACGAACTTAATGCCCCCAGTTGGGCGATTTCTTTTCGCAGGCAACTCTCCTATCGGCTTAAAGTTAGGCAAGACTTCTACATTGCTCAGCCCCACATTGTTAAGCTGAACCTTCATGTAATGTCCCTGTACTAAAATCTTATGAAATGATTTTAATACAGAGACATTATTCAAATGCCCCTCTACTTTTTTTCCCAAGTCTCCTCCTATAACAAAGTAAATGACTTGTCTATGAACATGCAAGATTTTCAAGATCTTGCCTAACCACAAAGCACCACGCCCAGAGATAGACAACACGCATTTACACTTATAAAGAATTACATAAACGAGAGCAGACAACAAACAGACAATAGAACTCTTGTTCCAAGTATCAAAGAACCTCACGTCATAATACTTTTTAAGATGTGCCAACAACAATTGATTTTTGGCTTGCGCCCCACCACCAGTGGGAGGTTCTCCATATTGAATGGAAGCAATAAAAAGCAACTTTTCCATCAAGATTTGATTAATAAATAACTATATTTGACTCCACTTTAAAAAGTGAGTTAAATTTGAATTAAACATATGCCTTGGAGAGTT
>USSA01000009.1 GCA_900557255.1 uncultured Prevotella sp.
ATGAAGAAAATAAGCAAAATCAAGTTTATGCTTTATTAACGAGAAGTTTTCTATAGGGGTGCTGAGTAGTTACTTCTATAGGGGTGCTGAGTAGTTACATCAGTTCTATCAATAGCGAACTTTCTGCTTGCAAGGAGATATTGGTAAACAAATGAATGTCATACTCCATACCTATATGTTTACCACTATCAACATTCATTGGTTTCAAAAAGGCATAATGATAACCATCAGACTCATAAATACGTGAGTCATCCAAAAGCCATTCCTTATACCCAAACCCTATCTTGTTTTCATAGGAATCCCCATACTGAGACTTTCCTTCGCTTCCCGAAGGTCATTTCCAGTCATGGGTATTCCAACATATTATTGCAATTTTCTCCATATCGCACTATTTTAATTGCAAAATTAATTTAACTCTGTGCAGTCTTTCTGCATCAATTCATTTATTATAGCTTATTATATGAAATCGTATACAAGATTCCAGAGTAATTTTTCTTTTTATTATACAATGGAACATCCATATCCCAATCGTATCTAAAGTCATCGTCCGTACAGTCAGAGTTGCTTCTTCCAAACAAATTCCATCCATGAGCAATACCAGCGTCAGGACGAATACAAAGTTCCTCGTCTGCTGTTTTTATGGACATACAGCGTTCATGCTCTATATAGCCGTAATCCACAATTTCAGGAGTTATGCCAGCTATCTCCCTGATTGCATCTTCCATGAAACTATTTCTGGCAACATTGTCTCCGTATTCTCTTTCCAAGCCAATCCTTTGATTACTATAGGCATCACAGTTAGGCTTCTTAACATAGATATTCAACGAAACTATATTGAGTTGAAGTTTTTGCTGAACATCCGCAATGAAATGGGCCAAAAGGATGCAACCCAACGGAGTGACCAAATAACGGTCAGAATAGGTCACTGAAACATTCTTTCCTCTCATACTTAGAATAATTCTATCCCATTTCTCAGATTTGTATTTCATCAACTTTTCGCACAAATTGTTAACTCTGCAATCTTCCAAGATACGAGCGTCAAACATAATAGAGCCATCATCTGCATTCATTTCTGACAAAATATCGGACGGATTAATAGGAACATATTCCATCCGAATATTACTAAAAGAAGAGAACACATCTCCATCACCCCAATTAGCATTCAAAGAGACATCGACATTTTCACCAAAATACATCTTGCTCGTTCCATCACTGAACGTTACGGCAAGTAATGGTTTCAATGATTCTTTCAGCCCAACCTTGACATACTCGAACCTGTTCTTAAACAGTGCTGCCATTAAAATAGCTTTTGAGGAAGCGGAACATGACGATAACTGTATGTTCTTGTTCAAAACATAAGCCACATCAACACCAGAAAGAGAAAGTTCACTCAACAATTTTCCATAAGAAAAATCATCAAGTTGCCAACTATCATACTCATTATCCACAAAGACTTTTAAAGACTTCACGTTATCATTGCGAGTAAGTTGGTAGAATTCCGTCGCAAAATCAGTTGTTACTGCGGAAGCATCAGGAATATCAGACACGATTGACTCTGGAGCTACTCTTGAATTGCGCTCCATTTCTAACCAATCTAAAGCCTTTTGACGGTTCAAGTAATTGATATACCACTGAGATCTGCGATCAATCAAGCACTTGGTGCAAGAACGCTCACAATCACACTTCGCTAATGCTTCATAAGCTTTTTCCAACACCTTGTCTTTATACTCACGGAAAAGTGGAGAATAGCCAGCTCCCCCGAGAGCCGTATCATAAATGAAGATAGAATGACTAGCCTCATTATAACCAAAATCAATCTCTCCATCATTTACGCCCAACAATTCTGTTAGTTTTCTACTCAAGACGACACCCAATGAATATAGCGTTTCACTATCTCTTACCAAGACATTTGCTGCATCATAGAATTTAACTTCTACGAAATCTGTCTGATAACGACCTACAAGCAGAACATGTCTTCTAATATTTCTGCCATTTGCCTCACCTCCAGGACATGGAAGACCTGTAGATAAATGTTTATGACCTACAAGGATGTTATCTGAGTAATCAGGACTTTGTTCATATTCCATCCTACCACAATAAGGACAAAAAGCAAAACCAAAGGTACTTCTACCTCTATTAAAGAACAATATTTCAGACTCGTTTGTAGAGCACCGCACAACCATTTTGGCAGCAGAAGTTTTTTCCTGCCATGGATCCATTTTTAAAAGTACAGGTTGAACAAAGCTCATCTCTCCTTGTGCATTCATTTTTCGAGTTGGCTTTGAACCAAATGCCACGCTGAATGCCACAGGCTCAACCACTTCTGTAAAACGTTGCTCAGTCGAAATACTCATGTCCTTAATTCCATGCATTGAATTTTCCTTGCCGCATTTTGGGCAATCGTTCAGGACATTACCTTGTCGAATAACAGTATAACCACAATGCGTACAATTTTGCAGTACGTATCTTGTCGTATTATCATCATACTTCGTTTTCATTAAAATTCCAGCAGGCTGATATATCCATTCATTCTTCACTACTTGCTTGCCAGGAGCATAGGCAGAAATAGCTTGGCTTAAATGCATGGTAGGAGAATTCTCATCATAACCCTTACCCAACATACATTGCACCAAACCTGTCGGAATGCCAGCACTTGGCAAGAATGAATGTTCTGCCATATAAGTCAAGAGAGAAGTTGAAAGGAAGTTATCCTTTTGATGTGACACTGATTTTAGTGCAATACCATTATCACCTTCTTCTTCTAACATTTTTATCGTTTTATCCAAACTGTCAATACGTGCTTGGTAAAGTCCTCGAACAGTTGAAATATCTTTTTTCGTAGAGAAAATAGCATCTGACAAAGGTACGTTATCCAATGCCGTACCTTTTACCAAAGACTTATATGATACTTCAAGGTCAGTTCTGTTACCACCAATAATATTATCAATATGATTCAGGAACTTATCCAAATAGCATAGTCCATCGATAGCAACAAAGAAATCTCCTAAATTGGCAGTAACCCTTATTCCACCCTGCAAAGACACGAAATCAGCAAATACCATAGCATTAACATGACGTTGAATCAGTTGTCGACTTTCCAACTTCAACAAAGGTGTCTCCGTTAAATGCGTAATTGGATAATCAGGATGCTTCCACGTGTTTGCACCTATTGGATTAGGAGCACAGAAAGTCAGAGCCAAAGCCTTTGACTCGCTTCTACGACCTGCACGACCTGCACGTTGTAGATAATTGGCAGATTTTGGTGGTACATTATTCATAACCACCTCACTTATACCACCTATATCTACACCCATCTCCATTGTTGTCGAGCATGATAACACATTAAGATGTCCCTCATTAAATTCCTTTTCATATTTATCCAAATCTTCACGAGATTGCTGTGCAGAATGTTCTGCAGAAATAAAGATTGGCTTCTGGGAATAAACTCTCTCATGCAAACCTGTATAGACACCATGTTCTTTTTGAGAGACCAAATTTTCATCAATCCATGCAGCAATCTTCTTGTCGTCCAGCTCAGCCGACTTGAATGGGAAATATGGATATTCAAATGTTGTTACAGCCTTGAATCTATCAAAGTTTTCTTTCCCTATATAGCCGTTCATTCGAGGGCTGTAGCCATGGAAGGTCACATCTACGACGACATTATCCACAGGGCAAAGGTAACCTTTTTCTATTAATTGCAATTTGACCTTATTTCCTATCAAATCCAACATATATCCCTTACTTTCTGTATCTACAGGTTCCAGAATGTTAGATGTTAGGAATCCCCATGCTTTATCCAAGAGACTATTGATAATTGCAACTTTGCCATCATTAATCTGTTCTGCATCATTATAACCTAAAACAGCACAAATAAGAAGTACCAATCTATTTTGATCATCCTGTACTGTTCCATCCATTCTCTGTTTCACAACAGGCCATTTGCTAACAGGTTTACTTTTTATACGCTTATCAGAATCCTTTGGATAGATTTCAGACATATAGACATTCTGCGTCAAATAGGTTTTGACTTCACCAGCCATCATGTAATGCCTGCCGCCACGAATAACATAATCGATGCAAATTTTCAAAAAGTCTTGCCAATCTTCATCTTTACATCCCTTTGACAAAAGAATTTCTGGACATTTTGCCTTCTTCAAATCAGGATATACCAGTCTTACAAATCCCATGGTTTCCATAGAATTTGCTCGCTTTGGAATCCACCCAAATTGGTCTATCAATAACGCTCTCAGATAGACTGTTGAGTTTTCTGCACCTTTTCCTCCACGTGCCTCATTAATATGCTTATAAAGTTTTCTAAAGTCAGTATTATTTTCTAACGTTCTACTAATTTCATCCCATGAAACTTCTGGTGGAGCAGGGATAACCTTTTTTCCACTTTTCTTAGCTTCCAGACGTGACAACTCTGTTACAAACGCAGGTGGAAGTAGTTCCTTTGGCTGACCTTTCAAAAATTGATATGTTTTTTCCTCATCAGCCGTCAAGCCTGATGGGTCAATATTTTCAAGTCTCATATCAGCCATCTTATGGAAAATACTGGAACGAATCCAAGTGCGTTCTACATCTTGGTTTAACCCCATAGCTGTTCGAGCAGAACCTTGTCTATTATCTGTAAAAGCAATATACTTTTTACCTTTATACAGGATTTCAGAATCTGTATTTTTCAATTCTTCTGCATTGTCCAAGATGGTGGTTGCCAATGCACGTCCCATTTGGGTAGCACTTGCTCTAAGATAATTAACATGCCCTAAGGAATTACCACAATAAGGGCATAAGTCCTTATTGTTTTCTGAATGACGTAAAGATTCAAACACAGCGGCTTTGTCTGCATCATCTGGTGCTATCTCTATCTTGTTCTTCTCAAGATTAAAGATATGTTTTTCCACATGGGTGTGGTGTCGCAAACATGGTTTAGACGGCTTGGCAAAATAGAATGACGTATATCCTGCCGCTTCCTGCCTAACTCTACTGTCCTCTTCAATGAGACCTTCGCTCTCAACAAGGTCCTCATCCGTATCAAAGAACACTCCACTATCCAAGTCCACTGTATTTACATGCATTCTGAATCCATCAGAGGTGCTGTTTTCTCCTACGACAATCAAGCCTCCACATGAAGGACAGGTTGCTACTTCCAGCATTTTTGACTTACATACTGGACAATTCGTGTTCTGATAAGTAGTTAAGCTACCTATCCCCAATCTTATCTTCTTATGTCGACTACATTCTGGATTTACGCAAGCATATACGCCGTTGATTGAACGTATAAAATAATGGATTCTTGAAGGCAACAATGCCGCCTTTCCACCATCAGCCTTATTCAATCCATCCACTTTATCACCCAAAACGTTTATTACTTCAAGCGATTTTAAAGTATCTTTACTTACAAGGGTATCCAGTTGTTTAGCAATCTGCTTTGTAGAAAGCACAGGATTGGCATTCAACTTCTTACGAAGTCTTTCTATATCAGCAAGTGAAATATGAGTTCCATATTTAGCATTAACGTTCTCTATAGCTTGGGAAGCTTTAGTCTCATCCATTTCTGGGATGATTCTCTTTCCCCCGATAACAACAATACTTTCAGCAGGCTTTCCTGTTAATTGTGAAACAAAAGTCTTTAGTTTCTGTTCTGCCGCAGGATCATCTTCATCACCAATTGTAGCAGATGTTACAGCAAAGTTCACCTGGTCAATCGTTACCCCAAAAGCATCAAGGACACGTCTCAACTGCAATGACAATTCCGCAGCAGAAGAACCAGTATAGGTATGAGCTTCATCAAGCAATATCCATTTCAGCTTGCCTTCTGACTTCTCTAAAATAGCCTTATCCTCGGCACGAACCAACATATAATTAAGCATCGTCGGATTCGTAAATAACACCTGTGGAGGAGTTTCACGAATCTGTGGTCGAGTTACTAATTGAGGGAAGAATTTAGAAGTAAAGTTTACTGTTCTTCTATCCTTTTCCGTATCACCATTATAAATGGCATAGGTGATTTTGTTGGGAAGAGCATTGCACCAAGCATGAATACGCTTTTGCTGGCTCTTCATCAAGGCATTAAGAGGATAAAGAAAAATTGCCTGTACACAATCCTTCTCATTTCTATTTGCAATATCTTGAAGAACTGGTATCATAAAACACTCCGTTTTACCTGAGCCAGTACCAGAGGTTACAACTATCGTCTTGCCCTCACCAGACAGCATTGTTTTCCAACTCTTCGTCTGATGCTTATAAGGGCAACGAATCAAAGGAAATCTAAGCTCCTCATCAACCTTATCACTGCCTAATGCCTGTACAAAAGAAGAAGACAGGATATGTAATTTAGTTGCATGCTCACTAAACGTTTCCTTACTGCTGTCCCAAGGAAATATTGATTGAAACACAGGTTCCGCCATCAAAGGTTCATCCTTTGATAAAATTTGGCGCATATATGCCTGTTCCTTAGCTTTGCCTCGGAACCAGAGTGATACCAAAGTATCAATAAGCACCTTTTCTGCGGATGTATAGAAATCTGCGTAGTTCATATTTTATCTATTTATTTTTATATATCTAACTGTCTTGAAGAAGATGTCGCTATATGTCTCTTTGAAATACTTTCTGTAGAAATTTACTATGCGTGCATATTCTCTGTTTTCCCAAGCAAACAAGTCTATACAATTCTCTTGAAGACAAGTGTTTTCTGCTGCACACATCGCCGTCTCCAACATGACCCTGTATGAAGGTAGCAAGCGTTGCCCTTGAGGGTAATAAGCATTATTCAACACAAATTTAGCAATAGGCAAATCTTTATTCGTATCAGACAAGCCATGTATTTTTGCACAATAGCTTTTGATGTCGGCTATGTTAAACGCCCTCCAACCATCAATTTTACCAGAAACAAGGAATGCAGCGAAAGCTGGTGCTATATCTGTTGATACCGTTGAATTCAACAATTCCTGTAACAGCTCTACCAAAGACTGCATCTTTACATACATCATCTGGAGCAATGCTTCAGGAATGGTTGCCATAAGCTCACCAATAGATTCCTCCCAAATCTTGGCAGGAATCCAATGTATCGCAACAACCATCTCTTGCTCAAACCTATCAATGTCTTGTGACAATACATCCTGGTATTCATTAAGCCACATAGCTATGACAAACTTTGCCAACAATTTGGAGTTGCGCCCAAGTGGTTTTAATCCATTATACGTTGGGAAAGGCAAATTATATCGGCTACAGATGTCAAATGCCTTACATACATCTTTCCAATGTTTGCCCATCATGACATCCTCATTTTCCAAAGCCTCACACCAATCTTTTGTATTGCTTGAAGAACGTTCAGTTCTTTCTTGTTTATCAAAATCATAAGCCCCCCTATTGTAATATTTTGGAATCATCCTACGCTTTGCCTCTGGACCCGAAAATACAACGACCTCTTGTTGATTAAAGTCATCTGGGAATGTGAACAGATTCTCAGAATTATCTAATCGCTCCAATTTTACAACAAAGAAGTCTTCTGATGAAAGTTCATCTCCAACAGGAAACGCATAAACTTCGCCATCATAGAGAAAATCATCAGTATCTTCTTCTGTGCTGTCGATGACCCTTATTTTTCCGTCTTCAATGGTTGACTCCAATACGAATTTTCTAATGAATATCTCTGTACCATAAATATTCATGGCTACGGAACTGGAACGGTCAAAACTATTAGCGCCATACAGATTAAACATGCGAACAATAAGGTCATTATAGTCAGCGAGAGATACCAACCCATCTATCACCTTACTACGTAAATGTTTCAATAAGCTATAATCTTCAACCTTATCAGAAACGTATGACACATCTATATTGCGTTTTTTACCATAACAACCATGGCTTACAACACAAAAGTTTGTCAAGTTAGCCAATGAAACAATCTTTCCATTTGGTACGATATTTCCTTTTATATCCGTAACGGTCACTCCATCAAAAGGAATGGCTATGGCCAAACGCAAGGTTGGATTCCCAGCACAGTAAAGGCTGAATTCACATACCGATGGTGTAAACTTACTGTCTTTACTTCGTTTAACCATCCATTTGTTAACTCCTAATTGCGTAATATCAACTCCATCCTGCATATTAATTTTAGGAAGCATATCTACACCACACGAGCAAATGATGTTCGTAGAGAAGACACTTTCATTATCAGAAGTAAACTTCAATTTTCCTATTGAATAGAATGTTTCCGTAACCGTATGTCCATCAGGCAACTCCACACGTATATCTACCAATCCGCAAGGAAAGACACAGGAAGACTTCAAGCTTCGCCATTTTATATAGTTGTCGTTTCTGAATCTATATTTTACTGTGGAGTTGTGAACACGATTTTTCTCTTGGTCATACACACGAATAAAAGGTATAGTTGAAAGCAATTTATAGTTTGACTTTTCAACCCAAGAAATATAGTTGCCAGAAAACTCTACGGTATATGGTGTAAAGCTATTGGTCAACTTAACATCTTCACCTGTTTCAGAGTTTTGTAAATCCAACTCATCCGTAAATGCGTTATAATAGAGTTCTTTGTCACAAATGGTTATAGGCAAGGATTTGCCATTTTTCCACTCATGAGAAAATATTGCTACGTTATTCTCTGCATTGGCAGTTTCTGACATACTATAGAGATTGTCATCCAACATCTGGAATACCTGCGGATAGTAAAAGTTTGGAGGATAGCAACCTGCAATAGTCAAGAATAGTCGATCATCGTTGTCACATCTTACCTTCACCTCTACTACAGGCTCACCAGTCCACAAGATATCGCTATGCATACCCACTGTAATGCGAGTATACACAGCATACAGGACATTACCTTCTTCGTCTCTAACATTATCTTTTCTCACATACTTACCTACAAGCGTTCCTGCAACAAACACATCGAAGGAATAGCACGTAGTTATATTTAAACCAGGTATGGAATCAGACGAAATATCCTTGACAACTTCCATATTGACGTAAAGTTTTCCTTGTCCCTGTCCAAAAGTTCTAAGCTTCCAATGCAAGGACAGAGGGCGTGTTTTACGCTGAGCTTTAGCTCGACTATATGCGGTTTCCAAAGACTTGGTAAGCTCTGCGAGCGAGACATCTGTATCATCATAAGGGAGAAGTTCTTTTTCTCCCACGATGATGGCATGGGCTATCTGCATGGAAACATCATATATATTTTCATTTCTAAAAGCCTTACCCAAATATGAAATACAGTTAAACTGCTGTATGATAGAACTATCCACCTCATTCCAGTCAAGATTGATTGAAGACAACTCGCTCACCAACTCTTTCAAGAATTTAGAGAAATAGCCAATATTGCCACTATTCTTAATATAGTTGACAGGAAGTCCACCTTGATTCAATAGAGTACGGAAATACTCTGTACCTTTCAAAGAATGCAGGAATGCATACCCATGCTTCTGCAAAGCTTTTCTGGCAGCCATATACAAGTCATCCCCCAAACGCCTATGCAAGCCTATCCCCATAGCAACATCCTCTTTGGATGGGATAGTCCCCCGATAGTCTCTTCGCCACCATTCAGCATAGCACAAAGCAGCTTCCTCACCATATCTGGCGAGGTCGCTTGTATGACATCTTAGCGTTTGTTTCAAAGCTTCATACTCTTCTTCTGATAGCTTGAACTTCCACAACGGCATATTCTTTTGAAGTCCTTGCATTCCACGAGTCTTCAAAATATTAAAATATGCTGTATGGCTATATACTAAATTCTCATTGTTCATTGTCAACTCATTTTAATGTTGAACCTTAACCGATCAATCTTTGTGCGCATCTTCCGCAGCAAATCTGACCTGTTCTTCATCTATAGGCAACTTATATGGCTCCCCCTCAATCTCTCCAGAATGTAAAATATTTGCAATTCTAACAATAGGGACTCCATCTTTACAAAACGAGGAACTCTGAAAAGCATAGCCTCCTTGCAAAGCCGCAACTTCTTCTATTTTTCCACTTTTCCATTCCCTCTCAAATCCTTGAAATCTTATTTTTGGTTCATTCATATCTTGTTTCTCCTTGTCATTTATTATTGTTATGTTTTGCCTTACCTTCATGCTGCAAATAGAACAATTGCTTCTGGAGTTCTATCTCCGTGCGAAGCTGTTCTTCTGTCGGCAGATAAGTCTTGTACTTTGTTGCAAAGAGATGGCCATTATCTTTGAGGATGGAATAACGTGCAATATCCTTGCTCGTCTCAGAACAAAGCACGATGCCGATGGTTGGATTGTCGCCTTCCGTATGCTTCAACTCATCATACATACGGACATACATATCCATCTGTCCCACATCCTGATGGGTGATCGCACCAAGTTTCAAGTCTATGAGGACATAACATTTCAGCACGACATTATAGAACACAAGGTCAATGAAATAATCCTGTGTATCTGTGCGTACCAACTGCTGGCGTCCCATGAAAGCAAAGCCTCTTCCCATCTCCATCATAAACTCCTGCAGGTGGGTGATGATAGCAGACTCCAACTCTTCCTCAGAATAAGAATCATCCTGCTTGAAGCCTAAGAACTCTGCCACAACAGGGCTTTTTAATAGTTCAAACTGATGTGGTTCAGTCTCTGTCATAGGAAGCGAAGGCTGCACAAAATGACGCTCAAAGTACTGAGTGGAAATGTTGCGGTCGAGCGTACGCACGCTCCACATTTCCTTTGAAGCCATTTCGAGATACCAACGAATGGCAGTAGAGTCTTCCACACGAAGAACTTTTGTTATATGTGTCCAAGTAAGATTTTGCAATCGCGATTGCAAAATTCGTATATCATTGATTGTCAAGTAGAATTGGCGGAAATAAGCCAAATTTCTTTTGCTAAATTCTTTACCATATTGATGTGTCAATTGCTCAGATAATTGCGCAATGATCTGAGCCCCATACTCAGCACGTGCCTCACCATTCTGTTCTTCTTCCACGATGCGTCGCCCTATGTTCCAATAGGTCTCTATCATCTTATGATTGACGGAGGCATAAGCTTCCTTCCTGCCTTGCTCTATGATGGAACAGACATCAGTATATAGTCTTGTATTTGTCAATTCATCCATAACTTAATCTCCCATGTTTATCAGTTCTGTCAAACCCTTGATAGCATACTCATCGCCTGTAAGCAAGCTTACGAGTGATGACAATTCACTCTGCGCAGCCGCCATCTCAGTTCCTATATTGCAGGGCGTTCCGCCCATCTCTTAAATATATAGTCGATAATTTTTCTTCCATAACTCTTCATTATTATAGTTTTTGCTGCAAATTTACGATTTAATTGTGAAACAACCAAAGTTTTCACTTCTTTTTTATTCAAATAAAAAATCCCTGCCATAGGAAGCCTTTCCTACAGCAGGGATTTTTCTATTGGGAATCATCAAGAATGACTTAACTGTCAATTCTTAACTATTAACTGTCAATTCTTAATCACTAATAAATAATCACTAAACATTATTTATACTCTCCCCAAGCCTTGATATCGATATCCTCGAGCTTGGTAGTGCAGAATGCATAGATGAAGGCACTCGCCAGACGGCTGTTGGTAATCAATGGCACGTTCAGGTCGATAGCGGCACGGCGAATCTTGTAACCATTGCTCAACTCACTGCTGGTCAAGTTCTTTGGAATATTCACTACCATATCAATCTCATGGTTGTGGAGCATCTCCAAAGCCTTAGGTGCACCGCCTTCTGCCTCCTCTGATGGCCAGAGCACACGGGTGTTCTCAATGCCATTCTCGGTGAGGAACTTGCTACTACCACCAGTTGCAAACAGCTTGTAGCCATGCTTAACCAACATCTGGGCAGCATCGAGCAAATCTACCTTCTGCTTGGCAGAACCAGTAGAAAGCAGGATGTTCTTGGCTGGAATGCGATGACCCACAGAAAGCATACTCTTCAAAAGTGCTGTAGATGTATCGTCGCCCAAGCAACCTACCTCACCGGTACTGCTCATATCCACACCCAATACTGGGTCCGCCTTCTGCAAACGGTTGAAGCTGAACTGAGATGCCTTGATACCTACATAGTCGAGATCGAAGAGGTTCTTGTGTGGCTTCTCTACTGGCAAACCGAGCATTACTCGGGTAGCCAACTCGATGAGGTTGATCTTCAATACCTTGCTTACGAATGGGAACGAACGGCTGGCACGAAGGTTACACTCGATAACTAGAATATCATTGTCACGAGCCATAAACTGAATGTTGAACGGACCGTTGATGTGTAACTCCTTGGCAATCTGACGACCTACTCGCTTCACACGACGAACTGTCTCAACATACAACTTCTGAGGAGGGAACTGGATGGTAGCATCACCTGAGTGAACACCGGCAAACTCGATGTGCTCGGAAATTGCATAGGCAATCACCTCGCCATTCTTTGCCACTGCATCCATCTCAATCTCCTTGGCATGCTCGATAAACTTACTTACTACCACTGGGTGATCCTCACTTACATTGGCAGCCAACTGCAGGAATCGCTTCAGCTCATCCTCGTTAGAACATACATTCATCGCAGCACCAGAAAGCACGTAGCTAGGACGAACCAATACAGGGAAACCTACACGCTCGATGAAGTTGTCGATGTCCTCCATAGAGGTCAGGGCACTCCACTCTGGCTGGTTGATGCCGTTGTTGGTCAACATCTGAGAGAACTTGGCACGGTCCTCAGCGTTATCGATATCCTTGGCAGCAGTACCCAAGATTGGCACGTTCTGTGCATCCAGATGCATAGCCAGGTTGTTTGGAATCTGACCACCGGTAGATACGATGACGCCATGAGGCTGCTCCATCTCGATGATATCCATCACACGCTCAAAGGTCAACTCGTCGAAGTAGAGACGGTCGCACATATCGTAGTCGGTAGATACGGTCTCTGGGTTGTAGTTGATCATCACTGAGCGCCAGCCTTCTTTGCGGATGGTGTTCAATGCCTGAACGCCACACCAGTCGAACTCTACGGAAGAACCGATGCGGTAAGCACCTGAACCGAGTACGATGATGGAACGGTGATCGTTCTCGAAGGTGATGTCGCTCTTCACGCCAGCGTAAGTTACATAGAGGTAGTTGGTCTGAGCAGGATACTCTGCTGCCAGGGTATCAATCTGCTTCACTACAGGCAGGATGCCATAGCTCTTGCGCTTGTTGCGAACCAGAAGGGCTGCCTTGTGCATGTTGCCCAACTCCTGCTCCAAGCCCACGGCACGGGCTATCTGGAAGTCGGTAAAACCGTAAACCTTAGCGGTACGGAGCAAATCCTGGTCAAGAGTATTGATGTTGCACTTCTTCATCGCCTCGTCGATGTCGATGATGTGCTTCAACTTCTCAAGGAACCACCTGTCAATCTTGGTCAAGTCGTGAATCTGATCTACGGTATAGCCCTTGTGCATTGCCTTTGAAATCACGAACACACGCTTATCTGTTGGCTCTCGCAAAGCTGCATCGATATCGTCGATTTCAAGTTCCTTGTTCTCTACGAAACCGTGCATGCCCTGACCAATCATACGAAGACCCTTCTGGATGGCCTCCTCGAAGTTGCGGCCGATGGCCATTACCTCACCTACTGACTTCATAGATGAACCCAACTCCTTATCTACGCCACGGAACTTAGACAAGTCCCAACGTGGAATCTTACAAACCACGTAATCCAATGCTGGCTCGAAGAAAGCTGATGTAGTCTTGGTAACAGAGTTCTTCAACTCGAACAGACCGTAGCCCATACCGAGCTTGGCTGCAACGAAGGCAAGAGGATAACCGGTAGCCTTAGATGCCAAGGCTGATGAACGGCTCAAGCGGGCATTCACCTCGATTACACGATAATCCTCGCTCTTAGGGTCGAAGGCATACTGCACGTTACACTCACCCACGATTCCGATGTGACGGATAATCTTGATGGCAAGGGCACGGAGCTTATGATACTCAGAATTGCTCAGGGTCTGAGATGGAGCGATGACGATACTCTCACCAGTATGGATTCCCAGTGGGTCGAAGTTCTCCATGTTACAAACTGTGATACAGTTGTCGTAACGGTCGCGAACCACCTCATACTCTATCTCTTTCCAGCCCTTCAAACTCTTCTCTACCAATACCTGTGGAGAGAAAGAGAAAGCCTTCTCAGCGAGTTTGTTCAGCTCCTCCTCGTTGTCTGCGAAACCGGAACCGAGTCCACCCAAGGCGTAAGCAGCACGGATGATGACAGGATAGCCGAGCTCAGCAGCAGCCTTGCGGGTCTGCTCGATGTTCTCGCAAGCCTCACTCTTGATGGTCTTCACGTTGATTTCATCCAGCTTCTCTACGAAGAGCTCACGGTCCTCAGTATCCATGATAGCCTGAACTGGAGTACCCAATACCTTGACATTATATTTCTCCAGGATGCCCTGGCGATAGAGTTCCACACCACAGTTGAGGGCAGTCTGACCACCGAAGCTGAGGAGGATACCGTCTGGCTTCTCCTTCTGAATGACACGCTCTACGAAGTATGGCTGCACTGGCAGGAAGTAAATCTGGTCGGCAACACCTTCTGATGTCTGTACGGTTGCGATATTCGGGTTGATGAGCACAGTCTCGACACCTTCCTCGCGCAATGCCTTCAGGGCCTGCGAACCTGAGTAGTCGAACTCACCTGCTTCACCAATCTTCAAGGCTCCAGAACCTAAGAGGAGCACCTTCTTTATATTTTCGTCTTTCATTATTTTCCTAAATTACAATAAAATCATTCGAATTCTTCACTCTTCGTTCTTCACTCTTCACTTACTTGAGTGTTTCTACAAACTTATCAAACATGAACTCTGTATCCACAGGGCCTGAGCAAGCCTCTGGGTGGAACTGGCTTGAGAACCAAGGGTTCACCTTGTGGCGGATACCCTCGTTAGAGCCATCATTCATATTTACAAAGAGCTCCTCCCAATCGTTGCCCAATGTCTTGGCATCAACGGCATAACCATGGTTCTGAGAGGTGATGTAGCAATTGTTGGTTCCTACCATGCGCACTGGCTGGTTGTGTGAACGGTGACCATACTTCAACTTGTAGATAGTAGCACCGGCTGCCTTAGAAAGCAACTGGTTACCCATACAGATACCGCAGATAGGCTTGCGACTCTGGCTAATCTGCTTGCGAATAATGTTTACTGCATCCTCACACATATCCGGGTCGCCAGGGCCATTGGCCAGGAACAGTCCGTCGAAATCCATATCGGTGTAATCGTAATTCCAAGGCACACGGATCACCTCAACGCCTCTGTTGATAAGGCAACGGATGATGTTTGCCTTCACACCGCAGTCAACGAGAACCACCTTCTTGCCGGCACCCTCGTTATAACGGATAATTTCCTTGCAGCTTACCTGGTCAACAAAGTTTACACCCTCATAGTTAGCCTCAGGAATGTTGTCAGGCTCATCATCAAAGAGAATCTTACCCATCATCACACCATGTTCACGAAGCACCTTAGTCAACTCACGGGTATCAATGCCTGTGATTCCTGGCACTTTCTCACGCTTCAACCAGTCGGCAAGACTCTCTACAGCATTCCAGTGGCTGTACTGCTCGCTGTAATCATTCACGATGATGGCAGAAGCATAAATTTTGTCACTCTCCATGAAGGTTGGCAAACCGTTCTCCTCGAAAGTAAATGGTGGCACACCATAGTTGCCCACGAGAGGGAATGTAAGTGTCATCAACTGACCGGCATAAGAAGGGTCGGTCAAACTCTCTGGATATCCCATCATGGCTGTGTTGAACACAACCTCACCCGCTACAGGAGCGTCATATCCAAAAGATTTGCCATGGAACTGGGTTCCATCGCTCAAAACTAAGGTTACTTTTTTCATATCTGACATTTGATTCTTTTATTTCATACTTATAAGAGCAAATGAATTCTTCACTCTTCGTTCTTCTCTCTTCACTTATTTATGATAAACGTTTTCGATGTAGTTTACAAACGACTGGTTGCAGAGTTTCGTGCCTCCTGGGGTTGGATAATGACCGGTGAAATACCAGTCGCCCTTGTGGTTTGGAATCGCCTCGCGCAAGCCCTCGATGCTTTGGAACACGAGCTGGATAGGAGTGGTCATGCCTTCCGGACGGAGCATCTCTACTATCTTTTCGTTGATTTCCTCGATGGTGAATGGCTTGTAGATGGCACGAACCGGGTTCACTTGCTCCTCCTTCGGCTTGGCAAGTTCTGCCTTGCATGCCTCGTAGGTCTGCTCGATGAGGTCCTCCATCTTGCGCTCTTTCAGCAGCTGGATGGCAGCACGGAACACGCAGAACTCTTCCAGTCTTGCCATATCGATGCCGTAGTAATCCGGATATCGGATCTGAGGGGCACTGGAAACCACTACAATCTTCTTAGGATGCAGACGGTCGAGGATGCGGAGAATACTCTCCTTCAGGGTAGTACCACGCACGATACTATCATCGATAATGACAAGATTATCCACATTCGGCTCGATGCTTCCGTAGGTTACATCATACACGTGGCTCGCCAGGTCGTTACGACTGTTGCCCTCGGTGATGAAGGTACGGAGTTTGATATCCTTCCATGCTATCTTTTCTGAGCGGACGAAGTCGCCGAGGATTTCGTATAATTCTTCTTTTGATGGAACATGGTCGAGGTTGGCAATCTGCTCAATCTTGGTCTCATTAAGATACTTCTTGAAACCGCTCAACATGCCATAGTAAGCCACCTCGGCAGTGTTCGGGATATAGCTGAACACGGTGTGGTCTACATCATAATCCACAGCCTTCAGGATAGGCTGGGTCAACTGCTCGCCCAACTGCTTACGCTCCTGGTAGATATCCTTGTCGGAACCACGACTGAAGTAGATGCGCTCGAATGAGCAGGCAGAATCACCCTTCTGCTCCATGATGCGCTCGATGCTGCACTCTCCGTTCTTCTTCACGAGAAGCGCCATGCCCGGCATCAGTTCCTGCACTTCCTCTGCCTCCAGGTCGAAGGTGGTCTGGAGTACAGGGCGCTCGCTGGCTACTACCACGATTTCATCGTTCTTGTAATAGAACGCAGGACGGATGCCCCAAGGGTCGCGCATAGAGAACATCTCGCCCGAACCGGTGATACCGCAAACCACATAACCGCCATCAAAGTTCTTCATCGTGGTCTTGAGTACATTGCTCATCTTCACGTGGTCTTCTATATAGTTGGTGATATCGGTATTCTGCATCTCCATCGCCTTTGCAGCTACGAAGTTGCGCTCCACCTCTCTGTCCAGACGGTGGCCCATCAGTTCAAGCATGATGTAGGTGTCGCTGTAGATGCGAGGACTCTGGCCCTGCTTGGTAAGTTCCTCGAAGATTTCATCTACGTTGGTCATGTTGAAGTTACCACAAAGGCAGAGGTTCTTCGCCTTCCAGTTGTTACGTCGCAGGAATGGGTGCACATACTGAATGCCACTCTTTCCGGTGGTACTGTAGCGCAGGTGTCCCATATAAAGTTCGCCTGCAAAAGGCAGTTCCTCTTTAGCGAACTTTGCATCAGCAAGCTGCTCGGGAGTCAGGCTCTTGAAGTTGGCATTCGCCTTGCCGAAGATTTCGGTCACGGCATTCTTGCCCTCTGCACGCTCACGGAACATATACTCATGACCAGGCTTACCGCCCAGTTTGACACAAGCCATACCAGCACCCTCCTGGCCACGGTTGTGCTGCTTCTCCATCATCAGATAGAGTTTGTTGAGTGCGTACATCCAAGTACCATACTTCTGCTGGTAATACTCCAGTGGCTTGAGCAATCTGATCATTGCTACGCCACACTCATGTTTCAATGGTTCCATCTCTCTATTATCCTTATCTTAATTAGTTAAATCTTAATTAGTTAAATTTGAATATACCTATCCGAGGGATACCCCTCCAAAAAAAGGGAAACGTCAAGAAATGACGAATCCCTTTATATATTATTCTACAGTAACAGACTTGGCCAAGTTTCTAGGTTGGTCAACGTCCTTGCCCTTACATACAGCTACATGGTAAGCCAAAAGCTGCAAAGGAATGGTAGCCAATAATGGCTCCAGGCACTCCAAGGTCTCAGGGAGTTCAATCACTTCGTCGGCAATCTTAGAGATGGTTTCGTCGCCCTTGCTGACAATGGCTATAACGCGACCCTGACGGGCTTTGATCTCCTGTATATTAGACAAGACCTTCTCGTACATGAAATTGTGGGTAGCAATAACAACCACTGGCATATCGCTGTCAATCAACGCAATAGGTCCATGCTTCATTTCCGCTGCAGGATAACCTTCAGCGTGGATGTAGCTAATCTCCTTCAACTTCAATGCACCTTCCAGAGCCACTGGATACTGGAATCCACGGCCCAGATAGATGAAATTGCGAGCGTACGTAAAGGTACGGCTCAAGTCAGCTATCTTATTGTTGAGCTTCAATACTTCCTTCATCTTGGCAGGAATGTTCCAAAGCTGTTCTGTAATCTTCTGATATTCGCTCTCGCTGATGGTTCCTTTCTCCTTTCCGATAGCAAGCGCCAGAAGGATGAGAACGGTAACCTGACCAGTGAACGCCTTGGTAGAGGCTACACCGATCTCAGGACCTACGTGAATATAGGTACCTGTATCTGTTTCTCGGGCAATGGAAGAACCTATCGAGTTACAGATACCATAGATAAACGCACCACTCTCCTTGGCAAGTTTGATGGCTGCCAGGGTATCAGCGGTTTCTCCACTTTGGGAAATGGCGATGACCACATCATCCTTCGTTACCACAGGATTACGGTAACGGAATTCAGATGCATATTCCACTTCCACAGGGATGCGGCAATAGTTCTCTATCATCTGCTTGCCGATAAGTCCGGCATGCCATGATGTACCACAAGCCACGATAATGATTCGCTTGGCATTGAGAAGCTGCTGGCGATGGTCGGTAATGGAGCTGAGCACGACACCCATCTCAGTCTCCTTCTTACTGGTTGTATCGTCGCCATCAGTCATTACGCGAGTTTCCACTGTGCGGCTAACTACACGGCCACGCATACAGTTACGAAGGCACTCTGGCTGCTCAAAAATTTCCTTCAACATAAAGTGAGGGAAACCGCCCTTCTCTATCTGACCGAGATCAATGTCTACGGTCTGTACCTCAGGGTTGAGTTTAACGTTCTGGATGTTCACCACCTGCAATTCCTCACCGAGGCGCATCACAGCGATGTTACCATCCTCCAGATAAACTACCTTATCTGTATATTCGATGATAGGACTGGCATCAGAACCGAGATAAAACTCACCATCCTTTCCGATACCGACAACCAACGGACTCTGCTTACGGGCAGCAATGATCTGATTAGGGCTACGCTTATCAAGAATAGCGATAGCGTAGGCTCCGATTACCTGACGGAGAGCCACCTGAACGGCAGTCAGCAAGTCGAGATTTTTCTTTATCTGAATATATTCAATCAGCTGAACGAGAACCTCAGTATCCGTCTCGCTCTTAAACTCTACTCCCTTAGCAATGAGATTCTTCTTGATACCAGCATAGTTTTCTATGATTCCATTATGAATCATGGCAAGGTTCTTGCTAGAGGAATAATGCGGGTGAGCATTTACAGCTGAAGGCTCTCCATGGGTAGCCCAACGAGTATGAGCAATACCCACATGTCCCGAAATATCCTTATCAGAGCAGAACGCTTCAAGATCTGCCACCTTACCCTTTGCTTTGTAAACGTTCAAAGCACCATCATTACTGATAAGAGCCACGCCTGCACTATCGTATCCACGATATTCCAAACGCTTTAAACCTTTGATAAGGGCAGGATAAGCCTCACCCTTACCTAAATATCCTACAATGCCACACATATATTATTATTTTTGTAGTATTCTTATTTTACTCTCTTCTATTACCTGCTATCGCAAGATATTGACAATCAATGATGCGATAGAAATCAATGTACCAACGGCAGAGAACCACAATGTAGTAGATGAACCGATAGATGAGTTTTGAGCTTTCACCTTATTTGGTTCTACATAGATAATATCATTCTGCTGCAGATAATAGAATGGGGAATTAATAATATTTGCATCATTCAAGTTCATACGATAAGTATGCTTCTCTCCTGCTGCATCCTGACGAATCAATAATACATTGTCACGCTTACCATAGATGGTTAAGTCGCCACACTGTGCCAAAGCTTCAAGAATACTCATCTTCTCCTGTGGAGCATAAATAATTCCTGGCTTTTCTACTTCACCTAATACAGATACATGGTAACTGCCCATGCGAACCGTAACAATTGGATTTTCTTTTTCTGCCAGATAAGGCTTCACCTTATTCTTGATGAGATCTTCAGCCTGTTTCTTGGTCAAACCACCGACATGCAAGGTACCAACAACAGGAAACTCAATATTACCATCATTATCAACCAGATATCCTTGCAGGGAACCACTACCATAACTCAGCTGTCCGCTTGTACCCAATGTTTGAGAGACAGAGAGGTTGAAAGGCATGGCAGCCTTTGGATCTGTTGTAATTACTGTAATTGTAAGTTCGTCCTTAGGCATAATCTTGGCTTCATAAAGCATTCTTGAAGCAGCCAAGCTGATAGAATCTGCATTTTGGAAATAAGCTACATTCTTAGTACTTCCACAACTGCCAAGTACTAAGAGTATAGTCAAAGCGACTAAAACTGAACTAACGAGTTTTTTCATTTTCTAAAATTTTCGTTTTAAAATATTGGTGCAAAATTACGGTATTTTTTTGAATACTGCAAATTTTTGCACCAATAATTCTATTTACGTCTATTTTTTTTTGAAATAATAGCCTTTTTTACTTATCTTCGATGCCATTTGATGGCAAATTAAAGCTATAACTGTTATCGAAAATCTTCTTCACCTTATTAATTTCTACGAAGGTAGTACCTCCACCCTCTCCAAAGCTACCGCTCAGATAAGCAATCTTATCCTCCTCACCTAAGTAGCCTTTCTGGCGAAGCATACGCACCGCAGCAGTAAACATAGCTTTGGTAGAAACCTGATCCTTCTGATGGATTGGAATAATACCATAGCTCAGATTCAACCAGCGCTGAAGTTTCTCCTTGTAGCAGATAGCCAAGACCGGACTAGGACCACGGAAGGCTGCCAGGTCGCGTGCAGTCTGACCGGTTTCACCATCAGTGATGATACCGGCAACACCCAACTTCTTTGTAGCCTCAATGGCAGCATGAGCCAGGAAGAGTTTCTGGTCAATCTTGCCCCCTTCCATTGGATCAATATCATTCAGTGGAGACTTATCCTTCTCTGCCTGCTCAGCAATACGTGCCATGGTCTGCACAGCCTCTACAGGATACTTTCCGCTTGCGGTTTCACCAGAAAGCATCAGCGCATCGGTGCGATAGAAGATAGCATTGGCAATATCGGTTACCTCAGCACGGGTAGGACGTGGATTTTTAATCATGGTATGCAACATCTGTGTTGCTACGATTACCGGTTTCTGCGCCTTCACACACTTAGAGATGATGCGGCGCTGGATGCCAGGAATTCTCTCGATTGGCACCTCGATACCCAGGTCACCACGGGCAATCATGATACCATAGCAGGCATCAATAATCTCGTCAATATTATCTACACCTTCCTGATTTTCAATCTTAGAGATAATCTTGATATAACTGTTGTGAGCGTCCAAGATATTCTGAACGGCCTTCACATCGGCTGCATTGCGCACAAAAGAGTGAGCGATGAAATCAATATCCAACTCGATAGCAAGTTCAATATTCCGGCGGTCTTTCTCTGTCAGTGCAGGCAGGTCGATATGCTCTCCCGGCACATTCACGCTCTTGTGAGCCCCGAGCACTCCCTCGTTCTGAACCTCGGCAACCAGCATAGGACCCTGGCTGTCGATAATCTTCATATCGAGTTCACCATCATCGAAGAGCAAATCATCACCTACCTTAACATCGGCTGCGATGTCAGGATAGCTCACATTCACAATATCATGAGAAGACTCCATTTCCGGACGTCCAAAGATTTTCACTACATCACCAACATTGTAGTGGATAGGTTCCTTCACACCTGTAGTTCGCACCTCAGGACCTTTAGTATCAATCATAATACCAATATGTGGAGACACGGCTCTTACATTCTTTACGATGGTGCGTATACCCTCTTCTGTGGCATGAGCAGTATTCATACGAACAACGTTCATACCGGCGAAAAACAGTTTTCGGATAAAATCCTGATCACATTTACGATCACTGATGGAAGCGACAATCTTTGTTTGTTTCATATTTGTAATTTACCTTATTGAAATTTCAATGTTTGCGGTATTTCTACCATAATTCTTAAATTGCGTGCAAAGATACAAAGAATTTCTGAAATAAAAAACATCTGAAATACAAAATATATATAAAATATTGAGTTACTTTCAATTTGAAAGAGCATGAAACAAAAAATCTAGCCAACGAAACACTTCTCGTTCCCATTGGCTAGATGACAAACTTATTAATTCCGTAGAAAAACAGGATTCTTAATGATCAATTCTAAATTAGATATCCAAATCTGGCGCCTTCTCAGCTCCTGCTGCTGCCTCAAACTTAGGCATCACATTGAAATTGAAGAGGCCGGCGATAAGAGCACTAGGCATTTTCCTAACCGTCTGGTTATAGTTCTGGACGGCTTCGTTATATTTGCGACGTGCCTCGCTGATGCGGTTTTCCGTACCCTCTTCCTGAACCTGAAGAGCCTTGAAGTTCTCGCTGGCTTTCAACTCTGGATATTTCTCGGCTACTACCATCAGTTTGGAGAATGCATTCGCCAACTCACCCTGTGCAGCAGCATACTTCTTCAGGCTAGCCTCAGTAAGATTGTTGGCATCCAGCTTTACCTGACCAACAGCAGCACGAGCCTTGGTTACCTCGGCAAAGGTTTCTTTCTCATGCTTGGCATAAGCCTTTACTATCTTTGCCAACTGTGGCATCATGTCTGCACGACGCTGATACTGAGTCTGAACATTAGCCAACTCTGTGGTAGCCAACTCCTGTTTCTCTACCAATCCGTTATAACCACTGAACATCCATAGTACCAGCACAACTATGATGCCCAGGATAATCCAACTTTTCTTTATACCTCTCTTTGCCGGTTGCATGTTTGAATTCATTGTCTGTTCCATTGTCATTATTATTAATTAATTATTTACTATAAACTATTAACTATAATCAGTCATCACCATCCTCCGCCAGAGCCGCCTCCGCTAAAGGTACCTCCGCCAAAAGAACCGCCCGAGAAACCGCCGCCGGAAGAACCGCCACCTCCCATAAAGAAAGGAGGTATCCAGTCATCGTCATTGTTTCTCCTACGAGACTGTTTTCTCTGATTGCTCTTCGGTCTTGGCTTCACAATACCGAGCATCTCCAGAATATACCTGATAAACAGATAGATAGGAATACCGAAGAAGATAAGGAACAGGATAATGACCAGGAACCAGTCCTCTTCGTCATTAACCGAACCTTCATCAACATCCGCTATTCCCGTCCGTCCACTTTTCACCTTATTATATATAGCACGGCTCACAGATGCTACTGCCTCGCCCGGATTGCCTTCGCGCATATACTTCACGATGCAAGCTCGGGCAATATCATCACAGTCCACATCAGTCAACTCACCCTCCAGTCCACTTCCTGAAGCAATAAAGTATTTATGATCCTCCACCGCAATGACGATAACCAGTCCTCTCCGGCTCTTCTTGTAACCGATACCATATTGATTGCCCACATCCTGTGCCATTCGGAAGGCATCCTGGTTGTCAACCTTTCCCACAATGATGAGCACATTCTGTACGCCACACTCCAACTTCAGTTTCTGAAGATAGAAATTGGCAGAATCCTTCTGAGCCTTATCAACATATCCATCCGGGTCGGAAACATATTGCGTAGAATCCCTAAGGAAAGGAATCGGTACATTTTTCGCCGTCCAGACCTCCCCAGCCGTCAACGCCAATGCATGAAAGGCAACCATCATCAAAGCCAAAAAATATCTCTTAAATCTCATAATTTCTCTATTTTGGTGCAAAAATACGCAATAAAAACCTTATATGCAAATACTTAGAGCATTATTTTTGCAAAAAAAGCCTTAAGTATTTTGTTATATCATAAAAAACTTGTATCTTTGCACACCGAAATAAAGATTAACAAGTAAAATTAGTAAAAAATAAAGAAATGACCAAAGCAGATATCATTAATGAGGTAGCTATCGCTACTGGTATGCCTAAGAAAGAAGTAGGTACTGTAGTAGAGGCTTTTATGGAAGAGGTTAAGAAGTGCCTCATCGAAAAGAAGGACAATGTATACTTGCGTGGCTTCGGCAGCTTCAACATCAAGCATCGTGCTGCTAAGACTGCCCGTAACATCTCTAAGAATACAACCATCACCATCCCAGCTCACGACTTGCCAAGCTTCAAGCCATCAAAGAGTTTCATCGAGGAGATGCAGAACGCTCAGTAATACTGCTGGACAGGAAGAGAGAAATATCATTTTTTATAATAACAATATTTTAAAATTTTAAAATCATGCCAAACGGAAAGAAAAAGAAGGGCCACAAGATGGCTACTCACAAGCGTAAAAAGAGATTACGTAAGAACAGACATAAGAGCAAGTAAGCTAGCATTGTAGCTAGTCTACTTTAGCTCTCGGTCAGTTCGTGACTGAGGGGGTGTGTCAGTTCAGATATGGAATGACATACCCTTTTTTTGTATTAATTTAAAGTTAAAAGATTATTGAAGATATGACAAGCGAAGTTGTAATTGATGTCCAACAGAAAGACATCTCTATCGCACTCATGGAGGACAAGCAGCTGGTGGAATACCAGAACGAACCTCGTGAGGCATCGTTCTCTGTGGGCAACATCTACATCGCAAAGGTTAAAAAACTGATGCCGGGTCTTAACGCCTGCTTCGTGGATGTAGGTTATGAACGCGACGCCTTTCTTCATTATCTTGATCTAGGAAGTCATTTTAATTCCTACCAGAAGTACCTTAAACAAGTACAGAGCGACAGAAAGAAACTTTTCCCATTCTCTAAAGCCAGCAAAATGCCTGAATTGGAAAAGGACGGCAGCATACAGAATGTGCTCAAAGCAGGACAGGAAGTGCTGGTACAAATCGTAAAGGAACCAATCTCTACCAAGGGACCTCGACTCACAGGCGAAATCTCATTCGCGGGCCGATACCTGGTACTCATGCCATTCGGTGATAAAGTTTCTGTCTCGTCGAAAATTAAAAGCGGTGAAGAACGCTCCCGACTCAAACAACTCATTCACAGCATCAAACCAAAGAATTGCGGCGTTATCGTCCGCACGGTGGCTGAGGGTAAGAAGGTCGCTGAGCTCGATGCTGAGCTGAAAGTCCTGGTGAAGCGATGGGAGGATGCTATCGCCAAGGTACAGAAGACCCAGCAGCGCCCGCAACTTGCATTCGAGGAGACCGGAAGAGCCGTTGCTCTCTTGCGTGACTTGTTTAACCCATCTTACGAGAACATCTACGTGAACAACGAAGATGTGATGAACGAGGTGAAGAACTATGTTTCTCTAATAGCCCCTGAAAAGGCGGGCATAGTTAAGCTCTACACCGGTAAGGTGCCTATCTTCGACAATTTCAGCATTACCAAGCAGATTAAAGCTGGCTTTGGTCGTGTTGTTAACTACAAGCACGGTGCTTATCTTATCATCGAGCACACCGAGGCCTTGCATGTTGTCGATGTAAACAGTGGTAACAGAACTCGTGAGAAAGGTCAGGAAGCAAATGCACTGGACGTTAACCTCGGCGCTGCTGATGAGTTGGCTAGACAATTGCGCCTCCGAGATATGGGAGGTATCATTGTTGTCGACTTCATCGACATGAATCTTGCCGAAGACCGACAGTTGCTCTATGAGCGCATGTGCAAGAACATGCAGAAGGACCGTGCCAAGCACAACATCCTGCCATTGAGTAAGTTCGGACTGATGCAGATTACGCGCCAGCGTGTGCGTCCGGCTATGGATGTGAATGTAGATGAAACCTGCCCTACCTGTTTCGGTACGGGCAAGATTAAGTCTAGCATCCTCTTTACCGACCAGTTGGAAAGAAAAATCGACCGCCTAGTCAACAAGATCGGCGTCAAGAAATTCACTTTGTATGTGAATCCTTACGTGGCTGCCTTCATCAACAAGGGCTTCATTTCTCTGAAGCGCAGATGGCAGTTTAAGTATGGTTTCGGCTTCAATGTGATTCCTTCACAGAAACTGGCGTTCCTCCAGTACGAATTCTACGACAAGGACAACCAGTATCTGGACATGCAGGAAGAACAGGAAACAAAGTAAGTTTTTAATTATCAGGAAAAGCTCCATTCGCAGTCAGATGCGGATGGAGCTTTTTTATTTTGGTTTTCTACACCTTATTATATATAGGGCATTTTAGTACTCTATCTCATTATTCACCATTTTCTCTGTGTCCCAAGGTGCAGGAGCACCGCCGAGATAACGATGGAACCAGTCGAGGTGCGCGTTGTAATAGAGCGGCATCGACTTCAGGTTGCTTGGCCAGTGACCATCATACTTCAAGACTATCAGTCGCGAAGGAATGTTCAGGGTCTGCAAGGCTGTGAAATACTGCAAACTCTGGGTATATGGTACACGATAGTCCAGCTCACCCGTCATCACG
Source organism: uncultured Prevotella sp. (assembly GCA_900557255.1). The sequence goes on from USSA01000009.1 coordinate 26,653, forward strand.
AGGGTTGGTGTTGAGAAGTTCTTGATGTATGAGGATGGCGACCACTTCTCGTAGAGATTGGAATTATAAGGCTGTCCCTCTAACTCAAAGTTAGGAAACCACACTTCCTCGGTACTGCCCCACATAGAGCGCAAGTCATATACGCCCATCATGGAAGCCAGACACTTGAATCGCTTGGTATGTCCCTGCAGCCAGTTCATCATGTAACCGCCATACGACCATCCCATCGCTCCCATCCTGGTAGAATCAACATATTCCAGGGTTGCCAATTTATCGGTAACCTTCATTACATCCTCGAATACCTTTCCGCCCCAGTCGCCAGAAATGGCACGGGTAAAGGCCTGACCATATCCCGTAGAACCGTGAGGATTAGGATAAGCCACAACATAACCGGCAGCAGGATAAACCTGCCAGTCGCCACGGAAGGAATTCATCCATTGCATTTGCGGACCGCCATGTATATTGATGATAAGCGGATATTTCTTGCTGGCATCAAAGTTGTGTGGCTTCACGATGAATACCTGTACCTTGTCGCCACCAGCACCCTCTACCCAGATACTCTCAGATGGACGGATATCCACTTCATCTTCCAACTGCTGGTTGAGGAAGGTAATCTGCTGTTCCTTACCGCTGGCTACAGGAGTTCCATTCCACTTCTTCATCTGCTGGCGATAGAGGGCCGATGGCTTGCCTGTCGTGCTATAGGTATAATATACCATACCCTTATTGTCGAAATCAAACTCCGAGATGGCCTTGCCCGTCAATACCGGCAAGATGGTTTTTCTGGCAATATCGAGTTTGTAGAGCGGCTCAGCGCCCTGTACCTGACCGAGGAAGAAGATACTCTTGCTGTCGGGAGCCCATTTGTAATCATCTACCCAGTTGTCAAACTTCTCTGTCAGGATGGTAGACTTCTTTGCAGCCCGGTCGTAGATAGCAAGACGGAAGCGATCAGACTCATAACCAGGCACTTGCTGCAAGCGGTAAGCGATATACTTGCCGTCAGGCGAATAGGCTGGAGTACCATCCCAAGCCTTGTTCTCCTTCGTGATGCAGACCGGTTCTCCCCCATTCACAGATACCGTCCACAGGTCGGCATTGGTGCTAGCCTCCTGATGCTCATCATGATTGGATACGAAACAGATCTCCTTGCTGTCAGGAGAGAATTGATAGGTGATTCCACCCCCAACCACGAATATAAGCGAATAATTGCCCGGAGTCAGATCCTTGTAAGTCTTCGTCTGTGTATCGAAAAGGATAAGGTGATTGCATCTGCCATCATTATAGCTCGTCCAATGACGGTAGAGCAACTTGTCGGCGATATGCGCCTGTACAGGTCCCTGCTCCTTTTTCTCCATCCGGGCCTTGTTAGCCTTGGCATCAGCTCCCAGGTCGGGATATACTTCTGCGGTAAAGGCAATGTATCGCTCATCCGGAGAGATGACAGGACTACCGATACCCAACTCATAATCAGTTACCTGTTCTGTCTCGCAGGTAGTCAGATCCATGCGAAAGATCTGAGCCGTCCCTTTCTCATAATTAGTAAAGAAGATACTCTTTCCATCCTTGCTCCATACGGCAGAACTGCTCTTTCCATCCTCGGTAAGAGCCTTGGCGTGAGAGCCATCCGCATTCATGATGTAGATGTCGGAGCCAGACTTCTGATTCTTCAGGTCAGAAGAACTGGCGGTATAGCAAACCGTCTTACCATCAGGCGAAAGGCTCACCGAAGATACACCCTTCACCCTGTACAAATCCTCGATGGTAAACGCCCTTTTCTGAGCGTTTGCCGAAAGCAGCGCCATCACGAGTGCTGCCGAAAACATCAATCTCTTGTTCATATAACCTATAAATATTTATATTTCAGATGCAAAAGTAACAATTATTTTGGATTTTCTGCAACCTTTTCACTACTTTTATCGTCAAAGCTATAAATAACATTGATAATAACATAAAAAAGAAAGGAAAAGATTATGATTTTAAGTACCACTCCAACCATAGAAGGCCACCCTATCCGTGAATACCGTGGCGTAGTGACCGGCGAAACCATCATCGGTACCAACTTTGTAAAGGATTTCTTTGCCAGTGTCCGTGATGTAATCGGCGGCAGAAGCGGTTCTTACGAAAGCACCCTCCGCGAGGCTAAGGATACAGCCCTCAGAGAGATGGCCGACCGTGCCGCATCCCTGGGCTGTAACGCCATCGTGGGCATCGACCTGGATTACGAAACCGTGGGCAACAGCGGTTCCATGCTGATGGTAACATGCAGCGGAACGGCGGTGATTATCTAAGTTCTGCGACTGTACAAAAGAACAAAACATGCTTGAAATGGGGCGGTAACTACCTAAAAAATCGAGTTACCGCCCCTGTTCAGATATATTTTTATCTATATAGTGTGGTGACATACACCTGATGAAGGTCACCAACTTTCTTCTATTTCATTTATTTTATCACCCAATCCTCTATACTTCGCTGGTTTTCCGAGAAGTTAATACCCACTTTCACAACCTTTCGCCCATCATCGGCAAAAGCCTTGGCATAGTTCTTATCGCAGATTTGCGCCATGGCGATGTCGGCAGACTTCTTATATTTCAACTCAAAGATAAAGATACTCTTATCCGTCTTGAGCACAAGGTCTATTCTTCCATCCGAAGTGGTATGCTCCACCTTCACATCTTCGCCAAGCATGGTGAAGATGGTGAATATCACGGCTTGATAGTGACGCTCATTATTGTTGATAATCGTATATGGGAACTTATCATAGAATGCCTTCAAATGAGGCATAAAGGCTTCCATGTCATCATTGATGAGCACATTCTTTTTATAAGCATATACGATAGCATCAAGTTCGCCTACCTCTGAAGGGGTATAATATTGGCAAAGGCTTTCCGAAAAACCTTGTCTAACTTCTTGATTAGGAAAACTGAGGTAATACATACCTAACTGCTTGTCATATCCCTTAATCGTAAGATACCCACTTTGGAAAAGGACTGGCACAGGGTCAGTAATCGTCTCAGTAGGAACATCGAAGCGTTTAGCTCTAGCCCAGATATCATTTAAGTCCATCATATCCAAATTCTTCTGCTGCATCAGTTCTATCAGGAACGTAGGCGTACCAGATGTAAACCAGTAGCTATTAAACTCCTTATCGTCCAAAGCATTGATAATGCTGTAAGGATTGAAGATATCCTCGCTATTGATACTGAAATGGTAGCCATCATAATGCTGCTTGAGTTGCCCTAAGGTCTCCTCATAAGTAAGCCCATTATGCTCAGCCATCTCCTCGATTCCCTCACGGAAATACTGAGTCAATTCACTCTTGGTAATACCACAACAGCTACTGTATTCATCCTTCAACGTGAGAATCTTGAGATTGTTCAACTCGCTAAAGATGCTGAGCTGACTAAACTTGGAAATACCTGTGATGAATACAAAGCGGATGTTTCCCTCTTGCTGCTTCAAGGGGCTGAAGAAATCTCGCATGATATTGCGGATGGTCTTCTGCAACTCTTCGTCACTTACAGAATCATGCATCGGGGCGTCATATTCGTCGATGAGAACGACAGCTTGTTTACCTGTTTGAGCAGCTGCTGCAAGCAAGATGTTCTTAAGACGACCTCCAAAAGACTTCTCATCTATTGGATTAACTTTTAAACCATATTTTTTCTCTTCTACTTCTAGTATTCCGTTTAGAATTGAATATGTATTCTCCAAACTATAATACTTACCACAGCTCAAATCCAAGTGGATGACAGGATATGTCGTCCACTCCTTCTCCATCTGTTCGATGGCAAGGCCCTTAAACAGTTCTTTCTTACCCTCGAAATAAGCCTGGAGGGTAGATACAAACAAGGATTTTCCGAATCGACGTGGGCGACTCAGAAAATGAAACTTGGCATAATGAGCCAACTGATAGACGATAGCCGTCTTGTCAGCATAGAAGTAATTCCCCTTCACGATTTCGGAGAACGTTTGTATTCCCAAAGGATATCTCTTTGAAGCCATAATCTTACTCTTAATAATTAATGTACAAAGATACAGATAATATTTCAGAAAACAAGCATTTTTCTGATTATTAACAATATATCACTGCAAAAATAGAACCGCAATTCAACAAAACATGCTTGAAACGGGGCGGTAACGGCCTTAAAAATCGAGTTACCGCCCTAGTTCAAGCATATTTTATCTAAAAAACACTGATACCAGCAAGGCTCTGCACCTCACCTTCGTTACGACCTATGGTGTGGCAAAAAAATGCCCAATACGGCATGATACAGAGCGAGATTACGATGGATGACCTGTTTAAGCAATAAGCGATATACACCTAATGAAGGTCAGAGAAATATACAAACATCAAAATAATAGGAGGATATGAATATGGCAAGACCAATAAGAGAAGCCCCAATTCTAATGGGTAAAGACGCAGAACGCTTCGTTAAAGAAATGAAGCGTGTGGAAAGTTTGACTCCAGAGCAGAGAAGAGCTAATCGAGAGAAATTGCATGCAGAAGTCGAAGAAATCAACAAAAAGTGGAATCTAACATATAATGCACTTTTAGGATGAATATTTATCGTTTTGATTCAGATAGGAACGATGACAACAAGTACACTAGAGCCATGTACTTCGATATGCTCGAATTATAAACAAAGACCTCAGGTGCAGGCATCAAGTATCGGGATACCTACAACTGAGGTTTCTAGATTACCACAAAACAGGAAAAAATGAGATTAAACGTCTATTTAATTTAACCTCCATTTACCTTGTTTTCCGTGGCAGAGTATAGGATTTCCATCATTTCGTTAGCTATTTTATAGTCAGCAATTCGCATGACATTATTTGTTTCCGAATTATAGCCAAAGAAGTTGATATTTCCATACCAGACAATAGCCTTGTCTATGACAGCACATTGTAGCGTTTGTTCCTTGTTGCAAACCACATCCATTCCAGCATTTGACAGTTCTATCTCATTAGCCCCTTCCTCTTTAACATGTACAACCACAGAAACCCCATTATGAAGAAGGTTCGCGAGTGCAGACATGATAGAGGTTTTATATTTGAACTTCACTTTTGGCACTGCGATAACAACAGAATGTTTGGCTTTTGCCAAATCATTTCGGAATGCCGCTTCGTAATTGTTTTGCTCATATATCAATTCTTGGGATTTTTTATCTGGTGCTGGTGATGTCACATTCTTTCCATATCCAGCTCTAGCATATCCTTTCAGTCGTTTACGATACATAGAGTCGCAAAGTGGAACACGAATATCCACATAATCATAAATGCACACTTCGCTCTTTCCTTCATATTCTCTATGTAAACGCCCTGCATATTGCTCCACGTTTCCTTTCCAAGCTATAGGCATAGTAAGGAACAGGGTATCAAGGCGAGGATAATCGAAGCCCTCCCCTACATACTTTCCTGTAGCCACAATCACAAGTGATTCTGATGTGGGTATTGACTGTAGGTTTTGTAATGCAAGACGTTTTTCTTTAGCAGAATCCGCACCAATGAGTTGTATAACATGATCAGCAAATGGCATTAGCATTTGTGCCAACACCTTGACATGAGCTGTACGAGTTGTCAGCACTAAAGGTGTTCGTCCTTTTTGAATCGCAGCCTTGACATCCTCCATAACGAATTCATTTCTAACCTTATCCTCGGATAACTCTTGCGTTATTTGAACATAAGTTTTACGGTCTGATATTATGCTTCGGAACGAAGTAAACCTTGGAATCAGCAGGCGTTTGAATCCTTGATTTTCCATTTGGCTCTTGGCATCAGATGTAAATCTTATCTTTCCGCATTGCATAAAGATAATAGGTTGATGCCCATCTTTTCTGATTGGAGTTGCGGTCAAACCATAAACAAAAGTAGCAGTCACTTGTCGAAGAACCAGCTCGAAGCTGACTGAAGACACATGGTGACATTCATCAACTATCACCATACCGTAATCCTTGACAAAAGGCTTTACTTCGCCTTCACCCAAACAAGATTGTATCAAAGCAATATCTATTATGCCATGCAGTGAGTTCTTGCCTGCATATAAGCAACCAATGGCGGAAGTTTTCTTTTTCCTGCCTCGTTTTGTTTCAGGCACTTCTATTGTTTCATCAATATTAAGAAACGATTCCAACCGCTCCTTCCATTGCGCAAGCAATGCCTTGTTGTGAACAAGTATTAGTGTATTGACCTTTCTCTTTGCTATCACTCCGATGGCAAACACGGTCTTTCCAAACGCTGTTGCTGCTGATAGCGTTCCGACATTATGCCCAGCAAAAGCTTCCATTGCCTTTTGCTGTTCTTCTCGAAGACCTCCTCTGAATGTAACCTTTATACTACGCCCATGGTTAGTCTTGTCTGAAATCATTACCTTAACATTATGCTGGGTTAGGATGTCTCGAACCGCATCCTCACAACCACGAGGAAGAACAAGATAGTCGTCTGTTATTTCCGAACACGAAATGATACGTGGAATATTATACGTAGACAAGCGCATCCCTTGCTTCTCATAAAATTCAGGATTACGGAAAGCAGCCATGCGCTTGAAAACGTTCACGCATTTGGCAGACAGACTTGTCAAAGGTATATATAGCATGTTAGCTCTTGTCAGCACAATTTCCTTTGGATAACAGTCTGTTGGCATCATATCCATTTTAGGTGTTTCCCAAGGCTTTTCCTCACTGGTCTTCGAGAGTTCGCCCAATGTTGGCTCTATATGCTGCCGTAACAACATATCAAGTTCTACCTCCGACAACTTACGGATTTGTGATAACAATTCCCATTGGTCAGCATACGCATTGAAATCTTCATCAACGAATACACTGTTTCCTTTGCGTCGAGCCATCCCCTGCAATGGTAAGGCTACAAGATTGCCAAGACCACCTTCGGGCAAGGTGTCTTGGTTAGGAAAGAACCGGTCGTATGACTTGAAAGAAAGATGGACATCACTATTCATCGCCTCTGTAAGAATGGCATTTCCTAACTTTCGTGCCTTGAAAGCTGTTATTGGCGTATCAAAAAACATCCACGCATGAGCTCCATTGCCAGAACGTGAGCGTTCGATGTAACAAGGCACATTCCAAGTTTTGCAAACATTTACAAAGGAAAGCACATCATTCTTATAGCCATGTTCACAGCTCTTGTCATCAAAGTCTGGGCAAAGGAAACAGCAAGTGTTGTCCTTTCGTATTGGATAAAGTCCAATAACATCACGTCCCCACACATCTTTTCCAGCAAGATGATTGAAAACATCATTGTATGTCAAAGGAGCGAACTGCCTGTTGGGACAATCTGCACACTTATATTTTCGTTTATCGCAAAATTCTCGATTCCATTCTCTCTTGCATACAGGTTGATAGCCAGACTTTTGGGTTGTACTACTATACCAACGCTTAGCAAAAACATCATCACGCCCTCGGAATACACTTTGAAATATGGTAACCTTTTCCTGTAAAGTGAATTGGCATATAGAAACAGATGTTGCTTCTATATGATTAAAGTTGCAGGTCTTGGATTCAAAACTTTCATATTCTATCCCATTCTTTTCAAGAATCTCTTTAAGTCTGGCATTTTCTTTTTCCAATTCTTGAATTCTTTGGGTAAGAGCACTTACATCCCTTGCGTCCATAAAGGTTCGCTCTCCCATCCATTCGGAAATCCAAGAGCTGCCAGATTTATCTCCGGATAATTGGAAAATAGCGTTTGTATCTTGACTAACATATCATTGTTAGGCGATATAATATCAAGGAAATACTTGATGATGCAGATTGTGAAATATACTCTTTGAGGGTTTGAGGGCTGTGTAATCCAAGAATGTGCAATCCTTCTTGGAGATACAGGCATAATAGAACTTACCTTGTTCCACACTCTTGAATGGTGGCAACAAGCATTTCTCAACAATGTCAAAGATGTTATCCAAGATTCCAAGACTATAGGTTGCAAACCAAAATAGTGAGAAATGCACTTACGTATCTTGTCTGCTTTCAGATTACGAAAAACCATGTTCACATTACCCATTGTCAGCAACTCGCCCAAAATCCATGATGGAGGATATGGGTCACAATAGCTGTTTTTGAAGTGCTTGACAAACTCTTCTGTTGATTTGGCGTATTCCTTATCAATGGTGTTCTTTGTATCTTGGAAAGTTCTTTGGTTGGCAAAATGAACCGAATTAGTCAGCCAATAAATATCCCCAGTTATCTGCACAGGAATATTCATAATAGCCCGACGAATGGCTATCTCAACTTTTTCAATTTCATTGAGAAGAAACATACGCAACTTTTTGTCGAAGCGATAAAGATTCAGCACTTGCTGAAAAGTTGTTTCTTCTTTATACTGATGGAATTCTTTTGGAACTTTCAAGAATGGATACATATAAGCAGAAAGACGATAGTACCCGATACTCTCCAAATATCGTACCGCCTTAGCTTCATCAGAAATGATAAGCCCACGATTTTCCAACAGAGCCACCAGATCCGTCTCTGTCATATAATGTTTTGTGAAGTGCGGTAATCTTTCCATTAGAGTATTTTGAGAATAAACGTATACATACAAAAAAGCCCCACGCATTTGAGCATCGTTGAGAGGCTTGGTGGGAACTGACGCTGCAAAGATACGAATAATTATTGATAATACAAACTTTTTAGCAAGAAAAATCACGCAAAAGTGGATTTCTTTGATATATTTGTATTTAATAATGTTAAATCAGACTATAAAATCAAATTTTGCAAGCCAAATAAAATGGTTTTCAAGATAAAAGTGTTACGTTTGTAACGTCAATACCCATACCGGAAGCCCCGATGGGCAGAGGTTGGGCAGACATATATACATATAAGGCGTAACTGTA
>USSA01000010.1 GCA_900557255.1 uncultured Prevotella sp.
AAAGAACGAATGTATGTTAAACTTTTAAACGAAACCACTTTTTAAAGTGGACTCAATTATTATTTGGAATAACCTAATTTTTGGAGCACTTCGTTGCTAATATCTATCTTAGGAGAGCCAAAGATGATGCCGCTGTTGCTAGCTCTATCGAGAACAAGCGAATATCCGCGCAGGTCTGAAATCTCTTTTACGGCTGTATAAATCTCTTCCTGAATAGGTCCCATCAATGCCTCACGCATCTTATAGAGGTCGCCTTCTGCACCAAAATATTTTTTCTTCAAATCGCTAGCCTCCTTCTCTTTCTGCATGATGGCATCCTGCTTAGCCTTTTTCTGCTCCTGGGAAAGGAACACTACCTCGTTCTGATAGTTCTTATACATGGTGCTTGCCTCTGTGTTAAGAGCTTCTACCTCAGCCTGCCATTTGCGGCTTACCTGATTCAGCTGCTCGTTGGCACGCTCATAAGCGGGTACATTCTTCAAGATGTACTCCATATCTATCAATGCATATTTCTGTGCATGTGCTGAGATGGCTGCTACAGCCATCATCAACATCAATACTATTTTCTTCATAAAACCCATTTTTAGAATTCCTGACCTAAGATGAAGTGGAACTGGCTTCCACCCTTCTTATATGAACTACCATTCCATACAGTATCGAAACCGTAAGCCCAGTCAATACCCATCAGACCAACCATAGGCAAGAAGATACGTACACCGACACCGGCACTACGTTTCATGCTGAATGGGTTGAACTTCTTGGTTTCATACCAAGCGTTACCAGCCTCTACGAAAGTCAAACCGTAAATGGTTGTGTTACCTAAGAGGAATGGATAGCGAAGCTCCAATGAAAAGCGATCATATGCATAAGCATAGTAACCGGTTGTAGGACTGTAAGATACAGAACCATTCTCATAACCGCGGAGTCCGATTGTTTCCTCACCATAATATGATGAGTATCCACTCATACCGTCACCACCCACATAGTAGGTCTCGAACGGACTCTTCTTATACTTGTTATAAGAACCGAGCAAACCGAGTTCTACACGGGTCATCAATACGAAGCACTTCTGACCCTCTGTGAGTGCAGTATAAGTCTTTGCCTTGAACTTCCACTTATGGTATTCAATCCATCTGTACTTCTCCTGCTGCTCAGCAGAATAGGTTGGCGACTTAGAATCGTTGGCAAGATTCTTGTAGTCCTTGTTGTCGAACGCACTCCATGGTGGAGTAAGGTTGACACTTGCCTCAACCTCAGAACCACGACGTGGGAAGAGTTGGTTGTCGGTTGATGTTCGGTTCAATGCGATGGTCAAGTTCAAGTTGTTCGCATTACCGTTGGTCATCAACATATAGCTCCAGTTCTTCATCATGTAGCGCTGGTAAGCCAACTGTACAGACAAGGTGAAGTAATCATCCGGCCAACGGAGGCGCTTACCCCAACCGAGGCTTACACCCACCATCTGGATATACTTGTCTGGATCGTAATAATTCTCGTAGTTGTTATAGTAACTAGAACCATAGCCATATAAGTAACTCTGATAGTTGTACATGGCTGCACTATTGTAATAGTTGCTTGACACGTCGGTACTCTTACTGTAGTATGCACCTACGCTGAACTGGATAGGGCGCTTGCCGCCAAACCAGTTGGTAGAGTAGCTTACGTTATAGCTCTGGTAGTAGGTACCATTGGTCTGTGCACCGATACTCAGCACCTCACCATCACCGATTGGCATGATACCACGATGCTCCTTGTTCTTGTTGAAGAGGTTTGCCATAGAGAAGTTGTTGAGCTTCAAGCCCACACGTCCGATGACACCCGTCTGACCCCAACCGAGCGAGAACTCAATCTGGTCGTTACTCTTCTGCTCCAGGTTCCAGTTTACATCAACCGTACCGTCTTCAGGATTAGGCTTTACGTCCGGGCTAACCTTCTCAGGATCAAAGTGTCCCATAGAAGCAAGCTCACGAGCCGAACGCATCAGAGCATCCTTAGAGAAAAGGTCGCCTGGCTTGGTACGAAGTTCACGGCGCACTACATTTTCGTAAAGACGGGTATTACCATTGATACGTACATGGCTCAGATAAGCCTGAGGCCCCTCTGTTACGCGCATCTCCAAATCGATAGAATCGCCATCAATATTGATTTCAGTCGGTTCGATGCGAGAGAACACATAACCATTATTATAGTAGAGGTTAGAAACAGCGTCATCATCTTCATTCAGGCGCTTACCCAATATCTTCTGGTTATATACATCGCCCTTCTTCATACCGAGCAATGCTTCGAGATAAGCTGAAGAGTAAACGGTATTACCTGCCCAGGAGATGTTACGGATATAGTATTTCTTACCTTCATCTACCTTGATGTAGATATTAACGTGCTTCTCATCGAAGTTGCTCACGCTATCTTCCAGAATCTGAGCATCACGAAAACCATACTCATTATATTTGTCGATGAGTTTCTGCTTATCTTCCTTCCAACGCTCAGGGGTAAACTTCTTCGACTTGAAGAAAGAGGCGAACTTACCAGCCTCATGCGTCTTGGCAAAAGCACCCTTCGAGAAGAGTCCACCCTTAATCTTGCGGTCAGAAAGCTGTTCGTTTCCATCGATTGTTATCTGATGTACCTTGATTTTTTCTTTCTTGTCAACAACAACATCCAGGATTACCTGTCCCTTGTTGGCGACATCATCGCGCTGGTTAATCTGGATATCAGCATTCTTGAAACCCTTATCATCGAAATACTTCTTGGCGAGAATCTTGGCACGGTCGAGCATATTCGGAGTTACCTGAGTGCCCTTTACCATACCCAACTTCTGCTCCATATCTTCACGCTCGCTCTTCTTCAAACCAACATAGTTGATATTAGAGATACGTGGACGAACCGCAAGATAGATATGGAGATAAAGCTTCTCACCTACGATAGAGTCGGCAGCGATAGCCACCTTCGAGAAGAGTCCATGTTTCCAGTAGCGCTTTACGGCATTGGTAATCTCGTCGCCAGGCACAGTAATCTCATCGCCCACACTGAGGCCGGAGATACCTGTGAGAACATAGTCTTCGTAGCCCTCAACACCCGAAACATTGATACCACCAATCTTAAGGGTACGAGGTGTACCAGCATACGAGATGTCAGGGTTTACGATTTTATCTTGTGCCTGAATCTGCATGCATGCCATTACGCCGAACAGCAGGATGAAAATCTTTTTAAATCTATTCATTTATACCTTATTATATATAATATGATTTTTCTATGCTTGTATGAGGTTTGCCTATTTCTCCTCCTCTTCCACCTGTGCCTCGGTTTTTCCAAATCGACGTTGGCGGTTCTGATAACTTGCTATTGCCTTGTGCAGATCTTCTTCATTGAAGTCTGGCCAGAAGGTATCACAGAAATACAACTCTGAATAAGCTATCTGCCAAAGAAGATAGTTGCTGATACGGAGTTCACCTCCTGTACGTATCAGAAGTTCAGGATCTGGCATGAAACTGGTCTCAAGATGCTTCTCGAAGTTCTCCTCTGTCAGTTTATCCTCTATCTGCTCATAGGTTGAACCAGACTCCAATGCTTCTTTTACCATTTTCTTAGTAGCATTCAGGATTTCCCATCGTGAAGAATAGCTCAATGCCACTACCATAGTCATCGAATCGTTCTTCGCAGTATGGTCCATGGTCTCCTGAAGCTTGTCCTGCACCTGTTGTGGCAGGCGTTTCAAATCGCCTATCACACGGAAGCGGACATTATTCTTCATGAAGATTTCATCTTCGAGCGAAGTCAGTACCAGTCCCATCAAGGCAGCAACCTCATCGGCCGGACGGTTCCAATTCTCTGTAGAGAAAGTATAGAGGGTGAGATATTTTACCCCCAACCTGGTACACTCCGATGTAATTCGGCGCACGGTATCTACTCCAGCCTGATGGCCGTAGCTACGCTCCTTGCCCCGTTCTGTTGCCCAGCGACCATTGCCATCCATAATGATAGCGATGTGCTCAGGAATCCTGTTCATATCTAAGTTGTCCATCATTCTTCTTTATTACAAGTTTTACATTTTGCACTGAAACTATAGGTCACCGAAACGGCTATGGTAGAATAGCAGTCGGTATTCTTGAAAATGCCACTGCTCTTTACCCAGTAAGGGTCTTTCACACCATCCAGTTCATCGCTGAGCGAGAAATGGAAAGTCCAGGCCAGTCCCAAGTTCAACCTTTCGTTCACTTTATATTTTGCGCCGATGCCTAAAGGCACGTTGGCTGTAAATACATTTTTTTCGTTACCTTTTACATAGGTTGCTCCCAGGCCACCCAGTATATAAGGAACCAGGCGCTGGGCTCCACGATAGTCTCTGCCTGTTCCGTAGGGCCAGAAGTTGTACTCGAACACTAGATTCATATCCACCAACGTATGATTAAAGGAATAGGGATTCTCAGCATAATCAGGATAGAAAGTATCCACATTTGCCGAAGAACCTTTTATTTTTCCAAAGCCCACGCTCAGTTTCAAGTCCTTGTAGGGGTCGAAATTGTATCTTCCCACCAGGAAACCGGCAGGTTGCATGTCGCTAAGCACATTTCCGTTAAAGTCGCCTTCATAGGTCATTACCCCCACACCGGCACCTATCTCCATGCGATATTGCGGATCGTCCTGTGCACGAACCGCCATACAGCCCAGAGTTAAGAAGGCAAGCAGGATGATTAATCTTCCTTGCTCCAGCCATCTATATTGAAACGTCCTCTCCATACGTATCCGTTTCTGATAATCCAATAGTAATGTTGCTTGTCACGGCAGAAAGCGAAACGACCTTCAGTACCTTCAGTAGCAAACTTAGCAGGCAGAACAACCATCTTATCCTGCTTCCAAGTCAATCCGGCATTCTGGCTCTTATACCATTTGCCGTTACTGCCTAAAGCCACGAAGCCTGTATCGGCAGCACAGGTAATTACCTGATCCAGCCAAGGCATCTTTCCACTTTTATTTTTTTCGATTTCCAGATAGTTCCACTGTCCGTCTTCATTTGCATCATAGTCAACCGTGCGCAACCATGTGGTGGCAACCGTATCATTCCAAGCCTTGTCGCGAGTACCCATCAGCATCACGTTCTCCACATTTTTTGCAGAGAGCACGCCAGCCACATTCATTGAGACATTCTGTGTTGGCAAAGAGTCTGCATCAGTATCAAGTTTCTCTGCCTTCCAGCTGACACCCTGATCTTTTGAAACAGAGATACCTGCAGTAGTATAAGCATAGAGATACTGGCTGCTAGCACCAATGAGCTGCTTGATATCTGCGTTTTCAGAAACCTCTGTCCATTTTTCAGCATCGGCAGAAGCATAAACCTTGCCGCCATCTGCAATATAGAGCTTGCCATCCAGCGCTACTGCACTCTGGTAAGCGTCACTACTTAAGCTTTCGTTCATCGTAATAGATGACCAGGCGCTGCCATCATTGATGGCTGACTTCAGCACCTTAGTACCCTCGGCAGTCTTGCCGAATACATAGATGTAATCACCACAAGCTACAGCCTTCAGATCAGAGAACGCAGCCAACTGACTGTTGTTCTGAGCCAGCTCATGCCACTTAAACTCATAAGGCAACTCCTTATGTACGTTTACGGTAACCTTATACTGGGCATAGGCAGAGTAGTCGCTGCTGTAAACTCTAATCAAGCGAGGCGTTGAGAAGTTGATGGAATCAGAACTTGAATAGTATGCTGCGACAGAATCAGTCTTGTTGATATCCATCAGGAGAATAGGGCTGTTATTCTTGCTGCTGATAGTAGCCAATATGGCAGTACTCCTCACCCCACAAGGCAAGGAATCTACATTATAAATCGAGCGTTGTGCCTGATCTATGTAAAATTTATAGTCAGAGCCCGTCACATTAGCCTTGAGCAAGGTATCTTTACCTGCCTTCGTTTTGGTATATCTGTCAAGACTACCCAACGAGAAAGCCGTGATGGCTGTATCATGTGTATATTCTACTGTTGTTTCATCGCTGCTCAAGCAAGAAGAGAGCGAGAGCGTAGCTGTAATCAGCGCTATGAAAGCAAAAAACTTCCTTTTCATTCTATCCTATTTTATTTTTAGCTGCAAATTTACTGAGAATTCTTTAAAAACTCGCCCTTTTCTCCTTATTATTATGCAAATTATTCATTTTAGGCGCATTTTTTAAGTTTTTTAGTGATTTCGAGGCGTAAAAACGAAGAAATCCCGCTTCTTTTGCAAGAAACGGGATTTCATATTTAGTATAAATTCGAAGTGTCGAATTAGAGCTGTGGACCAGCAGCAACGAGAGCCTTACCAGCCTCGTTTGTCTCATACTTCTTGAAGTTCTTGATGAAGCGAGCAGCCAAATCCTTCGCCTTCTCCTCCCACTGAGAAGCATCAGCGTATGTATCACGAGGATCGAGGATCTTAGGATCTACGCCTTCCAACTGTGTAGGAACTACGAAGTTGAAGAATGGGATAGTCTTTGTAGGAGCTGCGTCGATTGAGTGGTCGAGGATAGCGTCGATGATACCACGTGTGTCGCGGATAGAGATACGCTTGCCTGAACCGTTCCAACCTGTGTTAACCAAGTATGCCTTAGCACCAGACTTCTGCATCTTCTTTACCAACTCCTCAGCGTACTTAGTTGGGTGCAACTCCAAGAATGCCTGACCGAAGCAAGCAGAGAATGTTGGAGTAGGCTCGGTGATACCGCGCTCTGTACCAGCCAACTTAGCTGTGAAACCAGAGAGGAAGTAATACTTAGTCTGCTCAGCGTTCAAGATAGATACTGGTGGCAATACACCGAATGCATCTGCTGAGAGGAAGATAACCTGCTTAGCAGCTGGACCCTGAGAGAATGGACGCTGGATGTTCTTGATGTGGTAGATAGGATAAGATACACGAGTATTCTCGGTAACAGTCTTATCTGCGAAGTCAATCTTACCATCCTTAGCTACAGTTACGTTCTCGAGGAGAGCGTCACGTGTGATAGCACCGTAGATGTCTGGCTCAGACTCCTTGTCGAGGTTGATAACCTTAGCGTAGCAACCACCTTCGAAGTTGAACACGCCCTCGTCGTCCCATCCGTGCTCATCGTCACCGATCAACTTACGCTTAGGGTCTGTTGACAATGTAGTCTTACCAGTACCAGAAAGACCGAAGAAGATAGCAGTGTTCTCACCGTTCATATCTGTGTTGGCAGAGCAGTGCATAGAAGCCATACCCTTCAATGGCAAGAAGTAGTTCATCATAGAGAACATACCCTTCTTCATCTCACCACCATACCATGTGTTGATGATAACCTGCTCCTTAGAAGTTACGTTGAATACAACGGCTGTCTCTGAGTGGAGACCTAACTCCTTCCAGTTCTCAACCTTTGCCTTAGAAGCATTGTAAACGATGAAGTCTGGCTCCTGATCGAACTCAGCCTCGTTCTGAGGACGGATGAACATATTTGTTACGAAGTGTGCCTGCCATGCTACCTCAACGATGAAACGTACCTTCATACGTGTATCCTTGTGTGTACCGCAGAAACCATCTACTACGAACAACTTCTTATTAGAAAGCTCCTTCTTAGCGATCTCCTTAACGGCGTTCCATGCCTCTGGAGTTGCCTTGTGGTTATCGTTGTGATACTCCTCAGAATCCCACCATACAGTGTCGTGAGATGTAGCATCGTCAACGATGAACTTGTCTTTAGGAGAACGACCAGTGTAAATACCAGTCATTACGTTAACTGCACCGAGCTCAGTCTCCTGACCAACCTCAAAACCCTTGAGACCTTCCTTAGTCTCCTCATTGAACAATACCTCATAAGAAGGATTGTAGAGAACCTCAGTTGTACCTGTGATTCCGTACTTTGCTAAAACTGACTTATCAAACTTTGCCATTTTATTTTAAATGTATTTAAGTTGTGAATAATTTCTCTTTACCTTTTTTTACCTTGGTTGACAGAAGAAATCATCATTCTCCCAAAACCGCCGCAAAGTTACGAAAAATATGTTTTATAGCAAAGATTCTTTGGTATTATTCTTTCTTTTTAAAAGCTTTTTAGGTTAAAGAACTTAAAAAAAAGCCGATTCGACCGACATTTGCCACGTTGACTTTGCAAAAAATCTCTGCTTAAAGAAAAACAAGCAGAGATTTACACCTATTTATATATAAGAGGATATTTGGGAAGAGATAAGAGTTGCTTTATATCTTTGTAATCACAAAAGGATGTTTAACAGCAGCTCTAGCAGACTTCTGTGCTACAGTACGTTCGGCTTCTGTCATTCCCATAGGCAAATATTTATTTCCCACAACCGACTTTTTAAAAATAGCCTGATACCAAGTGCATGCAGCAGTATATCTACCATAAGTCAAATTGAGGTGATACCCATCTCTATTCATTCTGTCGCCAATATAAGATGTACGCGCATTCTGAATGGCCGTACCTGCAGGAACAAGAATATCAGGATGGCAATCATGAATAACTTTGCGGGTAGCATCTAAGATGCAATTATACATTATCAGTTGATTATTACCATACTTTACAAAGCCATCATGCTTAGAATCATTAGAATACGCCCATGTCTGATGAAACACAATCTTTGTTTTTGGTGAAGTATGCGTCTTGACATAGGCAACCAACTCTTTCAAATATGGCTGATAAGTATCGTAAACACCAGAGAAATGACTAGCTTGCTGTACACTTACATAATCCCATTCCTCATCTGCCAACGCCTTTGACACCTGCTCTTTATCTATTTGCTGCATTTTACCATCTACCCCTATTTTGCGATAGCGATAAGATTTTAAATCCTCATTGACACACTTCATATGATGTTCCAGAGAGCATCCCGGAATATAGAGATTAGCAATAATGGTTTTCACCCCATCAGCATCAGCTAATTCGTGCAAATTCTGCTCAATAGCATCCTCCGAAAAGCTATTTCCGATAGCTAATATTTTAACGACCTTAGCAGCATTTGCCCCCATGAGGACAAATGCCGTAACTATAAACAATAAGAAGATTCTCTTATTCATAACTAACATTATTTTAATTCAAACTTCAGAGTCTGTACATTTTTACTGTTTGGACCAACCATTACCTCGAATTCTCCAGGTTCATACTTATATTCCAATTCCTGATTATAGAATTTCAAATCATCAGGGGTAAGAGTAAAGGTAACTGTTTTTGTCTCGCCTTTCTTCAAACAGATTCTTTCAAAACCCTTCAATTCCTTCACTGGTCTAGACACACTTCCTACCAAATCGCGGATATAAAGTTGAACTATCTCATCTGCATCATAATTACCAGTATTTGTGACATCTACCGAAATCAGAATCTTACCATTCTCTGAAAGAATTGTACTAGAAAGAGATGGCTTTCCGTAGCGGAATGTGGTATATGAAAGTCCATAACCGAATGGATATAACGGTTCATTATCTATATCCAAATAGTTGCTGCGGAACTTCATAAACCATTTTCCATCCTCAAGCGGTCTACCTGTATTCAAATGATTGTAGAAGAGAGGAATTTGCCCTACACTCTTTGGCATAGTGGCTGTCAGTTTACCACTTGGAACCTTATCACCAAACAAGACATCACAAATAGCATCAGCCGATTCACATCCACCAAACCAGACATTCAAGATAGCAGGGAAGTTCTCCTTTTCCCAAGTCATCACAGTAGTTCTTCCTGAGAAATTAACAAGCACAATAGGCTTGCCCATTTTTTTAAGAGCAGCCAACAAATTCTTCTGAGCATCAGGTATTTCCAAATTAGTTCTACTACTACATTCACCACTCATTTCTGAAGACTCGCCCACAGCAGCAACAATAACATCAGCCTGTTTAGCTACAGCAATTGCCTCCTTCAACATCTCTTCTGCAGATCGCAGATCACGCATTTCTCTTCCAAACATAGTAGCATCAGCCTCTCTCTTTGCATCATACAACAGATTAGAGCCTTTAGCATAAAGCACTTCTGCTTTATTTCCTACAGCCTCCTTAAAAGCCTGAAGCACAGTTTTATTATCATTCAATCGGGCAGCAACGCTCCATGTTCCCGACATATTACTACGAGTATCTGCCAAAGGACCAACCAAAGCAATTTTACCTTTTTTCTGCAAAGGCAAAAGATTACCCTCGTTCTTCAACAGAACAAAGGTTTCTGCAGCAATCTTACGAGCGATAGCCTTGTGCTCTGGTGTAAAGATCTCCTTTTTTGCCCTTTTTTCGCTACAATATCTATAAGGATCATCAAACAGACCTAGCTTATATTTAGCTTCCAATATACGACGACAAGCCGTATTAACCGTCACCTCAGAAACCTTTCCTTCTTTTATTGATTTTTCTATAGTACCAACAAAGCCATCGGAAACCATATCCATATCGGTACCCGCATTCAACGCCATAGCAGAAACCTGCTGCAAATTGCCCATTCCATGTGCAATCATTTCTTCGATAGCCGTATAATCTGTTACAACCATTCCCTTGAATCCCCACATATTTCTGAGCACATCAGTCAAAAGCCATTTGTTACCAGACGCAGGTATACCTTCTACCACATTAAAAGAAGTCATCACACTTAATGCACCAGCATCAACAGCAGCCTTATAAGGAGGCATATAATAGTTAAACATACGCCATCTACTCATGTCTACCGTATTGTAATCTCTTCCAGCCTCAGCCCCACCATAAAGAGCAAAATGCTTGACACAAGCCATGACTGTATTTGGTGCAGACAAATCATTACCTTGGTAACCTTCTACCATAGCCTTGGCTATGCAAGAACCCAAATAAGGGTCTTCTCCATTGCCTTCAGACATTCTACCCCAACGAGGATCTCTACAAATATCAAGCATAGGGCTGAAAGTCCAGTTAATGCCATCAGCCGAAGCCTCTTGAGCTGCAATTTGAGCAGACAGCTTGATTGCCTCCATATCCCATGAACAAGACAACGAGAAAGGTATCGGGAACACGGTTTCGTAGCCGTGAATTACGTCCATTCCAAAGAGAAGTGGTATTTTCAAGCGACTTTGTTCTACTGCAATTTTTTGAACTTCCTTAATGTTCTTCACACCTTTCAAGTTGAAGAGTCCACCAACTTCTCCTCGTTTGATTTTTCCTGCAACATCACTACTTTTAGCCTGTCCTGTTACTATTTCACCTGTTACGGGAAGATTAAGCTGTCCCAACTTCTCCTGTAAGGTCATCTTACTCATCAAATTATCGATGAACTTATTCATTTTTGCATATTCTCCGGTTTGCTGTGCCATAGCCGGACTTACTCCCATGGCAAGCGTTACGAAAGAAAGTATCCAGTTTTTTGCTTTCATAATTTTGTTTTTTATTTATAGGTAAAACCTAGTTTCGTTAATCCTTCTTGTACCTCAGGGCAACTCATGAAGAGTTTCCACAAAAGTCCTGAGCGATAATTTTCTATCATCGGAGCTATCGTCAGTTGATCTATTGCCAAATAACGGGGCACTGTCCATTTTTTTGTTTCAGAGAAGGCATCATAGAATCCATACTTGCCCCAAATCCAAGCCCCCTTGGCATAGAAATATTTAAGGGCATTCATTGACTGTTCTGGTGTATATGGGAAAGAAGATAGAGCCGCTGTTGGCGTTATCACACCTAAATCATTATTTGGTGCATGAGCCGAATAGCCATCAACCGAATAGCTAGCAGTCAAACCCCAGCATTTTTTTCCATAACCTTTATAGCCTTTAGGATTACGAACGCAGTATTCGTAATCGCTCAGAGCATGGTTCTGTACTACATTCCAATAGTTGGCATACTGGTCCGACAAATTTCTAGGATCGAGCCCGATATATGAATATTGAGCCCAGAAAAGCGGACCGCCCATTTGTTCTGCTCCATTATGTTTCAACTCCAATGCATAACCAAAAGGCTTAGCTGTACTCTTGATTCCGCCACTACGAGCCCATCCTTTATGATAGCAGTCTGCTGAAATAGAATGAGTAGGTGAAGCCGCTCCAAGAATGTAAGTAATCAGACACTCGTTATAGCCCTCCAAAGGAAAGTTCATTTCCCATCCATAGTTAGGCGACCAATGCCAATAAAGTACATCCTGCCCCCCACGACGATACCAGTCGAATTCCATTTCCTTCCATAACTTGTCAATGCTAGCAGCAACTTGCTTCTCTTCGACATTTCCATCTTTGAAATACTGTCGGGCACAGAGCAAACTAGTCATAAGAAACGAACTTTCTACTAAATCTCCACCATCATCTTTTCGACCGAAGGGAACAATTCTGCCTGTCTTACCATTGATCCAATGTGGCCAAACACCATGAAAACGATCAGCATTCTCTAAGAAGTTCACTATCTTCCTAAATCTCTTTACCCCTTCCTGACGGTCAATAAAACCACGATCGATACCAACCAGTAAACCTGCAATTCCAAATCCACTTCCACCGGTTGTAACCACATCTTTATCATTCTGCGGATAAATGCCATCCAGATGAATACGTTCTGGCGCCAGTCCTGAATTACTTTCCGCACCATCCCACATATAATTAAGGTGTACTTTCTGTATATAGTCCAACATTTCATTATCATTAGCAAAGGATGTTGGCCTATCTTGCTTTACTGAAGGCGGAAGTGTTGCTGCTGGAGTATTCTCCCCAGATGCTCCACATGAAGTCCATGACAATGTCAACATGAAGAGCGATATTAGTGTTTTATTGATTTTCATTACCTTATTATATATTATATGTTTTATTATACTTTAATTACTTTGTTACGTAACAAGTACCCAGTTTTCATCGATTGTCCTCAATTTACATCTTGAAGAAAAATAACAATATCAGAAAAGAGTGATTCTTTTATTCTTGTAGATGCTATTATTTATAGTTTAAATCAACCAGTACTGGAAAATGGTCTGAAAGATAGACCTTCTCCGGTTTATCATCTATCACACGATAACGGGTAGCTTTTACGTTCTTATTCACAAACACATGATCAAGCAATGGGCATTCACCGACAGGAAGACGACCGAAATCATGCCAAGAATAATTAGGACCATATTTAACAGGCGCTATATCACGAACACTTTTCATGCCATTTTGGCGAAGCACCATGAATGGCGGTTCACCATCTGAGCAATTATAATCAGCTGTGATAATCACAGGCAACCCCTTAGCGCACTCATCTATCTTTTTAAGAATCAACCGAATACCTTCCTTTCTTGCAATCTGCCCATCATTATCAAGGTGAGTATTGAAGAAAGCTATCTTCTTGTGGTTGATTTTATCTTCTAAGATAGCCCAGCTACAAACACGATTATAAGAAGCATCCCAACCTTTTACACCAAACACATCTGGAGTCTCGCTCAAAGAGAAATCACCATGCTTAATAAGTTTAAAACGACTTTTCAGATAAAATAGAGGACTATGCTCACCCTGATGTTTACCATCATCTCGTCCTACGCCAAGTGCTTCGTATTGAGGAAGTTTTGATTTTAAATCATCCATTTGATTAGGGCAAACTTCCTGCATACCCAAAAGATCCGGCTGATAGTAATTGAGCATATCAACAACAGCCCCTTTTCGATTGTTCCAGATATTATCTCCATCTGATGCAGCATCCAATCGGATATTAAAGGTCATCACGCTCACTTTCTGGGCATGAGTAGACAGAATACAAAAGATGCATAATGTCAGAAAAGAGAATATTCTATAGACTTTATTCATAATAAACGCATTGATTGTGAGTATTCATCCTATAGGACCAGCCCCATTACAGAGCCGGTCCATAGATTTATATAAGAGAGATTGATTATTCCCCGATTGGTTCTTTCTTCAAGTCAGGATTATCATTTACGGTCATGAATGGCAACGGATAGTAAGTCTTAGCCTCTGTCCATCCCTTTGGTCCTAGCACGGTCTTAGCCTTGCCTGTACGTACCAAATCGTTATAACGCTCACCCCACTCACAACAGAGTTCCATTCTACGCTCATCAAGAATCTGATCAACCGTTACGTTGGTCAACTCGCCTAGATGTGCTCTAGATCTTACCAGATTGAATGGAGCATCACCATTCTTGTTCAAGCGGACCTTAGCCTCGGCATTCATCAGGAGAACATCAGCATAGCGCAAGATTCGAATGTTATTATTGCTACCATACTTGGTTCTGCCTTCAGTCAACTCGTTGGTTGGAGTATAAGCCTTACCATTCCAACAATCAGTCTGGGTAGGGTTTTTCAATGGACGGATAACATCACCACTAGGAGTTGTTGTACCAGCCTCCAGGAAAGAAGTAGTATATCTTACTGTTTCACCACGATTCTTAGCCCATGCTCTAAACTCAGGGTAAAGACCAATAAAACCCCAGCCAGAAATATTACCATCATTAGCCGGTCCCTGGAACACAAACCACTGGTCGGCATCGACCATTGTACCAGAACCAACACCGAAGTCTGTACACTGACATTCCATCAAAGACTCATCACAGAGTTTTCCAGGAATTTTGAACAACTCATAAAAGTCATTATACAACTCAAAACCACCATTTGCAATGATATCATCAGTCAATCTTTCAACCTCATCATAGTTACCCATATTGAGGTTGATCTTGGCAGCCAACGCCGCAGCTGTGTAAGCAGTAACAGCACCCTTGTGCTCCATTTGGTTAGGACGCTTACGAGGAGCATTCTCCATTGCATACTTCAAATCCTCCAACATATAGCGATTTACAGAATTTAATGTTGAACGTGTCAAATCCTTCTGTGTATTGCTACGCAAGATAGTTACAGGACCAAAAGCCTGTGTCAGACGATAATAAGCATAAGCACGAAGAATCTTCACCTCACCTTGATAAGCACGATTGGTCTTCTTGTCTGCTTCAGTAGTCAGATTCTCGGCATATCCTTCCAATGATTCGATAGCAGAATTAGCCACCTTAATCATACCATAATACTGATTCCATAATTCCTTTAAGCCCCAGAAGCCATTGTCGTACTTAAAATTGCCGAAGTCTACCAATGGAGCTTGGTCATCAATACGACCTGACCAGACATCGTCATCTCTAACAATAGACAAAGGCCAAATCACCCAGTGCATACCACCTGTTCTCAACTTTGCATATACACCTGATACAGGCTGATACATATCATCGGTCTTTGTAAAATCTACCTTCTCCTCAGGAACTTTGTTCTCTGGGTCAATATCAAGATAGTCACTGCATGAAGTTACACCAACCATCAGTGCTCCAACAGCAAAAGCTGATATATATTTATTGATTCTCATTGTTGTATCTTTTTAATTAGTTAGAACTGAATTTGAACACCAAATGTATAAGTGCTTGTCAATGGATATACCTCTGTATCCCACCCCTGTGCATCGCTCAACTCTGGAGTGAAAGCGTTGGCACTGAAAAGAGTCAATGGGCGGTCGGCTGTTACACTCAAACGGATTGATGGTAAGGTATAGCTACCCATCTTGATATTCTTGAAACTGTAACCGAGAGTTGCATTCTGAATACGGAAGTAGTCTGCGCTCTCTACGAAGAAAGAATTAACTTTTTGGTCTGATACGTTCCATCCTTTTATCAGTGCCTTAGCAGATGGATATGTGTTGGTTGAACCAGGACCGGTCCAACGGTTCTTTACCTGTTCCTCATCAAAGTTGAAGTCACTCTGAGCATATCTCAAAGCACGCTTACGGTTGTACATCTGAGCACCAGCCTGTCCGTATGTACTCAACTCGAAGTCGAGATTCTTGTAACTGAAACCCAGATTGATACCGTATGTGAAGTTAGGGATATAAGAACCCAATGTCTGCTTATCTGCTGCATCTATCACACCATCATGATTTACATCCTCATACTTGAAGTCACCTGGTTCCAAACCGTTTGCTACAGCAATAGGATCATTCTGACACTCCTCTGGAGTCTGATAGATACCAACAACCTTGAAACCATAGAAAGAATTCATCTCCTTGCCAACCATATTGATAGTCTTACCACCGTTGATTATGTTAGCGCCACCCAAGCTCTTTACCTTATTACGAAGGAAAGACATATTTACACCTGCATGATACTTGAAGTCCTTACCTATACGGTCGTTCCATGTCATAGAGAAATCAAGACCTTCATTCAAAATCTTACCATAGTTGCCAGCCAATGACTTATTCTCAAATGAAACCAGCGGAGAAATCACAGCATGCTTGGTCATTCTGTGGAAGTAGTCGGCATCAATATTCAAGCGGCCCTGCAAAGTAGAGAGATTGAAACCTGCGTTGATTTCATCTACAACCTCCCACTGCAACCAGCTGAAATATGTATTATTCTGATAGCCAGGGAAAACAGTATTTCCGAATACACCAGAAGCACTATTACCGGTGGAGATAGATGCGAAGCCATCACTTGCTGCTACGTGGTCGTTACCCAACTTACCCCAGCTGGCACGAACCTTCAGATAGTCGATAATTGACTGGTTCTTCATCCAGGATTCCTCTGAAATTACCCAAGAAGCACCTACTGATGGGAAGTAACCCCACTTGTCCTGATACTTAGAAGAACCATCAGCACGCATCGTGAACATCAAGTAATACTTGCTGTCGAAATCATAGTTCAAACGGGCAAAGTAAGACAAACCTCTAAACTTTGTTCCGTCATCACCCAATGTAATACCTGTTGTGCTACCCTGTCCTAAATACAGATAAGAATCGTTGCCCTCTGGTACATTAGGAGCAGAGCCCCACAAGTTCTTATAAGTTTCCTGACGCATAGATGTACCAAGCATGGCACCGAAATTGTGCTTACCGAAATTATCCTTATAGGTCAAGGTATTATCCCATATATAGTTGTTATACTGGGTATTGGTCTTGGTCAAAGAAGTAGCATTACTCTGCTGATTGCTTTCTACATAGTAGGTAGGAACAAAAGTTCTGCCATCAATATTCTGATAGTTGTAGTTGATACTTGTCTTGAAAGTCAACTTCTCTGGCACGATATTCAACTGAGCATAAAAATTGGTCATATACTGACGCAAATCATTCTTTGAATCATAGTAGTTGGCTGTAGCTACAGGATTCTTGAAGTTGTCAGACAATCCGATGCTCTTAGGCGAAGCATACTTTTCCGGTTTGGCTTTCTCATTGTTATTATCATATACAGGTATCAAACCAGGAGTATTGAATGCTTGCTGCCATGCTGTATTGTTTGGCAAGATCTGGCTTGACTGGCTGAATACTCCATTGAAACCTACCTTCAACCACTTGGTTGCATCGTAATCTATGGCAGCACGGAAGTTAAGACGCTTATAGTTGTTCTTCACATCCATGATACCATCCTGTGCCAAGTAGCTCATACCCAAAGAGTAAGTTGACTTATCGCTACCGCCACTGATACCAATACTGTGGTTGGTCATTACTGCTGTACGAAGAAGTTCGTCATACCAGTCGGTATTTGCACCATAAGTCCACTTATGGAAATCGCTGTCAGCATAGCTACCCCCAAAACGGTCGATAGAATTCTTGATCATTGGGGAGTAAGCATCAAAGTTTGCTTCCATCAACATGGTAGCATACTGGCTAGAGTTCGCCATCTTCAATACATTTGTAGCTTTCTGAATACCTACATATCCATCGTATGTAATCTTGGCACTCTGATTCTTAACACCCTTTTTGGTCGTGATGAGTACAACACCATTGGCAGCTCTTACACCATAGATTGCTGCAGCAGAAGCATCCTTCAGAATTGTCATATCCTGAATATCATCATTGTTGATGAAGTTGATGTCATCATAGAACATACCATCAACAACATAGAGCGGAGAACTGTTTCCGAAAGAACCGACTCCACGGACACGCACTGTAGGACCAGCACCAGGCGTACCACTATTTACGACGTTCACACCTGCAACCTTACCCTGCAAGGCAGACATAGGAGAAGAAGAAGGTGTAGACTTGATATCATCAGCCTTGATAACGGTGATAGGCGAAGTCAAATCCTTGGCCTTAGCAGAACCGTAACCGATGACTACCACATCATTGAGGTTCTGGAAATCATCGTTCAAAACTACTTTCAGGTTATCAGTAACCTTTAAGGTCTGAGGCTGCATACCAATGTAATATACATTAATAGTAGCCTTAGGGTTAACATCTTGGATCGTAAAGTTACCATCCATATCGGTAACGGTAGCCTGGTTAGAGCCAACAATCTTAATGGTCGCACCTATAATAGGGTAACCAGATGTGTCTAGGACACTACCTTTCACGACCTTATTCTGCGCAAAAGAGAATTGCGCAAAGCAAGAGAGTGTTAGAAGCAATAATAATTTTTTCATAATTTAATCATTTTGTTCGTTACTTTTATTTAAGTTTAAAATTGCGGTGCAAAGTAAACACTTTTTTGTTTCATTAGCAAATTTTGGACTACTCTTTAACTACTCTACACTATTTGCCCACTACGCTATTACTACTGCATGAATAGTTAACTTCTTGTTTTATAGAATGTTAAAGATACGCATATTTTTATCCTTTTTTCTTTGCCCATTCACATATTTTTTGTATTTTTGCATGCGGATTCAATAACAACTAAACTTTGAAATATGTCACGACTAACATTTATCTACATAAATATACTATGTTTTTTATGCTTTGCTGGGCAGAACTGCAAAGCACAAACCTTCATGCCTATCATCACCAATTATAACTCGTTCTCCTATCAATTCGGTATTCAAAATTGGAGTTGTACCCAAGACGATAGAGGCACAATGTATTTCGGCAACAACGATGGCATGCTTATCTATGACGGCTATGAGTGGACACATGCTGCTCTTCCCAACAAAGGAATCATCCGCTCTGTTCTTGCTGATGGAGACAGAATCTACGTAGGAACTTATACTGACTTTGGATATTTCACACGCGACAACCGAGGTCGTATGACTTATCACTCTTTGTGGCCATCCCAGTATAAATCGCATAACGATGAGATATGGAATATCATTAAAGTGAAGGATCATATCTATTTCCAGTCTTTCTGTTCTTATTTCGATTACGACGGCAAACAGGTTACGCCTTATTTCAATAATAAGGAATTACCCCTTTGGTTCTACCCTGCCAGAAACAATGTCTATACTCAAATTGTAAACGGCGGAATAAGCTTGGTCAAGAATGGAAAATTTCTGCCAGTTCTCTCTGCCACTAAAGTAAATGGCGACAACATTATGGGCATGTACGCCCTTTCCGGAAACAAGACCTTGCTGATTACGCACAAACAAGGATTCTTTATCATGGAAGGATCAGAGGCGACCCCTGTCCACACCAGTCTTGACGCAGAATTGTCGCGCTCTTTAGTCAACAGAACCGCTCTTCTTAACCCAACCACACTAATCGTAGGAACCATCAAAAATGGTGTTTATGCTATCAATCTCAACAATTTCCAAGTAATATGGCACTACAACAAAGCCAACGGATTGCACAACAATACCGTTCTCAACCTCTATGTAGATAACAGCAAGAATCTCTGGGTAACGCTTGACAATGGCATTTCTCTGATACATACCGGTTTACCATTGTCGGTAATGAATATGGAAGGCTTCGGTATGACGTATGGCATGAGTATCATCAACAACCAGATGTATATTGCAACAAACCAGTCGGTATGGCAATATGATATGGCGAAGCACCAGACCATCAACGTATCAGGATGCGAAGGCCAGAACTGGTACTTGGCGGCGATGAACACCCAAGTGTTTGTTGGCAACAATAATGGTATCAAGAACATTGTTGGGGACAAATCTTTCAATCTAAGCAATATCATCAATGGAAGTACTTGCCTCAAAGAATACCATCTCTTTGGGCAACATGCCTTGATAGAGTCTTCCTACACCATCTTTCATTTCTTTAGAAAAGAAGGTAACAGATGGGTTAACAGACAGGATATCAACGGCTTTAGTGCTCCTATCCGAGAATTCGAAATAGACAATACGGGCGTTCTCTGGGCAGCCCATATGAGTAAAGGTCTGTATCGGCTCACATTGTCAAAAGACCTTTCCCGCTTTACCAAAGTACAATATTATCCTTCGCTCAACAATGGGCCAGAACAGATGTTTCACGTCATGAACATCAATGGAAGAGTAGTCTTCTCTTATAACAACGGGCTATATACTTACGATGATATCCAAAAGGAAATTGTAGCTTACAAGGGATGCGGATGGCTCAGCAATACCGGCATCATCACCTCTTCGTTCATTGACAAGAACCAATATTGGGTGCTTAATAAAGACGGTTTCTGGTTGATCCAATCCAACGAACAAAACGGACACCCAAAGGCATTTATATCGAACACCATCTTTGGAAAAGAAATCAACAACTACGGCCATGCGATGTATACGCAGGGAGCCAATACCTATTTCTTCCTGAACGATGGCATTGCCCGATATAATGGCAAAGACATTCGTTCAAAGAGAAAT
Source organism: uncultured Prevotella sp. (assembly GCA_900557255.1). Next base: position 20,420 of record USSA01000010.1, read on the forward strand.
CTGTATAAGATTTTCATCAAGGAGGTGACTACCAAGGGGAAGAACAACCATCAGGAATACCTGCCGATACATAGCAATAAAGAGGAGGTTGACTCAAGGGGAAATATGTTCTTCAAGCTATCTTATCCAAACTTTGATAACGAGAAACTGATATTTTGTTATACGCTGGCAAAAAATGGCAAAAAGCTGACAGAGAAAAGTAGTTCACCAACCATCTCTTATAATAACTTAGATTACGGAAACTATACTTTTACTGCAACCGTCAAGAGCCTGAGCGGAGAGGTACTGAGCGATTCTATCGTCTATCAATTCTCATACCCAGTCCCATTTTACCTTTCTATTTGGGCATGGTTTGGATATGCCTTCCTGCTCTATGTCTGCGTATATGGCTATACTCGCTGGCATACAAACAAGATTGTACGCCGCAACCAAAAGGTGGCAGAAGCAAAACTGATGGTACAGAAGATGAAGGTTCTGGAACAGGAACGCATTATTGCCGAACAACAGAAGATTCTTCTAGAAAACGAATTGGAAATAAAAGGCAAAGAAACAGCAAGCATCGCATTCGATATGCTCGCGTTGAAAAACTCTATGGGCGATGTAAAGGAGCAACTCTTAAGCGGAATGCACCGGGGAACCTTAAGCTCACGGGATGTAAACAAGATTCTGATGCAGATGAAGAGTCAGGATACAGATTTATTCTGGAGTACCTTTCAGAACAACTTCGACCTCATCCACAAGCGTTTCTTCAGAAATCTGCACGAGAAATATCCGGAGCTTACCGCCAACGATATGAAGATTTGCGCCCTGCTGCGACTAAATCTTAACACTAAGGATATTGCCAACTTTACACATCTCAGCATACGAGGTGTAGAAAGCGTAAGATACCGTCTGCGCAAAAAATTGGGTATTCCTAGCGAGAAATCGCTAACAGACTTCCTGATAGAATTTGAGTAGGCAATCGCATATTTGGGGCTATTCAAGATAAAAAATACGCAAACATTTTGCTGATTCCATATTTTCTATTATCTTTGCATGAGATTTGCTGCATCTCAGCTATCTGAAAACAAAACGAGAAATATAAAACTACAGCTATATGAAGATAAATAATCTGAGCGAGCACAACTGCATCATCAACCGCTATCTGGCAGAGATGCGTGACTGCGATTATCAAAAGAACCGATTGCTCTTCCGCAACAACATCATGAGAATCGGTGAGTATGAAGCCTTTGAAATATCAAAGACTCTTAATTACGAAAAGACTGAGGTGACTACACCGCTCGGTGTGGCCCAGGTCAATCTTCCTACCGAAAAGATTGTCATCGGTACTATATTCCGTGCCGGACTTCCTTTCCACGAAGGTTTCCTCAATGTTTTCGACCACTCTGGCAATGCCTTTGTGAGTGCTTATCGCGAGTATACCAACAAGGAGCATACTGAGGTGGGCGTACATATCGAATACCTCGCCACACCTGATCTTACTGATAAGGTGCTCATCATTGCCGACCCTATGCTTGCCACAGGTATCAGCATGGAGATGGGTATGAAGGCTTTCCTCACCAAGGGCAATCCTAAACATATCCACATAGCCTGTGTTCTCGCTGCACCTGAGGGCATTGAGCACGTCAAGAAGACCTTCCCTGAGGACAAGACTACTATTTGGTGTGCCTCTATTGATGAGGGGTTGAACGAGCATAAGTATATCGTGCCAGGCTTCGGCGACGCCGGCGACTTGTGCTATGGCAGCAAGCTCTAAGCTGCAGGCTTTATAAATTCGTACGCTTTATATAAAGTATAGCAACTCTACTCTGAAATACTCTTCACTCTTCACCTTTCGGCCCGAAACCCCTGTGTTTATCGGCATTCCGAGGGGTGAAGAGTTATTTGTATCTCTTCACCCACTCTTCACCACTCTTCACCGCTCTATTCTGGCGGATTGCAAATTCGCCGGAACTGAGGGTGCCGGAACTGAAGGGTGAAGAATGGTGAAGAGTGGGTGAAGAGTGCCCGAACACTCTTCACCCCTCGGAATGCCGATAAACACAGGGGTTTCGGAGCATTTGGTGAAGAGTGAAGAGTTTTTCGTCTATCGCATAAAAAAGAAAATCAGACGCCTAAAAGGAAACCAGATAAACCCATTTCCGAGGACTGTTAAAGACAAACAGCCGACTAGCGGATAAGGCGCTAGTCGGCTGTCCGGCTTCTGCCAGTTGGCTGTCCTACTCAAACAGCCAACTTATCTCCGAAAGATAAAACCTTTAATAATGGAACGAGCTGCCTCCCAAGAACTCTCGCAGAAGCGAAGTAGGCGGCAGATTATTATAAGGTATACCCTTGAAGTATTTCAGGAACTTAAGCAACCGGTAAGCCTCAGCATATTCCTCGCAATTCTCCGGAACCTGCTGCAGCAGCGGCTCTGCCTGCGTCTTAATCACAGCCAGCTCATAAAGCATCGCCGTATTGAGCATCGCATCGGCATTCTCCTGGAACGGGAATATCCACTTGTTCTCACCCGCCCTTACCGAAGGCCAGCGATGAATGGTTTCCTGGGCAGAGACACCTCGATACTTGTAATCGCGGATGATGCGGCGAAGCAAACGGTTGTCTGTTGTCGGGATATAATTGTGATTATCCAGAAGAATCGTGGTCAGCGCCGAAGCATATACTCTGAATATCTGCTCCTGCGGGATGTGGGCCGTCAGTTCAGGGTTTAATGCATGAATGCCCTCTACCACCAGCACATTGTTATCGTTCATCTTCAGCTTGTTGCCGCTCTTTTTACTCTTTCCGCTCTGGAAATCATACTTCGGCAATTCTACCTCCTCACCACGGAACAAGGCGTTGAACTGCTCGTTGATCAAATCGAGATCCAGAGCATAGATGCTCTCATAATCATATTCGCCCGAAGCATCCTTCGGCGTTTTCTCCCTATCTACGAAATAATCATCGAGCGAAATCTGGAGCGGTTTCAATCCGTTAACGGCAAGCTGTATGCTCAGGCGCTTGCACGAAGTGGTCTTGCCCGAAGAAGAAGGACCTGCCAGCAGCACCAGTTTCACGCCCTTGCGGCTGGCAATCTCCTCAGCAATCTTGGCAATCTTCTTCTCCTGCAGCGCCTCGCTGATATTGATGATGTCGGTAGAATGATTGGAATCTATCGCCTGGTTAAAATCGCCTACAGTCCTGATGCCCAGGATACTCTGCCAGCGATGATGCTCCTTGAATATCTCAAACATCTTGTCCTGTCGGGTCATTTCGCCCAGCACATCTGGGTTCTTGAGCGAAGGAATGCGCAGGAGCATGCCATCATAATATTTCTCCAGCCCGAAGAGATAGAGCTGCGAGGTATTGGTGAGCAGCGTGCCGTAGTAATAATCTACATAATCACCTATTTTATAATAGGTAGTATAGATAGAGCCCGATGTCTTGAGCAGTTTCACCTTTTCCACATCCCCTTTCTCCTGGAACAGCGCAACTGCCTCTTCGGTAGGCACGGTGAAGCGGCGTATCGGCATCCTGGCATCGATAATCTCCTGCATGCGACGGCGGATGATGTTCACATCTTCATCAACAACAGGTCTGCCCAGACGGATATCTACGTAGAAACCATTCGATACGGGGATATCAATCACCACATCTGTAGCAGGATAAATGTCCTGTACCGCCTTGCAGAGAACAAAGAAGAGGGTACGGGTATATGCACGCGAACCGGATGAAGAAGTCATATCAAGGAATTCTACATCTTTAGAATTATAAACACGATAATGCATGCCTTCAACCTTGTTATTTACCCTTGCAGACACCGGTCCGTGGGTCATTTTGAGGTCAAATGCAGAAAAAATATCAAAAAGTGTGCTTCCGATTTCTACTTTCTGAGATTTTTTATTATTTTTGCAACGGATTTGAATTGCTTGTTTCATTTGTATTAAAACTATGTTACAAAATTAAACTAATCTACCCGCTCTCGAAGCCCCCGAAGGTGCTTTTTGAGCATCGGCTTACTCTTTTTAGAAGAGAGACGCCTACAGAGTGTAAAGTTACGAAGAAATTCGGAAACTTGATGTATTTGACAACATTAATTAAGTTATTATATGTCGATTTGGATATTTTTTAAGCTTATTGGAGCACTCGCCCTACTGATGTTCGGTATGAAGTCCATGAGCGACAGTTTGCAGAAGATGGCAGGACCACAGCTCCGCCATGTGTTAGGAACCATGACCACCAATCGTTTGACGGGCATCCTCTCGGGTACGCTCATCACCGCAGCGGTGCAGTCTTCTACAGCCACAACGGTGATGACCGTATCATTCGTTAACGCAGGTCTCCTTACCCTAGCCCAGGCTATCTCCGTTATCATGGGCGCCAACATCGGAACCACGCTCACCGCATGGATCATGAGTGCCGGTTTCTCGTTTAACATCACAGATTTTGTATGGCCGGCGTTCTTCATCGCCATCATCCTGATTTACAGCAAGAAGCGCAAGATTATCGGCGACTTCATCTTCGGTATATCCTTTATGTTTCTCGGTTTGGGAACTTTACGCCAAACCGGTATCGACATGGATCTGGCTCATAATCAGCCGGTTCTAGAATTCTTTGCAAGTTTCGATCCTCACAGTTTCCAGACTACCATCACCTTCCTGATTATCGGTAGCATACTCACTATGTGCGTGCAGAGTTCGGCAGCCGTCATGGCGATTACGATGATTCTCTGTTCTACCGGCGTATTGCCTATCTATCAGGGTATTGCGCTTGTGATGGGTGAGAATATCGGAACAACCGTAACCTCCAATGTGGCAGCGCTCACCGCCAACACCCAGGCCCGGAGAGCGGCGATGGCTCACATGGTGTTCAACATCTTCGGTGTGCTTTGGATACTCTGCGTGTTCCGCCCGTTCATCCATCTGGTTTGTGGCTGGGTAGGTTATGACGACATGATGGAGAAGACCGATCCTCATTTCGTAGCCAATGCCGCCAAGCTATCCTTTGTGCTTGCCGCCTTCCATACCACCTTTAACCTATCCAACACCTTTATCCTGGTTTGGTTCATTCCACAGATAGAGAAGCTGGTATGCAAGATTATCCGTCCTAAGAAGAATGCCGATGAAGACGATTTCCGCCTGCGCTTTATCCAGAGCGGTATCATGAAGACACCGGAAATCTCTGTCTTGGAGGCACAGAAGGAAATCCATTGTTTTGCCGAGCGCATCCAGCGCATGTTCGGTATGGTGAAGACGCTTCTTGGCGAAACCAATGAAGATAAGTTTGTAAAACTCTATAGCCGCATCGAGAAATACGAGGGCATCTCTGACAACATGGAGATTGAGATTGCCAAGTATCTCGACCAGGTGAGCGATTCTCATCTTTCTGACGAGACCAAGGCAAAGATTCGTGCCATGCTCCGTGAGATTTCTGAGATTGAGAGTATCGGTGACAGCTGCTTCAACATCGCACGCACGCTGAACCGCCGCTTCAAGGGCAAGGAAGACTTCATCACTTCACAGTATGAGCACATGCACCAGATGATGGAACTTACCGACAATGCCCTTACCCAGATGAACATCACCCTCGTAGGTCATAAGGGAGACAACGATGCCAACCTCTCTTTCAACATCGAGAACGAAATCAACAACTATCGCAATCAGTTGAAGAGCCAGAACATCAACGATGTAAACAACCATCTCTATACCTACGCCATCGGTACCATGTATATGGATATCATCCAGGAATGCGAGAAACTCGGCGACTACGTGGTGAACGTAGTGGAGGCTCGAATGGGTGTAAGACAGCATGAGGCATAGGGAATTTACGATGAATGAATCATGAAAAACATTTCAGTAATTTTGTCCTCGGTGAGCATAGCGAATCTTGTTGTTTTCTTTGTTATTATTTGCACTATAAAGTTACAACAATTTTCGCTAACCACCAATTTTACAGACAATTATAATTCATCGAACTCACGTTATTAAAAGGTAATGCAAACCGAGTGGAAAATAAAATGAAAGGGCGGAAAAGTTGGTTTGGCAAAAGGTGAAAAGAGTGAAAAGATAAATATGACCGATAAGACCTATTTGTCTTATAGATCCTATCGGTCCTATAAAACCTTCAAACCAGTTGACCTTAAATAAAAGAAACTCACCTTTCAATCAACCGGGTGACGCGGCCCAATGTGAGCATTTCCCATAGTGAGGCCACGGTCCAGCCCGGTGCAAAGATGTCATTGTAAAATCCTTTACCGTTACGGCCATAATCCCAGTGGGTATGTTGAACCACCTCGGGGTAATAACCGACCTTGGCCACACCACAAAGGTTGCCCTCACAGGGCAGGAGCTGCCTCATGGAGGTGCTGATTACATTTGAAAAAGCCATGAATCGCGGCTCTTTGAACTCATGCGAGAGCCATTTCAGCACGTCAACAAAGTCGAAAACAAACACGTCTATATGGTTGTTCTCAACCGAAACATTACCCCACCCGCGGGTCTTCAGACCGATGTCACCCAACATCTGTCCTTGGGCAAAGGGCACATCCCATGTGTAATACCACGAGAGTGCGAAATAAGCAGCCTGACGGCACAGCTCCGCATAATGACGGCGTTGTGAGCCATGACTGGAAAGAGCCATGCAGTAAGCGGCCGTGGCAGAGTAAAGCGAAGCCTCTTTGTCCTCACAATCAGCATCAAGAGTAGATGAAAAATAGTCAGACGGGGTTATTATTTTCTTCTCAATGTAGTCCATTGTGCGGCGTGCCGCCATGAGCCAGCGGTGATTACCGAAATAACGGCTGCCCATAACCAGCGGCAGAGTGACCGAGGGAGTGCTTCCTCCGCCAGCATCAACCACACGGCCGTCATCATTAAACTTACGCGGGAAACTGCCGTCAGCCTTCTGACGACGCACAATCAGGTCGAGAATGTTCTTCATGCGCTGTTCCCACTCAGGGTGGCGGCGTCCGTTACGCCGTTCATAGTCAAGATAATAAAGCACCGCACACACGCCTTCTGACTGACGGCGGATGCTGTGCCAGGTCTGGGCCTTGCCCTTTTTGCAGTCAATAACCTCATTGAAGTAACCGGCAGACGAAAAGCCGTAACGCAGATAAGAGTCGAAAACGGCGCGTGCATCCTTTACCAGGTCAGTACGGTTGTGGCTTTCACCGTACTCAAGGGCATTGAAAGCGTTGAGCAGAGTGCGGCCGACGAAACCCACCTCGGTCAGTTCTGGACTGGCACAGTCGTCAACCCACATTCCGGCACTGGCGTAGTAGCATGGCTGTGCCTTGACAAAACTCTCCTTGAAGTAGTTGCTCATAACCTCTTTCATACGTTCGTCAGAGTAAGCAACCTGCACTGGCTGCGGACTGTAAGTGTCGTAAGAGTACGTCCAGAGTCCGCTCACGCAGTCGGCAAAGCTGTCGGCAGCAAGTCCGTTCACCTCCCATTGCAGTGTCGTGGTCTCACCGCGGTCAAGCATGGCGAAGGCTTCAACGGGTGGAGCAAGCGTGAGTTTGCGTATGTAAGAGTAAGGTTTCTCGCTGTAAGGATAGCCGAAACTGAGCGTAGCGGTTCCTCCTACGTTCTCAAACCCGGTGTAGCCTATGTCGGTGGGGCCTGCCAGAATAACCTCGCCTTCCTCACGGGTTGTTGGAGCTTCATGTTTGAAACTGTCAATTCTTACAACTGACACGGCGCGGTGCGCCTTCTGGCTGAACGCGGCCACGAGCGGAGTGCTCAGACGGTCCTCACGCACGGTCCAACTGTCAGAGGTGTGGAACGAGGGGGTCTGCTTAGGCGAGCGCAGATTGCGCCTGTACCAGAATCCTGGCATGTAGAACAGGCAGTCGTCATGGCTGAAACCCGTTGAGAGCCGCTCTTTAAAGTTGAAGTAAACCCTGCTGTGTGCCGTCAGACTGACGGTTATGCGCCGCCGTGAACCGTCGGTGCTGACCGTCTGAACAATGTCAAGCGGCAGCTCTCCGTCAGGGGCCTGAAGTGTGTAAGCGTCTGTTTCACCCTCCTGTCGGATGAAATTCAGAGTGTGGCTCACGGCCTTGTTGCCGGGCTTCTTTATTGCGATTGAGGCCGAAAGTCCCTCCACGGCATCGGCGGCATTGGCCGTAAGCGTGCCGCAGAGTGTGGCTGTGATGCAGAAAAGCAATGTTTTTATTTTCATTGTATCAGTCTATTTATTGACAACTTTCAGGGCTTCGGCGGGCAGGTCGGTTGTGAGGAAGTCGGCACGTCCGTCAAACTCCCTCATGACGTCAGTGCTCCTCACTGTCCAAACGTTGACTTTCATACCCAGCCGGTGGCACTCGTCAATCCACTCGGGGTGCTTGCGCAGCACGTCATAGTGATAGTCAAGTCCGGCGCAGCCCAGTTCTTTAAGCTGTGAGGGTGTCATTTCACCGTTCAGATAATAGACGGGAGTGCCCTTGGGTGCAATTTTCAGCAGCGTGCGCAGTGCATTTGCCGAGAAAGTTATGTACTCCACACGGTTCTGCAGCTTCATCCGTTCCACCAGTTTCACAATTTTTTCGGCTGCAAGGTCCTCGCGTTCAGGTGTTGAATGGTGTTTCAGCTCGAGTATCAGTTTCAGCGTTGTGTACTTTTTGGCAGCCTTCAAAAATGCCTCAAGAGTAGGAACATGCTCTCCGTTCTTAAGTTTCTGCGCCGTGAGGGTCTTTGCATCGGTCTGCTCAATCATGTAAGGACCAATCTTAGGGTCGTGGTTTACAATCAGGTGATTGTCCTTCGTAATCCACACGTCAAACTCCGAGCCGTAACAGCCGATGGAGTCAGCCTTCAGCAGAGCCGTTATGCTGTTTTGGGCAGAGCCTTCCGTCTTCCAGTAACCACGGTGTGCAATGACCCGTGTCTGTGCCTGTGCGCCGCAAAACACCATGAGCGCCACGGCAAGAATCATTAATCTGTTTTTCATTTTTATAAAGTTGTTTTTTTAAGTTTTACTCCTTTTACAGATGCCAAATATACTTCTATTTTGCAAAACCCATTGTTTTGGCCTGCAAAACTTATTGTTTTGGCGTGCAAAAGTGGCAGTTTCAGGATGCAAAACAGACAGTCTTGCAACACGTTGAATATCAGACGGTTGCACAAGGGCTGTTATTGGGTCCCGAAAACGCCGTATTTTTTACGACCAAAACCTCTGCCGCTGGTCCTTTATAAAGGAACAAGCGGCAAAGGTTCTAAATGCTAATTGCTAATTGTCAAATACTAATTAAACAGTGTGTCAGCAATTTAGTACCCCGGATTCTGCACGAGGTTGTGGTCAATCTGTATCTGGTCAAGAGGAATTGCCAGCCAATAGTTGCGCGGAGCCTTGAACTGTGAGCGGTCAATCTCACTTCCGTCCTCCATGTCCGTTACCTTGTAGAAGGTTTCGGCGGTCTTTCCTGACAGCGTCCATGACTTCTCTTTGGGGTTGATTTCCTTCTCGGCAATCTTCCAGCGGCGTATGTCGTGGAAGCGGCGGCCCTCCATTGCAAGCTCGTTTGAGCGTTCATCGTGAATCACGCTGCGCAGTTTCGCCTCGTCGGCCGGTATTCCGCCGGCATAGCTCCATGACTTCTCAAAGGTCGGAAGTCCACAGCGCGCACGTATTTTGTCGAGGTACGCCAGACTCTTTGCGCTGAGTTTCTTATTGTATTCAAAGTCGGCCTCAACGTAGTCGAGGTAAAGTTCTGCCATGCGCAGGTAAGGGAAGACCCATTTGTTGTAGGTTATCTTGTCGCTGGTCACGTCATACGAATCGTATTTTGATACCCATTTCTGACAGTAGTAACCGTTGTTTGACTGATATTCGTTCTTAACTATGCCGTCATCCTGCTGGGGTTCACCGCGCCGACATTTCAGCATCATGATTTCGTTCTGCACCTCGTAGGGGCCACGGTCGTAACCCACAGATGCGTAGAAGCGCGGTTCGCGGTTCACATGTATGATTGATGTCTTCTCACCGGGGAACCACGGTGCGTCAACAATCGTCTCCGGGTTCAGGTTCTTGGTGTCGGGGTCATCGGCCAGGGGCAGTCCCTTCGCGGTGAAATAACGCTGCACACAGCTCCAGGTGGGCACCATGTAACCACGGAAGCCCTTTGAACTGTATTTTTCAAAGCCGACACGCGGTGCGATATTCTTGATGCAATAGGTGATTGTGCCCTGGTCGGCAAGACCGAACAAAATCTCGTCCCAGTTGTTAAAGCCTCCGGCATTGTCACCTACAAAGGCCGAGTGGTAGTTGTGGGCACCCTGCACGGGGTCGGTTGTGATACCGCCGTACAGTTTATAGCCGTTGGCCTCGCAGTAGGTTATGGCTGCCTCGGCGGCATCCATGGCCTTTTTCCACTTCTCGCGGTCATAAGTGAGATTCATTAGCGGCGTTCCGTCAGGGTTCTTGAAGTCAGAATAAAACTCCGTGTCGCCATTAACAAGTGGCGAGGCGGCGTAAAGCAATAGTCGTGCCTTGTACCCTAGAGCGGTTGCGGCAGTTGCGCGGTCGCGGTTTCCGCTGCTCTGTTGTGCCGGCAACAGCTTTGCGGCCTCGTCATACTTTTCGGCAATGAAGTCCACACACTCATCGTAAGGACTGCGCATGAGTTCGGTTGACATCGAAGGGCTTTCCTCCGACTTGATGAGGAATATCGGACCGTAGTACTCAAGCATTATCTGGTGATAATAAGCAATGAGAAACAGCGCCTCACCCTTCCAATGATTCTTGTTTTCCTCGGTTATTCCCGGCACGCGGTCAAGATTGTTCAGTACGTTGTAACAGTTGCGAATGGCACCCCAGATGTCCTTCTTAACTGCGCCGGTCGGATAATTTGTAGCGTTGTTGCTCCAAAGTCCGTAGTACGTACTGCTGGGCGACTCCTGCCCGTTCAGAAGACTTTTATAGTGAAACCAGCGGGTTGTACCCCTGTAACCCACAATGAACTCATCGGCTCCGGTGGCATCCGGGAACTGTTGGGGATGAAAATAATTAGGTATTTCCTTGTAGCAGCCAATCACCATCTTCTCGGCTTGCGTTTGCGTTTTGTAAACATCGTTTATCGTGGGAGTGCCTTCGGGCACCACGTCAAGATAGTCGCACGAGGAAAAAGCTACCGCGGCAACCGTCAGAACGAAGTATTTTATGTTGTGTAGTATCATTTCTTAAATGTTTAAAAGTGCTTAGTAATTGAACTGAATTCCTATTTTCACTGTACGCTGGATAGGATATTTCAGTCCGTTTCCGCTTCCCATTTCAGGATCCCAAGTGCTGAACGGCGAAATGGTCAGCAGGTTTGTGCCTGCAACGTATGCACGGAGCCACGGTGTGAAGGTGTAACCCAGCTCGGCATTCTTCAGTCTGAGGTAGCTGGCGTTACGCAAATAGAACGTGCTGGGCACCACGTTGTTCTGCACATACGTGGTTGACAGTCTCGGATAAGCGGCATTTGCCACATTGTTTTCCTCCGACCAGTGGTTGTCAACAATGTATTTTGCAATGTTCATACCATCGCCTGACTTGTCGACAAAAGGCTGTATGTTGCTCATAAGCAGACTTACGTTGCCCGAACCTTGGAAGAACAATGACAAATCCCACTTCTTGTACTTCACGGTTCCACCTAATCCGTAGATTATTTCGGGTATTTCGGGGTGGCCGATTGTAGTGTAATCGCTGGCATCAACAATTTCGTCACCGTTCAGGTCCTTATATTTTATGTCACCAATCACAGGAGTAGAGCCCAGGTTTTGCACCGGAGCATTGTCTATTTCCTCCTGCGAAGTGAATATACCCTCGGCAATGAGACCGCGGATACTGTTTATCGGATGACCTACGCGTGAGTAGTAAGAATCGATGTTTGCAGGTTCATCAACATTCGTAATTTCATTGTGGGCATAAGTAAAGCTGCCGTTCAGCCGCACTGTAAAGTCCTTATTAAACGCTTTCTGATAACTTGCACTAATATCAACGCCATGGTTCTTAACCGCTCCGATATTGGCGTAAGGCAGTGCGGAGCCATAACCTGCGGCAGAAAGAAGTGCTTGACGCTGCATGAAAATGCCTGTTCGCTTCTCGCTGAACACATCTACAGTAAGGTCAAGACCACCGAACAATGTCATGTCAACACCGAAGTTGAACTTCTTTGACTTTTCCCATGTGGCGAAAGAATTACCATACTTTGTAACAACTGGCACCGCGTTGTTCACGTAACCGTCACCAATCCACCATCCACCTTTTCCGCTCATGTCAACAGTGGTTACGTATGGGAATCTCTCAGAGAGTGCATCATTGCCAACAAGGCCGTAAGAGCCGCGCAACTTTAAGTTGTTAACCACCTCTTTGAGTGGTTTAAAGAAGGTCTCGTTTGATATTGTCCAGCCTAAAGCCACTGCGGGGAAGAAGCCGAAACGCTGCCCGCTGATGAAGTTCTCGGAGCCGTTGTAACCAAAAGTGGCCTCAAGCAGGTAACGGTGGTCGTAGTTATAGGTAAGACGGCCTGCCAGTCCTTGCTCACGGTAAGGCAGAAGGTCATACTCGGTTCCGCCGTTTGCCACCTTCTTGGTTTCCTTCATGTGGTACACAAAAGTGGCTCCGATGTCGTGTTTGCCAAAGGTACGGGCGTAGTCAAGAGTACCCTGAAGCGACCATACGCTCTCCGTCGGGTCGCGTCCTGAGTTTGATTGCAGGTAGGGCTGCCCCGGTGTACCTATCGACTCGGTGGTGTAGTTGAATGAACCGTCGGGATTCTGCGTGTAGCCATCGCCCACTTTGTAGTAGAAAGGCACAATCCAGTGGTCAAGCCAGTTGAAGCTGTAATTGTAGAAAGATGCCAAAGCACTGGCTTTAAGTCCAGGAGTAATGAACTTCAAGTCTTGATCCACGCTGAAAGCGGTGGTTGAATAAACGTAGTTGCGCTCAGTGTAGCCGCTGCTAAGCTCGGCATACGGATTGTTGAAAAGTCCGCCTACACCCTGCCGTGTGCCATTTCCGTAACGCACAAATGTGTCTCCCTCCTCGGCGGGAAGCGTAGCCGGGAAGGCTACAGGATTAACCGTCATTGAATAATTGAACAGGTTTGACGTTGAAGCCTTTGGTCCGTGATAGAAAAAAAGCTGCGTATTCATGTTCAGAGACACCTTAGTTGTTGGTGTGAGACGGGCCGAAACGTTGCTCTGGAACAAGTATTTCTTGCTGCGCATACCCACGTCGAGCGCCTGCGCCTCTTTGGGTTGGCGCATTATTCCGTTCTCATAGAAGATGCCTGCGTTTAGGAAATAGTCAATGAAACGGGTTCCGCCCTTCATGTTTATGTTGAGATTCTGGTTCGAGGCAAAGTCTTTGAAGAGCATGTCGTACCAGTTCACGTCAGGAAAGAGGTAAGGATTGGCGTGGTTTATCGTGTTCTGAATGCGCTCGTCAGAGTACGGCTGCTCATAAGTAGAGCCTGCCACGCGGGCATCATTCTTGCTTGCTTCGTTGAACATCCGCATGTATGTGGGTCCGTCGGCCATATCCTGAATGGCCGTAGGCATTGAGAAGGTGTTGTCAAAACGTATGTTCAGCTTCATCTTCTCTGATGCCTGACCCTCACGGGTGTTTACGATGATCACGCCGTTTGCACCGCGCGAGCCGTAAAGAGAGGTTGCCGTGGCGTCTTTCAGCACCGAGAACGACTCTATAGACTCAGGCGGAATATTGTTGAGCATGGTGCTGTTAATCTCCACTCCGTCAAGGATTATGAGCGGCTGAGTGTTGGAACCGAAGGTGGAAATGCCACGAATATAGAACTCGGCATTGTCGTAACCGGGCTCGCCGGTGGTCTGACGTGCGATTATTCCCGGAACATTGCCCGCAAAAGAAGTTGTCAGTGAGCTTGAAGTCATCTTCAAATCTTCTGGCTTAACGGCCTGCACGGCACCCACGAGCGACTCTTTCTTCTGCTTGCCGAAGCCAACTACAACCACCTCATCAAGCGATTTTTCCTCAGGAATAAGGCCTGTGGTTATGAAAACGCGGTTGTTCACGCGCACCTCCTTGGTCTTGTAACCCACATAAGAGACTACAAGCGTGGCGTTCGGCTGTACGTTCAGCGTAAAGGTTCCGTCAACATCGGTGGCGGTTCCGTTGGTTTTGCCCTTTTCGAGTACGGTTGCACCGATTACGGGGTCACCGTTCTCATCGCCGATAAAGCCTCTAATCTGCTTCACAGCAGGCTGTTCAGCCTGAGCAAACCGTGTTTCACCGGCACTGGGGGGAATTTCAGCAGATGAGCTTAGCGACACCGCTGCCGCTCCGATAAGGAACAGCATGGTGTGAATGTAATTTTTAAACATTGTGAATGTAATTTTTAAACATGTTAAAACAAAGAATTATGATTATATCCTTAATTCCGCAACACTATTATAACAGAATCGGGATTCGGAATAAGGCTCAGGAATAAGGCTCAGAAACATAAAATCAAAATCTAGAATATCGGCTGGCCTACACAACCATTAGGCGCCTGAACATGAAGCAGGGCGGCGATGGTTGGAACAATATCGGTCATGAAAG
>USSA01000011.1 GCA_900557255.1 uncultured Prevotella sp.
ATGGCTTTTGCTTCTTTCCAAGTTTCTTTATCTTCATATCCATAATTTGTAATTTCTGCTCTGTTTGTAATATACCCTTTTGCTCCTTCTTTTACTTCGCAAATTACTTTTACTTCTTGATATATGTTATCTTTTTCATTGTCTGTAGTCTTTAAGTTAATTACCACTCTTCGTATTCATTGCCATCCTTGATAATCACTCACACCAAATGTAGCCCAATCAGCTCCGCCGATGGTGATGACTTTGCCTATCACATCATTCTCTAGCTGGTAAGGGAAATTGGTCTTTGCTGCATTCTTCTTAAAGTTGACCACTATTTCTCCATTCCTACCATCTATGCGTGTGGTAAAGTCTTTGATGCCATCATAACTTTTCAACATTTCTTCCACAGCAATTATCTTAGAATTTAGCTGTACTGCGGTACCTCCGACAGGCATTTTAGCCAAGATGTGCAAAACCTTTTCTTCTGCCTCTCCTCTACGGTAAGCGCTATCATGCAGATAGTCGGCAAACAGGTGTATGCAGCCACCTAGGTATTGAGATAAGAAAGGTTTGCAGTCTGCTTGAAACCAGGCACTTCCTAATGTAGAGTTATATAGGTGCTCGTACCAAGTAAGTTGTTGGGAAACTTTGTCTTTACTGAAATAAACTTCATAATCATCAGGTCCCATTTTGTCTGGCAAGGCATGGAAAGGAATACCAAAGGCGAGAACCAAAATGGCATAGTATATCCATTTTCGGCGAGACGTAAACCGAATATACCGTAAGTAGCCATGGTTCCATTTTACTATCCACCTAGCACCTCGGAGTTGTTTGCGTTGGCTAGAATAATGACAGCGGTCTATGATGGCAGGAACAAAGAATAAAGCCACCAAGAGCGAAATTGCCAAATTGATGATGACAATCCATGCAAAATCATAAAGGTCTTGCTGTATTTCCTTGGGCAAAAAGAATATAATAATCATAGAGCCAATCGTAGTAAGCATGGCTGCCAATATAGACAAGAAAGCCTTACGATTATGGTAATAGCCATAGTGGTCTGCCATGACAATGGTAGAATCTATGATAAGTCCCAAAGATACGGTTATTCCAGCCAAGGAATAGATATGCAACTTGATATGAAATACCCAAAACGCAATAATGGCTATCAAAAGATTGGCAGCCAATGTTGATGTGATAATGAACAAATATTTCAAATTGCGATTAGTAATCCATACGAACACCAAGAGGATAGTTAGCGACATGAGAGTACGCCATATTAACTTAGACATCTCTTCTCGCTGCTGCTTTGCACTATCATAAGATAGCTGGATATACATCTTTTGATGAATACCTGATTTGATGTTGTCCATTTCTTTCTGAACACGATCTGATATTTTTACAACCTTGCCATCTGCTGGGATATATACATTGGCATAAATCGTATTCAGTCCATTTACACGATAATAATTATTCGGGTCTTTATCCCTTAACCGAATGGCAGCCAGATCATTTAGGTATATCATCTTGCCAGACACATTTTTCAAGGGCATTTGCTCCAAATCCTTACCAAAGGCTGCAGTGGTAAGATGAAGGGTAATTTTCTCTTCATTTCCTCTCTCGGAGTGATGCATAACCGTTCCGATAATCTCGTCTTGTCCGATATAATTTTTAATACCTTCCGCCATATCATGGGCAGATATGCCATAAGCCGATAGCAGTATAGGGTCATAAGTGATATCCAGGTAGCTATCTGTGGTTCCTGTTATCTCTACCTTGCAAACACCATCAACTCCTTCAAGTTGACGTTGTACGTGTTGTTCTACAAAACTCTTTATCATGTCGGGTTGCAGTTCTGCATTGACCTGATAAGTAAGCAAGAGTTTCTGGTCATGGTGTGAAGAGTTGTCGTCAACTACCTCTCCCCCTAAAATAGTAGGAAAAGAGATTCCTTTAGGCAATCTCCCGTAAGACTGTCTAAGTAATGAGGAAATTTCAAATCTCACAGATGAAACATCCGTCTTTTCCTTGAGCTTAACCACGATTTCATTACTGCCAAAATAGGAAGTGGAAGAAACACTCGCCACGCCTTTTAAGGCTGCGACCATACCCTCAATAGGGGAGGTCAGATTCTGTTCTATCACCTTCGCCGACACATTAGGCCATTCATAGCGTATAGTCAAAGTTTTGCCTTGGCGTGGGGCAGGCTCCGTACCCACGTCTATGAGTGGAGCCACTGCCACGCCAATAATCATCAAGATGACAAAAGTCAATGTAACTGTAAACGAAGATGGTTTCATTTCTTTCTGTTATATATAGCGTAATAAATGATTGGAATATAAAATATACTGACCAACGTACCCACTATCATGCCGACTAATATGGCTAATGACAACGGAAACTGCATATCTGCTCCGATAGAACCTCTAGACATGAATGGCAAGAGAGAAAATATGGTTGTCAGGGAGGTCATTATGATTGGCATCAAGCGCTCATGTCCTGCCATGGAAATCGCTGGCATAAGCGATATTCCTTGGCGACGATGCACGTTGATGGTGTCTATCTTTAAGATAGAATCATTGATTACGATACCTGCCATCACAATAATACCTGTCATAGACATAATATCTATTGATATGCCCAGAATCCAAAGAATAAGGAGTACAAAGAACACATCCACAGCTATCTCGGACAGAATAATCAGTGGCTGTATCATACTCTCAAATTGTGCTGCTAAGATGAAGAACAACAATAGCAATGCCACCACCAATACCCATATCAGTCCAACTATCATTTGACGACTATTAAAGTAATCGCCGCTAGCTACAATTCTTATATTGTCATGGCTTTCGTTATATTGGTTGATAAAGCTAAGCATTTCTCTCACTTGCGTACTTGACACATTCAGATTAATAGGATAGTATTCGCCACCATCTGAGCCGTAAAGATGCTTATAGTCGTTAACAAGATGTTCACGGAGCAGAAGACTTAGTGGCACATCCACACCATTACTATTGGTAATCGAACTAGCCAAGATGGATTGTCTGTCTGACTGACTGTTTCCTACAATCACAGGTACTGTACCAGCACCATGGTTGATACGTAACACCTCGTTGTTGCCTGATAGCTGGCGAAGTTTATCACAAAGTTGAGAATAAGTGATGCCATAGATGGTCATTTGTTCCACATCTGCAACCAACTGTAAGTTTTCTTCTGTAACAACAGACGGAATCATGATGTTAGGAAAGTGCTTGCGAAGCGTATCCGTAAACGCAATTGCCTGTGCCACTGGGATGCGATGCCCAGCATTGTCTTGTAACTTTAGGCATAGTTCTGGCTCACCAGAAGAAAATATGAGGTCGAAAAGATTTCCCGATGGGGTATACGAAACTGTAGCCTCTGGGTATTTTTCTAAGAGTTCCTTCTTTATCTCTTCTTGCATGTTTTCAAGTTTTTCGGTAGAGGCACACTTTAGATATACCAATGCCTCGGAAGACGTAATGTCCTTGGTGTGGAAAAGTAAGAAGTCTTGGGTACCTGCCATAGATGTAGAAGTGAGCAAGTCTTTATGGTACTCCCTCAACACATTTGAAATTCTTCTGTCATTTTCAGAGACAGAAATTCCTGAGTTCCAATCTACATACATCAAGGCATCGGTATAATCAACCTTTGGAATTTGTCGTTTCTCTGATACTCCATACACAATGACTAATCCTGGTATGGAAACAAGGAATACAACGATACATAAGCGCATGTGTCTAAACATCCATCCTTGCGCCTTTTCATACCAACGGAAAAGTTTTGTATTTTGTTGCAATGCCAGGTGCTGTATATGATTCTCTCCCGCATGAACTTTGGCATACAAAACACGGAAATATACAGGCAAGACCAACATGGATATGGCTAATGAAGCAAAAAGGGCGATGGTAATACCCATGCTTTGGTCAAAGAAAAGAGCTCCTGCCATTCCACCGACAAATATTAATGGAATAAACACGCTGCAAGTAGTAAGAACTGAACTTAGCATAGGGGTAAACACCTCTGCTGTACCCTGGCACACAGACTTGCTTAAAACTAGTCCACTCTTTATTTTCTGCAATACATTATCTATCACAATGATAGAATTGTCCACAATCATACCCACACCCAAAATCAATCCCGATAGAGAAATGATATTAAGAGAAATGCCGATAAGACGAAAACATAACAAAGTGATGATTAATGACAGAGGTATTGAGCAAGCCACCAATAATGCCAATCGCCATTTGCGCATAAAGAAAAGCAATACCAATGATGTGAAGAATGCCGCCGCCAACAGATTCCATTCTAGGTTGTTGATGGAATAAGCCAATAATTCCGTTTGGTCTCTGGTGATGGAAAAATCCATGTTGGGATAATTTTCCCGTAAATCGTCTATCACCCCATCTACAGCCTCTTTTAAGTCTGCCATCTGGGCATCGTTCTGTTTGATAATGGCTAATGTAACACAGTTCTTTCCATTATGCCTAATGATGTTTTTGCGAAGGGCAGGACGTTCTTCTATACGGCAGATATCTTTTAGTTGTAATAATCTGCCTGCATGTTTAATATAGATATTCTTTACATCGTCGACGTTAAGTATTTGGTTATCAAAATGAATGTTGTAACGATAAATACCATCAGCCACAGTTAATGCCGCCAATTGTATGTCATTGTCGGTAAGTGCGTTTTGCAGCTGTTCCATGGTCATTCCCAATGCTGTCATCTGATTCTCATCAGGTGTACATAATATTTCAGAGGATGTAAGTCCACTTATATCCACCATGGCAGTAGGAGGTAACTGCTCAAGACGGCGGCATACCACATTTCGTGCAAAGTCGCTTAACTGAGCAAAATGCGAAGTGGCGTCCTGCCCAGCCACCTCGTCTTTAGAATAGATGTCTAGATAAAATGCTGGAATATCAGTAGCGCTAGCCTTGATTACTTTAGGGCGATTGATGTTTTTAGGCAAGGTACCCATTGCCATATCTATCTTTTCGTTCACCTCAATGAAAAGCATATCAACATCGGCCCCTGCCTCAAACTTTAGTTGAATATTGCCAACATCCATTCGTGAATCAGAGCTGACGCTCTTGACACCTGGCACGCGAGCCAGCTGGCTACGTAAAGGTGCTATTATCTGCTTTTCCATCTCTTGAACAGAATAGCCAGGAATGTCTGCCTGTACAGTCATCTGAGGAATGTCTATGTCAGGCATCAGTGATATTGGAATATTGCGTATGCCGATGATTCCCACAACCACAATGGCTATGAGTATCATCGTTACTGCAATAGGGCGCTGAATCAGATACTTTATCATATTTTTTATTTATTGCGTTTCTTGACATTTACCTTAGTTCCATCTGCAAGGTTCAAGTTTCCTGAAGTAATAATGACATCACCATCATGTAGTTCGGTATCTTTTCGTTTACATCCAGTGATGGCATACGAATCTATATTGCTATAAGCTACGTCTACGTAAGTCCAGATAGCTTCGCCATCCTTATATTCGAACACGACCTGATAGCCATCTCGGTCTAACACCGCATCCTTAGGCACAATAAAAGAACGAGGTACGTCATTTTCAACAATGACCTTTACGTTCATGCCATCCAAAAGTTTGCCCGTGGTATTTGTGATGCGAGCTGTCATCTTGATGAGTCCTTTCTCGTTTACCGTTGGATTGATATTGATGATTTTTCCTTTATATTGTGACCCCTCATCCACAAAAGGACTCACCAGGACAGTCTGACCTATCTTTAGGTTTTTGATTTCGGCCTCCAGTACGCTAAATTCAACATCAAGTTGTGAATCGTTGATAAGCGTGCAGAGTTTTTCAATCCTCTGATTACGCTTATTGTCCAAGTCTGCGATGCGCCCTCCAAAAGGAGCTACCAAAATGCACTTTGCAGAAGCATGGCGTGCAGACTGCAACTGATACTGAGCCAAGTAAAATCCACAAGCTATTTTTGCACGATGCATTACGTCTGCTGGCACATTACTGGTGATTCCATCATATCCTAGACCGATTAGTTTGTCGGCAAGGTCAACCTTGGCTTTTTCCAATTCCTTTTGGGCTTTCTCAATGTTTATCTGGGCTTCACTTCCGTCTGTACGAGCTATCAACTGTCCCTTTTGTACTCTGCTGCCATTATGCACGTATATACTGCTAACGATTCCACCATCAGGAAATGATATCTCGCTCTTGGCTATGGCCTTGAGTTTGCCATTACAAATGAGTTGGCGATGGAATGTCCTTGGATGGAGACATAGAGTATCGACATATATCTCGGTGGACATCTTTTCTGCATTCTCTATATTTTGGTCTTCTGCTTGCTCTTTTTTCTGTTGACACGAAGGCAAAGCCCCACCTGCAAGAATCAGCATAGCCAAGATAATGTTATAGTTTTTATTCATATCTGTACATTTTATTTGTTATGTATGAGAGCATCAAAATCAGCATTCAGTGCTCGTTTTTGCACCCAGTCGTATAAGGTATATCTACGCAAGGAATAATAGTAAGTCCAATAAGTTTTCAACTGTGTGATATATTGAGACTTCGCTGTTTCTAACTCTTGCAAGGCTGTGTTAAGTTCTGTCACGGAAATATTGCCCATCTCAAACCTTTTTTTGGTTATGTCATAGCGTTCGTGTGATATTTCCTGTGCTCTTTGCGAGGTGCGACATTGCTCAGACTGAAAACTAAACTGTAATACCTCACGTTTTATCTTTTGTATATAGTCATTGTCAGCTTGTTCTTTTTTGGTTTTTGCCAATTCCAAATTAGACTTGGCTACCATAACCTTACCTTTTTGTACTCCCCAGTCGAAGATCGGTAACGTGATACTTACACCGATAATCTCGTTGTCTTGTAAATTCCGGTATGCGGCAGTAAAACCATCTGCTGTTCGATTAAATCCCACTTCTGCATTCAACTGCATCTGTATACCTTTAGCCGATTTCGCCTTGGCTAGGTTTTGCTGGGCATTCAGTACAGCCAAGTCTTGCTCCAAAACATGTGAAGAGTTTGTCAAAGCTTTTAGTGTAACCTCATCTGCATTCAGCACCATATCCATCACGTTGGATGGAGGCGTTAACTCTACATCTTGGTAGTTTGTTACCCTAATATACGAAAAGAGATTGAACAATCCGTCATCTAGTTTTATTTTGGAATTGTTTACTTCCACTTTCGTGTTGAGCATAGACAACTCCAGTTGCAATAAGTCGCTCTTGGTGATTGTACCTAATGAAAGGCGTTTCTTGGAAATCTCGTATAAAGCCTCTAGGTCTTTGTATTTGCTTACATTCTGCTGATAATCAGACTGGGCAGAAATGGCATCAAAGTAGAAGGAAGCAACCTGTATAGCAACATCCTCTATATTCTCAAGATATACTTTCTTTGCTCTCTCGTACTCCTTGGGTTCAGACTTTTTTCTCCATTTCAGTTCATTATAAGACCGTAGAGGTTGTGCATAAGACAACTTCAGTGGAAGAGTATTATAAGTTGTCATCTTATAATCAAACTGGTCTAGTCGATACAGGTATGACTGTAAGGAGAGCGTGCCGCCAAGCGAACTAATCTGTTGGTCTACAGAAAAAGTAAACGAATTGGTCAGCGAGTTGTTGTCTACATAATTAATCTTACCATCCTCAGAGTTTCGTGCCTCCACCCGGGAATGGTTAAAGTTCATGATGCCACCTGTAATACTCATCGATGGCAATAATTCCGCACGAAACGATTTATACGCCCAATAACTAGACATAAAGCTAAATCTTGCTAATTGGGCGTCAAAAGAGTTCTGCTGAGCAATGAGGATAGCATCGTTCAGTGACATGGTCTGTCGTTGTGCACTGGCCGTTATACTCAAGGCTGTGCCAACTAATATATATAGTAATTTTCTATTCAACATCATTTTGGTTTTTGACACTGCAAATATAATATATTTTTTGCTATATTTAGCATACCAACTGTTAAAATGCAACTTCTTGTGCATTTTTTTTCATTTCTTCTATGGCAGGTGAAGATATTTTGGGGTGATACTCCAATATTTGTTGAGCAACACTCCTCATTCTGTTTGTATCGCCCATCTCCTTCAATGTTATCATTTTCTGATAAAGAGGGTATAACCGATTGGGAAGTCTTTGGAAAGCGATGTCATAACATTTTATTGCATCATCGTATAAGACCATTTGTCGATAGTTGTTTCCCATCAATACCCAGAACATAGGGTCATTGCTTACTTTTATACCTTGGCGTAATATGGCATTACTATCCAAGTATCTTTTATTTGCTTGGAGTAATTTTGCAAAGCTGAAGAGAAATTGTTTGTCATCATTGCAGTATGGCAACAAGCGATAATCATCTGGTATAAATGACGAATGGAAAACTCCTGCCCACATCTTACTTTCTTTGTGGGCTTTTATATATGGAGTACCAAGCTTCCTACATCCAAAAATCAATACCATAGAAATCCCCCCTATAACACCGACCAACCAAGGATTTGCAGAAAACAGTTTCTTGCCAGAAGCACCTTTAGCAACGAAAAGAATACCTAATATCCTATATGGGAGCATTTGGAAAGGATAGGAGAAAAGGCTGAATATGAGTAAGGCAACCAATCCATATAATAACGTAGAGGATTTCTCATATAATTCTTTTGTCACTAATACTATAATGGCATAACATAAAGTAGCCCCAAAAATACCTTGCTCTGCACCAATTTGTAAGCCATCACAGAAAGCAAATTCTGTGACATCAGCATAATTGGAGAAAAGTGCTATATGACTGGCATCGTTAAAAAAACGATACAACTGATTACCATATTCTCCAGCAAAGCCCCCAATACCCACTCCAAGTAAAGGGTGCTCTAACCACATAGCCAATGTTTGCCACCAGATAATGATTCTGCCTATGGCAGATCCCCACTTGAGGCATAACAGTATGACAGCTAAAGTTACAGCAGAGAATGCCAATACCCATCGATACTTCCATAAGTATTTCCGATAGGTACATAAAAACATCATGGCTACAACCACGAATGCACTACGACTAAATGTAATGGCAAGCATCAAACAGCCGAAAATAATCATTCCCCAGCATATAGCCTTTTCTATTTTTTCTGTAAGAGCAGTACTCTTATCTTGTATCTGTTTAAGATTGGCTAGAGCCATTACAACTCCCATGGCTATGCCAGCAGAATAGGGACCAGGATTGTTGAAAGTTCCTGTTACAGGGTAAAGATAATGATGGCTAGTACCGCTATATAATTGGTAATAGCCCCAAAATAGTTGATAACCAGCATACCCCAATATCCCCCATGCGTATATTTTATTAGGTATAGAGAAACAACCATCTACCAACCTCACTACAATATATAATGTAAAGAGATAAGAATAAGTTAGTATTTCTCCATAGCAAGGTGCATCTGGTAGGCAATATGTCCTCAATAAGGCATACCCCCACCAGGTAAACATTAAAACATCTACGATACTTATTTTACCACCAAATTTGTTTGCCATTTTTATATTCAAAAACACGTTCTTGATTACCTCTTGTTAAATCTTTCAGATAGAGCAGACTGTTTTTGGGAACACTAAAGATTACGCTGTCTGCAGTTGCTTCTTTTGCCCCCAAAGAGTGCCATCTATTATTGTCCCAGTAATGTAATTCATACACATCTCCATTTCTGATGAAATTATCTCTATTGCGAGGAGTCAGGATAACCTTTTTTATCATTTCTGGCTTGGCAAATTTCAATCCAACCCAGCTACCAGAAGGTGCCTTGCTGCTATATGAGGTATAGAAGTCACCATCTAATGCCTTGGCTTGCTCCGTTCTCTCACTGTTCTCATTTCCTATTACCTCACCTGTAATCTTTATCGTGTCTGAAGATGACGTATAAAAGGATATTTCGGCAATATCACAATTGGTATTGTCTGCCCCCTTGTACCGCACATAACGATATGTTTTGGTTGCGTGCGGAAAGGCTACAGTGCATAGGCGTGATGGAACTTGTCTTATCATCACCAAGATTTCTGCATCAGAGAAATCGGCATGGTTAGCTCCTTCTACTACACCTCCTGTCATATTCTTTAAGAATGGTTCGTCAATAGGGGGAAACTTGGTGTAGAACACAACACTCACTTTTTGCTTTTGGGGTCCGAATGACACCAGTTTAGCTTTTCCTCTCTCCAAGTAAGTGCGCATAGGCAAAGTGGAAGGTATCATCTCTCCATGATGATATTGAGCGATACAAATCACTGTTCCAGCCTTGAAATTTCTATACACAAGATGACCATTCTTCAAAATGCAATAGTCTACAGGTATCCACTTTTGTTTCTGCGGAATACATAGATAATATGGTTTCGACTTGTCTGTCTTCTCCGTCAAGGTATTTTCATCAATGACAATCTCTGGCATTAATTGTTCGTCGGCGTATACTTCTGTTACATCCTTAAACTTTGGATACCTGAACAATGGTGGAATTTCAGTTTTATCTTCATCAAGCTCATCCTCCTTATCGGCTTGTAAAGCAAAAGACTCCCGAAACGCCTTGGCTTTCACGTCTTTGTATGCTAAAGCTGGAAGAAAAGTGCCAGAGGCAAGGTCTATCCATGTCTCTTTACCTGCTAGGTTGTTCCAACTATGAGGTGTGTTGTAGTCGCCGCTTAGCAGAAAATCCTTACTACAAGGTATGCCTAGAGCTCGGAAAGTGTAGAGTACGATGTCGCACATATCCCTACAGCTTCCCACATTATAGTTTATGATGCGAGGACCTATGCTTGGCAGGGAAGGCATCTGGCTAGAGAACACAGGATGTCGTTGGTATAATTTATCAAAGACGACTTTTGCTACATCTACGGGATTTGACACATGCTTTTCGATTAAACTGTCCGTTACAGGCTTCCAGCTCTCCATAATATCTTTTCTCCATTCCGTTGGGATTTCTGTTCCAACTCGATAAGGCAATACATACTCACAGAAATCATCAAAAGAAACATTCTTGCCCCATGGAAAATGTCGCCATGCTCCAAATGCTGAATCTATGTGATGTATCAATAATGCCGAATTAATATTCGTTATGTCATTCTGTACTTTTAGACTGCTTACATTTATCGCTCCATTTCGTCTAATGAAAGAATCTGCTACCAAAGGAATTTCTTCTTTTAGGTGATGACTACACATTTGGTAAAGCTCTTGCATCTTTTTGATTTCAGTACCCTCATAATAAGTATGATACGGCATATTTGAAATCAAAAAAACAGCAGCCTTATACTTCAAAGAATCATCAGCGTAATGCCGCAATACTTTTTCTAGTTCTTGTCTGTTGTTTCCTGCCAAGTTCAATGCAGCCTCTAGCCTCTCACTCTCGTGATTGTGAGAGCAAGAGCCTAGAAATAGCAAAAGCAGATATAAAAAGTACAATCGTTTCTTCATCTTATAACTATGGTTTTTCTTGTGTATCAACAAATAATGTTTGATCACAAACATTTCCTTCCTCAACAACAAGTGTACATCCGTTCAGGTCATTTCTGGTAATGAAATCATTTTGCACAAAAAGCATATTATATGGTAAAACATGAAATATGTCATCAATGTATTGTTCTACCAAAGAGTGAAATTGATATTCCACCACGATATTCATTTTGCCATCACACTTGTATTTATTCTTTAGGTCTATCACCTTTAGCAGTTTGGAAATGCAGTCGGAGCAACTTCCATCAACAAAGTAATAGATCCCCTCAGCCTTTAATAAACTTTTGCTTTGTATGCTGTCTATTTGGTTTGCTTGTACATCCATGCAAATACTGTTGTTTTGCAAAACTTGGATAAACTGCTCCACTTTTATAGATGCTGAGCTAGGCTTGGCAGACTTGTCCATACAAGAGCAAAATGTTATGCCTATAAATACTAAAATTAAGAGTTTCTTATTCATGAGCTTTACATAAATATAATTCTTTGTCTTTTCCCCGAATGCAACAATAGTAGGTGTTGGGATATTTAACGCTTTTGGATACAGCTAACGCATGTGCACCAATTGCGTAGTTCTTCTTGAGATTTCCCTCCCAATCAAACACCAACAGATAACCATTGTGATTTTCAAACTCGTCATTCGAAGCATTTACTAAAGTTCCATAATAGAGAAGCCCGACCTCTTTTGATGTACAATAATAATTTATGTATGTATAAGGTATCGACCTATCAAAGATAACTTCGTTGTTCTCATCTATATAATAATCGGTATCTAATTCTTTTGGACCAATAATTGCTTTTTCCATCTCAAGCATATTGTTGTATAGCTCGATGGTAGATTGATGCATTGAAGCATACATAATTTTCTTGTTGTTTTGACAAGCTATGACAAGTCCACCACTAGTGATGTTTTGAGTATTAAACTTATAGCTTTTCTCTAGTCCAACTTTATAATCCTTACAGTAGAATAGTCTATTTCCTTCTTGGTGGATTTTTACTTTTTCGCTGTCAAATATATACAGATTATCCATGACTGGTTGGTCATTTAAATATGCAAAGCTAGATATGCCTCCATTAGGGATTAAATCGTATTTAGGCATATACTTTTTATTTGTCAATACAGAATCTATATCTATGTTAAATAACTTCTGTAATTGGAAGTCATATACTATGAGTTTGTCTCCAGAGACAAACGATGTGCACTGTAGAACTTCATTGTGACCACGACCTATTCTAAGCAATTTGTTTTTTAAATCTTTTGTCTTTAAGTCGTATAATTCAATGAGCCATTGTCCGTCTCTGGAGAAGTTTTGAACAATTAACACACTATCTTTGTAGACATAGTATTGGTAGGCGAGAGATCTTTCTATACCTTTCAAATCTATTGTGTCTAACGATAGAACTTTCGCCTCTGACAGAACTTTCTTGTTTAAAATTCTTTCGTCTGTATGTCTACTGTTGCAACCATACAGACAAAAGAAAATTAAAAAGAGAGGAATGAATAAATTGCCTCTAATCATAGCTTACTTTTTTACTTTAGTACCATTACAAGTTAAAGTGTATCCATATGCAGAAGCAGTACATGTTCCTGTATTGCCTGAACATGCAAATTTTATTACTTTGTTTCCCCTAGTTATTTCACAAGAAGACAAAGCCTCCACCTCACTCATCAATACAGCATCTCTAGAAGAGTTGCTCATAAAATACTGGCTAGAATAAGCCGCTGCACCTACGCAAGCTATCGCTAGGCAAAGTGCTCCAAATAACTTTTTGTTCATAATTGTTGTTATTATTAAATTAATACTATCGGTCTAAGACCGCTTTTAACTCTTGTGGAATCTTATATTTTAGGAATTCCTCCGTTTGATCGTCTAATGTGTATAGATAGCCATTCTTTGTATCAATGTCGAAAGATGTAATGTGCCTTTTCAACTTTATACGAGCAAGTGGCTTTCCCTCCATTGAAAAGAGAAGAATAGAAGGAAGTTTTTCTCTTTTAGTCTGGTAACTCTTTTCTTCTTCATTTATCTGTACGACTCCAAAGCTGTTATCAAAGACACGTACGTCTGAGAAGGTGTAAAGTCTATTCCACTTGTCGGTATTCATAATTTCGTCGATGTCATCTAGCTTATCTCCAATGCAGAGAGTCTTAGCAAAAGAACCGTCTATTTTATAGATGTTAATGTAATTAAGCCCGATAGGCATTTCTATAATTCTATTGTCTTTACTAACTTTAGTAATTGTCGATATAATGTTAAAGTCTTCACCAGGAGCTACAGAAGCTGTATTTAGGCGTGCAAGAATTTTTGGAGTAGAGTTCTTGCCTGTCTTTAGATCACGAATCATTCTTGTCTGTTGTGTATCCCCATTGGTTATTTCTCTTATAAAATAAAATCCATTTTTTAAGCGTTGGGTAATGAAACAATTATTTGATAGATTATGAGATATATTTTTTATGGCGAAGCAATTTTTTATTAAACTTTCTGAAACATTTGCAGTTAGCATTCTACCCTTTTGTCCATCAAGAATGTCTATATATAAACTGTCATGATAATTATAGATGTTAATACCTGTACTTAATGATGAGGGAAAAATAATTTCGTCTTGAGAGTTGCCGATATTCAAAAAACGTCCTAGTACTTTTGAACTGTTCAATGCCATGCAAGCTATTATACCATTTTCTCCTTTTGTTGTAAGCACGCAGATAGAATCAAATATTTGAAATCCGGTAATTCCCGATAAATTGACATTTATCTTGTATGGGGTGGAAAGCGTTATCTCATTGGTAAAATCTTTAACATAATCAATATGTTCTGTTACCATATATTTTTCACTATCTTGGCGGTTGTATTTCCGTGCACATCCCGTTAATAGTAAAAAAATAAAAATATAAAAGAATAGTTTATTCATACTAAAATCTATTTAGAGGATAGAGATTGCCATATGGCAATCTCTATGAATTTAACAATGGCTATGGTATGAATACCATGCGTCAGTTCCCGAAACAAATGAGCAAGTAGGGCAATATCTAACCATGCAACCCGCTTTGGAAGTAATAGAATTGTAGCAAGTATTATTGCCACTACCGCCCTCAGAGTTAGATAAGGCTTCAATATTCTCCATTAACATAGCGTTATTTACTATCATCTAACATTACTTTACGCTCCATTCGAAGAGACCGCAGGAGTGGGTTTCTGGCTGCTTCAGTTCGAGTTTCACAGCCTTGGTCTTCACTGGGTCGAAATTCACGATGCAGGCTACACCTCGCTTGCATGGATAAGCATCGGCTCCAGGAACTTCCTTCCAGTTACCTGCCTCATCCTGATAGTAGAGCTTCCAGCTGTCTGGCACCTTGCAACCGCCCCATGGCTGGTCGTCGTACCAATATACGGTGCTGGTCTTGATCTCCTTGCTCTCAGGGAAGGTGTAGGTAATCCACTCTGTGGTGTTCTTCTTAGGCCACCAGTGGATGTATGGGACAGAACGGTCGTTCTCATCGGCTGGAACCAGTCCGTCGGTGATACTGCTCTTGGCAGGCACCGGAGAAGAGAATTCAACCTTAGCCTGAGCTGCGAGAGTTGCAGGAGCTGATGGCTTGGCAGCCTTGACATCCTGTGGCAACCATACCTTCATATTGCCGTTGCCACGATGAGCCCAGGCGAAGTATGGGATGAGAGTCAGGGTCTGGTCCTTGGTGCTCAGCTTGCCACTCTTGTCGTAGGCGAGGGTCTGCACGTTCTCGGTCAAGGTCTCCATGTTCTGACCCTTATAGAGTGTCAATACATTCTTATATTTAGGGTCGATGAAACCATCGTAAGAGAGCTTGCCCTCAGCGAACTGAGGCTCGCGGTTTTCCAGGATGCTCATGATGTCGAAGCCCTGGTTGTCTGGCCACTCTGCGCAATATACGATAGGACCACGCTCAATGCTGATGCAGCCACGGTCTGCCTCTACCTTGTTGTTGGCACGTACCGTGCGTGCCTCCATGTCGAAGTGAACGCGAACCACATCGCCCTTCTTCCACTTGCGGTTGATGGTATAATAGCCATCCTCTGTTACCTTAGCCTCAACCTTCTTGCCGTTTACGGTGATGGTATAGCCCAGTCGCTTGCCGTCGCTGTAGTAGTAGAGGTCAGATGGAACAGGCTGGCCCTTTACCCATCCAGGGATGCGGATCTTCATACCAAACTGACCAGCCTTGTTGTCATCCACCTTGATGGCGATATCACCGTTCCAAGGGTACTGTGTATCCTGGCTCAGGGAAACCTTCTTGCCGGCTACCTTCAGAGAAGAAGAGTTGCTGAGGAAGAGGTTGACATATACATTCTTATCCTTTACGGCATATACATAGCCTGGGAGGGATGGCAGGAAGCGGCAGATGTTGCTAGGGCAGCAGGCACAGCCGAACCAAGCCTGACGCTGATGCTGACCCATGCTCTCCAATGGGTTAGGGTAGAAGAAGCCGCCGCCGTCCATGCTCACACCACTGATGAGACCATTGTAGAGGGTACGCTCCAATACATCGTAATACTTGCTCTCGCCATGGAGGAGGAAGAGACGGTAGTTGACATAAACATTGCCGATAGCTGCACAGGTTTCGCAGTAGGCACTCATGTTAGGCAACTCGTAGTTCTTGCCGAAAGCCTCGCCGTTGTTGGTAGCACCGATACCTCCGGTAATGTAGAGTTTCTTGCTCACGATGTTATCCCAAATGCGGTCGATGGCGTGGATATAGGCGGTATCGCCGGTGAGGGCGGCCACATCAGCCATGCCTGCATACATATAGGTGGCACGTACGGCATGACCTACAGCCTCGTCCTGCTCCAAAACCGGCTTGTGGCTCTGAGAATATTCCTGTTTGATGGAAGTCTTTCCACGATAGTCGAGGAAGAATTTAGCCTCTTCGAGATATTTCTTGTTGCCTGTAGCGAGATAGAGCTTGCAGAGAGCCATTTCGGCAATCTGATGTCCCGGTACCACGCAAGCCTGTCCTGGGTTAGGACCTACCTCGCGAACCACGCAGTCGGCATAGCGGATAGCGATGTCGAGGAACTTGCGGCTACCTGTAGCCTGCCAGTGAGCCACGGCACCTTCTACCATGTGGCCCAGGTTGTAAAGCTCATGGCTCAAGTCCTCCTCCATGCTCCAGCGCTTGTCGCCAGCCCAGAAGTGAGGATGTTTAGGGTTCTGAGTGCGGGCTGTATAAAGATAGCCGTCAGGCTCCTGAGCCGGAGCGATGATGTCGAGCACGCTGTCGATATACGCCTTGAGTTTCTTGTCGGGATAGGTTTGCAGCACATAGCTAGCACCCTCGATAGTCTTGTATGGGTCGGTATCATCGAAGCTCAGTGGCATCAGTTTGCCTACATCATAGGTGTCGCTAGGATGGGCAGCGCGCTCAAAGTTCTTGTATCTTCCCTCTGTTTCGCATTTGCTGAAAGCCAGCGGGATGGTTACCTTGCGTGAGGTCTCGATACGCTGTCCCCAGAACGTATTGTTCCAAACCTTTACTGATGTGAAAGGCACCGGAGTGATAGGATAACCACCCGAGCTCTTGTTCACTTTCTGTGCCGAAGCAGGCATCAATGCCAATGCTGCCAAGGCTGATGTCATCAAAATTTTCTTCATGTATTGCTAGTTTATTTTGTTTATTTTTTGTAAGGGATGTATTCATCCCAGAGTTTCAATGAGTGCAGATAGCCTGAGAAAGGCCATGCCTCTTCGGCGTTCTTGCCCAGAAGCATAAACTGCGATGGCTTGACGAGGAGCTGGATATCTTTCTGGCTGATGAGCTTGTCGTTGATGTAGATGCTCTCGATTCTCCCATCGAAGCAGACATATACGTGCTGCCACTTGCCTTCCAGGGTCTTCATCTCCTTGTAGCCGGCATCCTCGTACCATCCGTAGTGGTTCATCACACCGCATCTTGGCTCGGTGCCGTTTACCAGCATCAGCTTCTCCAGTTCATCGTGCGAAGAAGTGAAATCGGCTACGCATTCATTCTCGGCAATCTCCGGATTCAGGATCCATGCCTTGATGGTGTAAGGTGCGTTGTCGCGGATGGTGGCTGGGAGCATGAAGTTGCTTCTGTAGCTCTCCTTGCCGGTAAAGGCGAATGCCTTTTTGCCCTCTATGGTCTTGATGATGGCTGCTGTATCGTGCTGCGTCTCGAATTCGCCCTTGAGATGGACATCCAGCGGACTGCCGTTCTTGATGTAAGGCACGGTATCGCCCTCGTTGTAGTAGTCTGCGCTGATATCTACCACCAGTCCCTGACTGTTCTTATCGGCTACAGCCTCACGCACGATGTTGCTCTGGGCATCGAAAGCCTTTTCTGCCACCTCCTGTTCCCAGTTATAATAACGGAGATTGGTGAGGGTAAATTGCTTTTCACCTGCACTAATTACCAGTTTTCCTTCAGAAAGATTCAGTCGTGGGTCGTTTTCATCTATCTGATGCCAGCTTCCGTTGTCGAAAGCCTGGGCGGTGAGGGTGTGCTTGCGTGCCTTGCCGAGTTGCGAATGAGTCATCACGAGCTGGGCACCCGGTTGCAGGGTGATGGCATCTTTGCCAGCCATGCGCTCTCTGAGGGCGGTACCCTGGAGGAGCGAGAACTTGCCGGCGAGCATTCCCTCGTTGTTATGCCAGGTAGTGCCGTCGAAATCGGCTGCTGTCAGACCGAGCCACTGCTGTGGGGCAGAATCTTCTACGGAACCGTAAACCTTGATGTTCCAGATGGCGCCACCGAAACCGTTCTTCTGACCGCCGGTATAGGTGAGGCGGATGTACTGCGCCTTGGCATTTCCGAAATCTACCATCGGCGAACCAGCCAGACGGTTCTGTCGCTTGTCGGAGAAGGTCTGCCAGTGCTTTCCATCATTCGATGTCTCGATGAGATACTGATAGAACTGTGTTCCGTATTCAAACTGAGTCCAGATGCTCTTGATGCTCTGCTTCTTGCCCAGGTCGAGCTGAATCCAGGCTGGTCCGGTGGTGCGAGGGCGCCAGAGTGTGCCGTTGTTGTCATCTACCGCATATTCCGGACGGAAGTCGTTGTCGTAATAAGAGGAAGCTGTAACCTTGGCGCCGAAGGCGAGGTTCTTTGATACCTTCATCTCCGGTTTCAGATCGAGACCTTCGTGGGTTGGAACGACCTCCTTGATGGTACCGTCTGCATTGAATTCGAGTTTGTCGATTGCCACCTGACGATGGAATCCACGGTTGGAATGCGGATTGTCGTGGCGATGATATACGATGTAGTAGTTGTCGCCTTCCTGCAGCACGCTGTTGTGTCCTGGACCATGAACGGTTCCATCGGCATTGGTCTTGAGGATAGTGCCGTGGTAGGTGTAAGGACCGAGCGGACTCTTGGCTGTGGCGTAATCTACGCGGTAGCTGGCATCCTCGCAATGCTCGCAGGAGTAGAGGAAGTAGTAGATACCGTTGCGCTTGAAGACGAAAGGAGCTTCGAAGAAGTGAGTAACCTCGGTGTTCGGGATGAGCTTGGTTTCGCTGAATGATTTCATGTCAGGATTCAGTTTACCTGCTCCGCAACCGAAGCCTTTGTAGATGCCCCAGGTGCCCCAATACATATAGACCGAACCATCATCATCTCGGAAGGTCTGACCATCCAGGGTGATGGCATTCTTTACGAATCTATCTGGTACGAGCACGGCTTCGCTCTCGCCCAGCACGTTCTTCCAAGGACCGCGAGGTGTATCGCCCACACCCAGATGGAGCTTGCAAGGCTGGCAGTAGAGGTAGTAATACTTGCCGTCAGCTTCGTTCTGCATTACATCCGGTGCCCAGATCCAGTGGCTGTCCGGCCAGTTCATCGGCATCAGGGTCCAGTTCTTGAAATCCTTGCTACACCAGAGCTGTGCCGGTCCGAAACCGGCTCCGCTACCATCGGTAGTAGCATATATATAATAGGTGTCACCAAACTTCTTGATGGTTGGGTCGGCAAAATAACCAGGCAGGATAGGGTTGCCGGCTCCCGGAGTGTTGTAAGCAGCTTTCTGGGCAGCACCTGTCTCAGGCGCTGCCGCAGCTGCTGTTACGAATAGTGTTACAATTATATTTTTACTAACCATATGAACTTCTTTTTTTCTAAATGCTTTTTTATTTCTTGATAACCTTGATGACGAATCCACCGCCAGAAGCAAGATGAATCTTCATTTCCGATTTCTGATTGATGACGGATTTCTCTATCTTGTAATCCTCGGCATCGTGGTTGGCATTGATGCCATCTTTCAGCACGATTGCTTCGTAATCTCCATTTGGGAGGAAATCAAACTTTAGGGTGAGCGTGCGCTCATCCCAGTTGCTCTGACCGCCTACATACCAGTCGTTGCCCTTCTTTCTTGCAGTAACGATGTACTTGCCGATTTCGCCTTGTGGCACAAAGGTCTTGTCGAAGACTACAGGCAGCGAAGCGATGTATCGGGTGTATGGCTCATCAGCCTCGTAGTTGGTTGGAGTGTCGGCGAGCATCGTAAACGGACTGTCCTGCACGATGTAGCAGGCAGCCTGGTGGCATCGGGTACCCATCGAAATCGGTTTGGTGTAGATTGCCTTCCAGTTGTCGCGGGTTCCGTTTCTCATCGCTCCCGGTGTGAAATCCACCTGTCCTGCCATCATTCGGATGTATGGGAAGGTGACGTCGTAGAGTGGCATATCATTCTTAGCCTCCGTCCAGCGGCATTCTTCCATACCGAATACACTCTCGTAGTTGAGGATGTTAGGGTAGGTGCGGTTCAGACCGTGTGGCTTGTAGATACCGTGCAGGTCGAGGATGAGATGATGCTTGGCGGTGCAGGCAGCCAGACGTTCCACCATTTCGATGGCGGTCTGGTCATCGCGGTCCATGAAATCCACCTTGAATCCCTTGATGCCCATATCAGCATAGGTCTTGCAGATGGTTTTCAGATTCTCGTCCATCACGTTGAAGACTGCCCAGAGAACGATATCCACGCCCTTGCTCTTACCATATTCTATGAGCTTAGGCAATTGGATATCGTCTATTGGTTTCAGAATGCTTCCCTCTTTCGAGTTGTACCATCCTTCATCGAGGACGATGTATTCCAAACCGTGATTATGAGCAAAATCTATATAATATTTGTAAGTATCGAAGTTGATGCCCGCCTTGAAATCTACCCCTTTCAGATTCCAGTCGTTCCACCAGTCCCAAGCCACCTTTCCCGGTTTGATCCAGGAAGTATCTCCAATCTTGTTGGGAGCAGCGAGTGCATACACCAGGTTGTTGGTTGGCATCTGTGTATCGTGCTCTGTGATGGAGAAGATGCGCCAAGGATAATTGCGCTTGCCGGTGCTGGTAGCGATATAATCGCAGGCACTCTTCACATGGCTCATGTGTCGCCAAGGGTAGTAAGCCATCTCCTTAGGATAAGGAGCAAAGACGGCTCTCAGGATTCCCTTCTCTTTATCCTGTTCGCTGCTGTTAGCCTTCAGCCACATGCCCGGATAGCTCTGCAGGTCGCTCTCTAGGATGGTAACCTTTGCCTTTCCGCAATCTACGGTAGCCGGCAAAAAAGCTAAATCCTGCTTAGCGGTATCGAGCCGTGTTTCGTGATAGATATTCTGGAAAGCCATGGCAAAAGGCTTTTCCGGTGTCGTGGTATAAGGCAACCATGCCTTCTTGTCCTTGCCAAACTGGTAGGCGGCGGTTTCATTCAGAATGATGGTCTTGCCCTTTCGCTGGGTATAGAATCGGTAAGCCACTCCCTCATCGTAAGCTCTCAGGATGATGCCGAAACCATTCTTCAGTTTCAGATTCAGTTCCTGATAACCTGTTTCAAAGTTTTGCTGACGATAGAATGGGGCATGGATGGTCTCCTTATGGTTGCTAAGCTTGTGGCTTGCTACCTTCGGGTTCTTACCCATGTCCATTCCATCGTTCAGCGTTACACCTATTGAAGACTCCTGTAAAAGAATGGAGCCGTTGTATTTAAATTGAAGAGAGAGATACTTGTTGGTGTTGAGTTCTGCCACGATTTTACCATCTGGTGATTTCACCAGATAGTTCTCTGCCGATACTGTTGCCCCTATATATAATAAGGTGGCGATGAAGAAGAGTTTTTTTACCATAACTTTCTAGGCTTATTGTTGTTTTGTCCGTTTTGTTGTTCGCTTGCTGGTAATGCCTGTATACCCAGATTACCACAAGTTTTTATTTCTGCTGCAAATTTACGAATAGAATTGTTTATGTAATGCAAAGAAAGTCCAAAATGATGAAAATATCGTATCAAAAGCCCCCTGTTAGACGATAGTTGCATCTTTGTGTACGATAATTTTAGGACTTCGTTGTTTTTTTCTGTTATTTTGCAAGCAGAAACAAAAACGTATAAATTTTAAACCTAGCAGATATGAATTCAAAGCAGTTCACATTATTAATAGGAGTAGCTTGTTTGCCGGGAATGACTATAGCAGCCACGGTTTATCGCACCATCTCTAAGGTGGATGCCATATCAGTGGATTGTCCTGTGGGCACAGTTCCCCGACTTCCTAATCTCGTATGGGTAACCTATTCTGATGGCTATTCAGAGTATCGCCAGGTGCGCTGGGCTAATTCTCCGCTTGCTGATGAGCAGGCTGAGGCTGATGCGCAGAAGCATCCTGCCGGAAGCCAATATGAGATTGGTGGTTTTGTGATAGGTGATGAGACTACCGACAATGGTTATCCTGTCAAGGCACAAATCAAGGTGGTGGCTGGAGGCTATCAGACTCCTGAAAAGGAAGTGGCTCATACCTTCTCGCTCGCTGATGTGAGCATAGATGGTGACAACCGACTCACCCACAACCGCGATGAGGCTATCCGTGAGATCTGTTCCTGGGATGTTACCCAACAGCTCTACAACTATCGCGATACCTACGGCCTCAGTACCGAGGGCTATACCAAGAGTGATGGCTGGGATTCGCCGGACACCAAACTCAAGGGTCATGGATCAGGCCATTATATGTCGGCAATCGCACAGGCATACGCCGTGGCAACCAATCCTGAGCAGAAGGCTATCCTCCGCAAGAACATCACCCGAATGGTGAATGAGTTGCGACAGTATCAGGAGATGACCTTTGTATATAATAAGGATCTGAAGCGCAACTGGGAGGCTCGTGATTTCGCTCCTGAGGCTGAACTCAGAGAGATGAAGGGCACTTGGGCGGCTTTTGATGAATATAAGAAGCACCCTGAACTGTATGGTTACGGCTATATCAACGCCATTCCGGCTCAGCATTGTGCTCTTATTGAGATGTATCGTGCCTACAACAACTCTGATTGGGTATGGGCACCTTATTACAGTGTACACAAGCAGCTTGCCGGTCTGATAGACATCGCCACCTACTTTGATGATAAGGAAATCTGCGACAAGGCACTCCTCATCGCCAAGGATATGGGACTCTGGGTATGGAACCGCATGCACTACCGCACTTACGTAAAGCAGGACGGCACTCAGGATGAGCGCAGAGCCAAGCCAGGCAACCGCTACGAGATGTGGGACATGTACATCGCCGGTGAGGTGGGAGGTATGAGCGAATCGCTCTCCCGTCTTTCTGAGATGGTTTCCAATCCGGATGAGAAGGCGAAGCTCCTCGAGGCAGCCAACTGTTTCGATGCACCTAAGTTCTATGATCCGCTGAGCAAGAACATCGATGACATCCGTACCCGCCATGCCAACCAGCATATTCCGATGATTATCGGAGCGCTGCGCAGCTACAAGAGCAATCAGAAACCATACTATTACAATCTGGCTGAGAACTTCTGGAGGCTGGTGCAGGGTAGATACATGTATGCGATGGGTGGTGTTGGAAATGGAGAGATGTTCCGCCAGCCATATACACAGATTCTGAGTATGGCAACCAACGGACTGCAGGAAGGCGAATCGCAGGCTTATCCGGATATCAACGAAACCTGCTGTGCGTATAATCTCGTCAAGTTGAGCAAGGATCTGAACTGTTATAACCCTGATAATGCGCAGTATCTCGACTATATCGAGCGCACGCTGTACAATCAGATTATCGGTTCCCTCAATCCGGATCAGTATCAGACCTGCTATCAGTATGCGGTAGGATTGAATGCCACCAAACCATTCGGCAACGAGACTCCTCAGAGCACCTGCTGCGGTGGTACAGGTTCTGAAAACCACACCAAGTACCAGCAGTCGGCTTATTTTGCCAACGATCATACCCTCTGGGTAGGACTCTATATGCCAACCACCCTCCGCTGGAAGGAGAAGGGCGTGACCATCAAGCAGGATTGCCTGTGGCCGGCACAGCATTCAGCCATCAAGATAACGGAAGGCGCGGGCGATTTCATCCTGAAACTCCGTGTACCATACTGGGCTACTCAAGGTTTCTCCATCAAGGTGAACGGCAAGGAAGTGGCAAAGAGCTATCAGCCTAGCACCTATGTAGAACTGGAGCAGAAGCACTGGAAGGTGGGCGATGTCGTAGAAATCGACATGCCATTCAGCAAGCATATCGAATATGGTGCCGACAAGCTTTCGAGCGATGTGGCAAGTATGGACGGTACTCCGCTGAAGACTTCCTGGGTAGGAACCCTGATGTATGGACCGCTGGTGATGGCAGGTACAGGCGCACAGACCTGGAATCAGGCTACGCTGAATATAGACTCCAAGTTGAGTAATATCACCGTGGGCGAATCAAACGGCGTGACAACAGGTGCAGGAGCCAATCTCCTTACCCTGAAGCTGGATGGCAAGGAATTCCAGCCAGACTATTATCGCAACGCTAACAGTACCCACTACTACCGTATCAACCTGACCGATGCCAAGAGCAAGAAGAGCAAGAAGGTGAAGATAGATTTCACCGAACTGAATTCTCTCCTGAATCTTGCCGCAGAGCGTAAGGCTGACCAGGAGAAGTGGAATGCCCTCTCTCAGAAGGTTCCGGAGTATGCTCCATGGGCACCGTTCGGCTATGAGCGCATGCAGAAGGTGATGGCTCAGGCACAGGAATTGGTGGCAAAGGGCAAGAAGAAGGTAACCCAGGATGAACTGGAAGGTACTACTGCCATCCTGAACCGTGCCATCAACACGATGCGCCCTGGCAACCTTGCCGAGATGGAAGACCTCCGAGAACTTTCCGGTCTGCTTCGCCGTGCCGGTTGGCCGGATGACAACACCAGCGAGGAACTCAAGGAAGCTATCAGTTATGGCAGAATGGTTCAGAAATACGTAACCGACGGAAGTGGAACCCACGACATGATTCATGCCGCTGTGGGAAAACTGAAGAAGGCGATGAAACAATAAATAATAAGCCGTTACAAGCAATTTCTGAATAGAAATATAGGCTAAAAGACGAAAATATCGTCTAAAATACCAAAATTAGACGATATTTTCACTCTTTTGGACGATTTTGTGGCATGATATGATAAATATTATGTTACTTTGCAATCGAAATTTAAAAAAAACAATTATCAACCTAACAAACAATAGAAATGAGACAGACACAAAACATTTCAGGCTTTGTACATAGCCAAGCTTATGTAAAAGCTATCGCGTGTTTGGTCCTTGCATGTGGGGGGGCATTACCTACTCTAGCTGCAAGTGAGACCTCATCAAGCCCAAAGGTAGAAAATGTTCAGCAGAACGAAGTTACCGTAAAGGGTGTAGTAAAGGATGCCAATGGTGAAGCCATCATTGGTGCGAGTGTTATTGAAAAAGGCAACGCCAAGAATGGTACAGTTACCGATCTTGATGGTAACTATACCTTAAAGGTAAAGCGTGGCGCTACCTTGACAATCTCTTATATCGGATTTATTAGTCAGGAAACCAAAGGCGGTAATATCATTTTGGAAGAAGACTTGAAGTCTTTGAACGAAGTGGTCGTTATCGGTTATGGTACCCAGAAGAAAGCTGATGTAACTTCTGCTGTTGTCAGTGTGAAGGCAGAGGACTTTACCAAGGGTAACTTCAATGATGCTGGTGACCTTATTAAAGGTAAGGTGGCAGGTTTGACCATTACAAAACCATCTGGTGACCCTGGTGCAACAACTCAGATTAGTCTTCGTGGTATAGCAACAGTGTCAGGCAATGCTCAACCTTTGGTTTTGGTTGATGGTGTTCCTGGTTCTTTATCATCGGTACCACCAGAGAATATTGCTTCTATTGATGTATTGAAGGATGCTTCAGCTGCAGCTATTTATGGTACCCGTGGTGCAGGTGGTGTCATCATCATCACAACTAAGACTGGTCAGCGTGAGCAGCGTACGGAGGTGACATATAATGGTTATGTTTCTTTCTCAACTTGGGCGAAGAAGGCAGATTTTATGACTCCTTCAGATATTCGTGCCGGTAAAACTACTTTTAACGATGAAGGCTATGATACTGATTGGCTCGATGCAATCAGTCGTGTAGGTGTTACCCAAAATCATAGTATATCTTTGAGTGGTGGTAATGCTAAGACTTCTTATTTCGGCAACTTCACTTACCGTAAGGCTGAAGGTGTAATGAAGAAGACTGGTAATGAGTCAATGAGTGTAGCTTTTGATATGAGTCACTGGATGCTCAATGATATGTTGAAATTGAACATCAAGGTGAATGCTGACCAATATCAATATGATGTTAATGACGCTGGTACTATCTATCGTCAAGCCGTGATTCGTAATCCGACTTCTCCAATTTGGAACGAGGATGGTTCTTACAATGAAGGCAGCTTGCTTCAGTATTGGAATCCAGTCTCTTTGCAAAACGAGCAGTCTGGTGAGTATAAAGATCAGACTGTGAAATTTACAGGTAACATAACTTTTGAGCCTATTAAGGGATGGCAAACTAACTTGATGCTCTCCAAGGATCAGACGCTTGATCGTGGTGGCTATTTCTACTCTAGCGATCATTCTTTGTATGGTGTTAACCAAAAAGGTTCGTATTCGGGTTCGGCAACTCGTAGT
Source organism: uncultured Prevotella sp. (assembly GCA_900557255.1). Next base: position 26,397 of record USSA01000011.1, read on the forward strand.
GGGTATACTGTAGACGCTCAGTATTTAGAGTTGACAACCAAGTATATGAAGAATATCAATAATTTGCATCGAATTGATGCCTTGGCAGGTTATAGCTATTCTGAGGAAACTCATGATATTGACAATATGAGTAATGCTAATTTCCCAACAGACTTTTTCGGCTATAATAATATTGGATTGGGTACCAGATTGACGGATGGACAAGCTTCTATGAGTTCTAACAAGTATTCTAGTAAATTGATTGGTTTCTTTGGTCGTGTCAGCTATGGCTATGCTGACAGATATAATATCCTTGCCAGCCTGCGTTATGAGGGATCTTCTAAATTCGGTGACAATCACAAGTGGGGTGCTTTCCCTTCTGTATCTTTGGGTTGGAATATTATGAACGAAGGTTTCATGAAGTCAACTAAGTCTTGGTTGAGTAATTTGAAACTTCGTGCTGGCTGGGGTGTCACTGGTGTGATTCCGCAAGGTGATGACAAATCTTGGGGCGGTGCTTATAAGTCTATGCTTCGCTATAGCTATAATGGTGGTAACTATTATCGTAATGGAAAGTGGAACAAGGGATTAAAGGCTGCTTCTAACCCTAATCCAGACTTGAAATGGGAAACAGCTAGAGAAATCAATATTGGTGTTGATTGGAGTATATGGAATGACCGCTTGTCTGGTAGTTTCGACTATTATAACAAGAAGACTTCAGATATGCTTTATGAGTATGCTGTGCCTTCACCACCAAACTTGTACGACCATACTTGGGCTAACGTAGGCGAAATGCGTAATACAGGTTTTGAGTTGATGATAAAGGGCGTTCCTGTTCAGACAAAGGATTGGAGATGGGAATCTCAGGTTACTCTTCAGCATAATAGCAATAAGTTGTTGAGTTTATCAAACGATCTTTATCAGACAGATAATACTATGTGGTTGCAAGGTGTTGGTGACCCTGTCACCCAGTACACTCACAGAGTGGCTGTAGGTGAGTCTTTGGGACAAATCTGGAGTTTGAAGGCTGTTGGTGTGTCAGACCAGGGCTTGTTCTTGATAGAGAACCCTAAAACTGGTCAGTGTGCAGAGTTCTATCAGGAAATGCGTAACGACTATGATAACTGGTATGAGTACATGGGTAGTGGTATTCCAAAGTTCACTTTGGGTTGGAACAATACCATCAACTATAAGGACTTTGATTTGTCTTTGCAGTGCAACGGTCAGTTTGGTTACAAGATTATCAACCAGCAGCGTGTGTTCTATGAGAACAATGCTCACGCTTACAATAAATTGAAATCTGCAGCTGAACCTGTTGGTGGTATTCGTCCGCTTTCTGGGGCACAGTCTCAGGTTGTTACCAGCTATTATATTGAAAATGGTGACTATTTCAAATTAAGTTCTTTGACTTTGGGTTACACTTATACTCCAAAGAAGAAAACTTATATTCAGAATGCTCGCCTTTATGGTAGTATTTATAATGTATTCACTATTACTAAGTATAAGGGTATGGACCCTGAGTTGGGTAGTGATAATTTCTGGTATGCAGGTGTAGACGATCGTGACAAGTATCCTACGGTTCGTTCTTTCACTATTGGTTTAAACGTTACATTCTAATAAAAGATTACAATTATGAAACATAATATATTAAAGAAAAGTCTCTATGCAGCAATGCTAGCTGTAGGTGCAGCTTCTTTTACGGGATGTACCGATTTGACAGAGACAGTATATAGCCAACTTCCAGGAGATGGAAGTTATACCTTAACAAACAAGGACATTCAGGCAATGTATGGTCCTATTTATGACCGTTTGCGTGATATGTATAATGGTTGGGAAGGTTATCAGGACATTAGCGAGGAGTGTGGTGACTTGATTATGACTCCATTCCGTTATGAAACTTCTGGTTGGGGTGCACAGTATGTTTCTCTGCACAAGCATGAGTTCCATAGCACAATCAATCACTTGTATCGCCCATGGTATTCTTGCTATCAGGGAATTGGTACTTGTAACTCATTGTTGGATAATGAGTCGATAGCTTCTAATGAGGCAGCAAAGGCAGAGCTTCGTACCTATCGTGCTTTGTTCTACTATGTCTTGTTTGATTTGTTCCGTAATATTCCATTGGAAACAACATCGAAAGTACCTAGCGGTTATATGCCAGAGCAGGAAGATCCTGCTAAGACTTTTGACTGGATTGTCAATGAGTTGAATGAGGCTAAACCATATCTTACAAAGGACGTTGAATTTGGACAAATCAACTATTATGGAGCTTGTATGATTCTTGCCAAGATGTACCTGAATCATAACGCTTGGTTCCCAACACAGGCAGAAGATAAGACTTACTATGAGAAGGCTTGTGATGAGGTGAATGAAATCATCAATAGTGGCAAGTATGAGTTGGCTTCTACCTATCTGGAACCTTTCTCTGCTAACAATCGTAGCAAGGAAACTATTCTTGGCTTGGTGTATGACAAGACCAATGCTGGTATGGGTACTAATTACTATTGTAAGTGGAATATCTCTGGTAGCGGTGCAATCTTTAATGTTACCTTTGATGGTTGGAATGGTAGTGCAGGTATTCCTCAGTTTATTAATAGTTATGATCCTGATGATACTCGTAAGACTGATTGTTGGATTTGGGGTCCTCAGAAGAGCAAGACTACAGGTGAGCAGATCTATATCAATGATAAGCCTCTAGATTATACCATTGATGTTTACGCTATTGAGAAACCTGGTGCTGCCGGTATGCAAGGTGCACGTTTGAAGAAGTATGAAATAGTTGAGGGAGATGTTGGTGTAAGTAATGATGCTGTACCTTTCTTCCGTTTGACTGATGCTTATTTCATCAAGGCAGAGTGCTTGCTTCGTCTCGGTGGTTATAAGGGTGAGTCAGAGCAGGTAGCTGCTGATATCGTGACAAAGATTCGCCAGCGTGCATTCAAGAATAATCCAGAGAAGGCTACTCGTACTGTAGAGCAATTGAAGGGTGCTAGTGTTTATGACTATGGATTGCGTGAGACACAAGGTGAAATCAAAGATGGTGTGTTGACCAATATTGTCAATACCGAGACTCATGAGGGTGGAGCTGATATCCAATTGGGTGGACTTCTTGATGATCTGGCATGGGAATTCGTTTATGAACATCATCGTCGCCAGGATTTGATTCGTTTCAAGATGGATAATGGCTGCAATGTCTTCAATGGTAAGTCTTGGTTTGGTAAGAGTGCTAATACAAATGCGTCTGACCATCATCTGGATATTTTCCCTATTTTGAAGAACAACCTGCAGGCTAATCCTAAGTTGCATCAGAACCCAGGTTATGATGGGGCGAAGTAATATGTTATAATCAATATTAAAGAAGAATTAGTATGAAAAAGATATTTTTAATTGCCATGATGGCTTGTGCTGTCTTCGGGACTATGACATCTTGTAGCGATGATTATGAAGATGCAAGCAAGCCTCATGTGTATGGTGAGACAGAGAACCCACCAGTAAAGGGTTCTGATGCCAATATGGTTTCTGCTTCCATGAAAATGAAACAGGCTGAGGCTGGAACAGAAGTGAAAATAGTAGACTTATCTGTTTATTCAGATAAAGTTCAAGAGCAATTAGGCATGTCTCTTGACGAGGCAATAGCTGGACTAGGTAATGGCACTGTAAGATTCTTGCCTGTAAATCCTGCTCGTAGAGTTTGGGAAAAAACAGCAGCAAATGCAGGTGATAATAAGTGGTATTTGACCTCTGCTGGTACTGTAGCTTCTTCTGAAGATGCAGCTGCGACGATGGAATTCTTGCCATCAAGCAAAGAGGTGAAGATTACTTTGACTCAAAACGCAACAACTGGTATTATTCCTGTGACATTTGGTTTTGTAAAGACAGATAATTCTGCCTATCCGGTAAACTTCCGTTGCCAGGCTCTTGTGACTGTAACAGATGCTAGTGTTTGTGATGTGGCATTAACAGTTCCTAAGGGTAATTATGCTGCTGCACAGTTTAAGTTTGAAACAATAGCCAAGAACATAGAGTATGCATTGGGCATCACTGACTTGAAGGAGTTGGCTGCTGGTCTTGATACTGAAAGTCCTGTATACAATGTATATTTGATGGATGCTAAGGGTAATCTCAATGGCGGTCCTGGTAAGTATACTGCTAATGGTGCAGGTTATTGGATGACCTCAGATTTGGCAATTACAACATGGGGTACTAACCATGCTCTCTTTATGGAGCCATTCATCTATGATGAGGAGGCAAAGGATTTCTATGCTGACGGTGGTGGTTTCAACTGTGGTCGTTTGAGTAGTGATACTCCTGCTTCAGGTACAGTGCTTACTCCATCAATAGTGATCAAACCGGTGAAGGATACTGGTAAAACTTTGACTATCAACTTCACGTTGATATTCGAATAATCTAAGTATAAACAAAATTGTTAGGATGTGCCGTATTTGTTTAAATAGGCGGCACATCCTTCTTAACCTAAAAAGAAAGAATATGAAACTTAATCTGAAAAAGCATTTGCAGCTATTGACTACCGTCTTGATGCTTGCTGGTACAATGCCTTTTGTAGCAAGTTGTGCAGACGATGATATGTCTAAGACAGTGGCTGACTATGATCCAAGATATAAAGGACAGGTGGCGTTTGGTAATTCCGACTACAACTTGGAAGCTGACGCTCAAGAGATAGATATTCCTTTCAGTTGTGACCAAAGTTGGACTGCATCTTTGAAGTCTGGTGATGAAGTTCCTTCTTGGGCTTCTGTTTCACCAGAAAGTGGTGAGGCTGGTGATAAATTGTCTGTAAAAGTAAAGCTTGATGCTAATGAGGACTTGAAAAACTCTCGTCAAGTTACGCTTACCATTACTACAGAAAAGGGGAATACAAAAACCATTACTATCGCACAAAACTATAAGGTAGTAGTGCTCAATACTGCAGAAATTAAGGATTTCGATAAGTATCTTTGTCCAGAGTCAACTAATCCTCATTTTGAAAAGGGAGCAGACTTTATGCTTCGTCAAGACTCTTATTATTCTTGGCATCGTATGAAGCAGAGCGAGCATTTCTTCGTCTTCTGGAGTCCAGAATTTGGTGACGACCCTAATGCTGAGTCTGTAGATGCAAAGATGCGTGTAGATATAGATGACCTCTTGGCTAAAGCTGAGCACTTCTATGATACCAATGTCAAAACTTTGGGTATGGCGAAGGTTGGTCAGGGTAAGTCTATGCTTGACAACTATAAAATGCAGATTTATTTGATTTATCAGGACGAATGGCTTGCTACAGGTTCTGGTTATGACGACAAGATTGGTGCCCTTTGGGTAAATCCTAGCACTTGCCAGCCTGTCGGTTCTACTATTGGTCATGAAATTGGACACTCTTTCCAGTATCAGGTTTATGCAGATAAGGTAAATATGGAAGGTGCTGCCAAGGATTTGCATCATGGATTCCGTTATGGTTTTGGTCCTGAAGGTGCTGGTGGTTGTGCATTCTGGGAGCAGTGTGCTCAATGGCAGGCTCAGCTCGACTATCCAGAAGAGATGTTTGGCTATCATCTTGATGTTTGGAAGAAGAACTATCATCGCCACTTCAATCATGAGTGGATGCGTTATGCAAGCTACTGGTTGCAGCATGTATGGGTAGAAAAACATGGCATTGATGCTTTCGGTCGCATTTGGCGTGAGTCTCAGTATCCTGAGGATCCATTGCAGACTTATGAACGCTTGTTCTGCAACAATAACCAGAATACACTCTATTCTGATATGTATTATTATGCTTCTCACATGGTTTACTATGATTTGAAGTTTGCTAATAATGATAAGAAACCAGTCGTGGTTCCTGATGCAGTAAAGGGTGATTATTCTACAAGTCTCTATAAGGTAGCTGACCAAAAGTATCAGGTAGGTTATGCTAGCTGTCCAGGTACAACTGGTTTCAACGTTATCAAGTTGAAGAATGCTCCTGGTAAGACAGTTTCTGTAAAGGTAGATGCATTGGAGCCTGGTTCTGCACTTCCAAAGGGTGACAAGGGTGAAATGTTGGATGGTGATGGTAAGGTAGTTGGTACAACTAAGACTTACAATGCCCAGGACAATAAAACTTCTGATTATCGCTATGGTTATGTAGCTATAGTAGGTGGCAAGCCTGTTTATTCTGATATGCACAAGGGTGCTAATGGTACAGCTTCTTATCAGGTCCCTGCTGGTACTACAGAGCTTTACTTCGTAATTCAGGCTGCTCCAACAACATACAATCGCCATGAGTGGAATGACAAGGAGGCTGATGATGAGCAGTGGCCTTACACAATCACAGTGGATGGTACAGACGTGGATAGCTACAATGAGGTAATTGATGTGGTGATTGATCCAAATGCAAAACCACAGAATACTGATCTTATTGTGAGTGTTCATGGTGATGAGAGTTCTAGTTATGCGTATGCAACCTATAATCTTGCATATCTCAGTAGTGCTTCTATCTGTTACGCATTCTGCTTGACTCCAGATGAAATCGCTGATAAACTGGTGAAGAGTTCTGAATGCAAGGATGGGGTTCCTGAAGGAAAGATTGCTATGCGCTTGAAGCAGGCTGATGGCTCTTATACTTATGAAGACAACTGTGGTGGAACCTATGCTGGTTTCTGGTGTGATGCTAAGGGTAATCAGCAGAATTGGGGTGAAAATGCTAGAACTTACACCAAGTTTAATAGCATTCATGAGTTGGAAATTGGTTTTATGCCTGGAGCTATCAAGGCTGGCGAAACTTATCCTGAGGTTCTAGAGTTGGTATACAACTGTGGCGGAAAGGAAATCATCGCTACCATCAAGTTCAACTTTATCGTAGATGGAGCTGCTGCAGCAAGAATGCATAGAAGATAAGATAAAATAACTTTTAAACGTAAAAAAATAAGTATGAAGAATTGTATAAAAGTTTCTTTGTTAAGCATTTTGTTGTTGATGTTTTGCACATTGGCAATGAATGCAGCTGATAATAAACCAATCGCTCAAATCGGTTTTACAGCTCCTTTAAGAACAACTGTAGAAATTATGCAACCGTTAAAAATGTCAAAGTATACGTTCTCTGAATCTACAACGCATATGTTTTCTTTGGAGAATTATTCTTTTACGGGTGGAGCATATTTTAAAATGGGCATTAATGTTTCTGTTAGTGGGAAAACATTAACTGTTTATTATGGTGGTAAAACCTATATGACAAAAAGTTTGGAATACGGAGCAAATTTAGTAGACTTTTTTATTCCGTTAACTTCATATAAAAGCTTTTTGTTCTATATTACAATTAAGTAAAATATAAAAACGTTTTTGCGTTTATAATAAGAATGGTAAACAGCATAAGGCTGTTATTACCGTGAAAATGAAATTCTAAGGTGTTATAATAAAACCGCCCGATAGCATTGTCGCTATCGGGCGGTTCTGGTATGCTCGGCATGAGCTTATTCTAATGGGTGCAAGTCCCTAACGAGCCCTAATAGCGGGAATCGTATAGCCAATAGCAAGGGTGTCCATCGTGAGGTGGAATCTGAAAGAAGCTGGCGGCAAACATCTGACCTAACGCACAGAAACTTCATACAAGGCATTTGACCATGGATGAGATTGCAAGACAAATCAAAGTCCCATAGCTATTCGGAATGGTTGGTGTAAATGAAGTGGGTATAAGATGGAAAGAATAA
>USSA01000012.1 GCA_900557255.1 uncultured Prevotella sp.
GTGCTGGAACAAGTAGTTATAAATCCTGATAACAGCAAATATAGCTATTTGGGTGCAAGCTTATAGTGGGGTACTATTGGTGCTTTTGGGCGTGTGGGACAAAACATGCGAAACTTCAGTCTGTATCCATAATGGCAAGAAGGTAGTTTTGAGATAAAATATACGAGATGGATTGTTAAATGTGAAAGATGGCCTCGCAAAACGTGAGGTCATCTTTTTATTTTTGGTCTTTTTCTTCATCATGTATTATCTGGCAAATCTTTTGGAACATCTACCCAACAAGATTTTTGTTTTTTGTAGTAACTTTGCAGTATATTAAATAACAAGATAATTTATTTTTAGATTTATGCTTTTATATAAAGAAAACAGTTCATATTGATGAACTACAAGATTGTTGTGAAACAAGTTTAATTGTTTACGAGAATGGTGCATAGTGATATGCGCCATTTTTTTATGCGCTGTTATGCCACTTTTTATAAGTTGTTATGCCACTTTTCCTCCTTTATCATAAGATGCAGAAAATGTGATAGTTGCAGTGTGTTGTAACGAGAGTGAAAACATTTGGAACGTCAGGAAAACACGTTCACATGACTATTTCCTACCTTTGCAGCCGTGTTCTTTAAACAAGAATTAGCAACACCTAGAAACAAACTTAATTAAAATGATACAACATGATTGAACAAGTGTTTACGTTTAAACGTACGGCAGCTCTATGTCTCATGGGAGCCTTCTGCAGCTTGAATGCACAAGCCCAGAAGATTACCGTGAAGGGTAGTGTTGTTGACGGAACAGGAGAGCCTCTGATTGGTGCTACTGTGAAAGTGAAGGGAGATGCCACTTCGGGCGTCATCTCTGATATGGATGGAAATTTCCAGATTTCTGTGCCTTCAGAAAACTCATCCCTAATCATTACCTATATTGGTATGGAATCTCAAACCATCAAGGTAGGTAAGAAAAGACAATTAAAGGTTACCTTGACCGATGATAATACATTGGGTGAGGTGGTAGTAGTAGGTTATGGTCAGCAGAAAAAAGCATCCATCGTAGGTTCCATTGCCCAAACCGATGCTAAAACATTGGAGCGCCATGCGGGCGTCTCTTCTCTCGGTCAGGCACTGACTGGTAATCTTCCGGGTGTCATCACTTCTTCATCTACCGGTATGCCGGGTGAGGAAGATCCGAAGATTGTAATCCGTACGCAGACCTCTTGGAACAGCAGTGACCCGCTTGTTCTTGTGGATGGTGTAGAGCGTGCCATGAACACCGTTGACCTTTCTTCGGTAGAAAGCATCTCCGTATTGAAGGATGCTTCTGCCACTGCCGTTTATGGTGTGAAGGGTGGTAATGGTGTCATCCTGATTACTACCAAGCGTGGTAAGGAAGGTAAGGCTGCCGTACACGTAAAGGCAAATGCTACCATGAAGGTGGTTTCCAAGTTGCCGGAAAAATATGATTCTTATGATACCCTGCTCCTGTTGAACCGCACCGTGGAGCGCGAACTTGGCTTGAGCCCTAATGCCTGGGGTAGCTATACACCGATGGAGGTGATTGACAAGTATCGCCATCCTGCCAACACCGATGAGTGGGACCGCTATCCTAACGTGGATTGGCAGAAGGAACTGTTCAACAACACAGCCATGTCATATAATGCCAGTGCCGATGTTTCGGGTGGTACAAAGAATGTCAAGTACTTTGCTGCCGTGGATTTTGCTCACGAGGGTGACTTGTTCAAGACCTTTACTAACGACCGTGGTTACAACTCTGGTTTCAGCTATAACCGTTTGAACATGCGTGCCAATCTTGACTTCAATCTTACCAAGACTACACAGTTCTCAGCCAACCTCTTTGGTAGTAATGGCGTACGCAACAAACCTTGGTTGGGTGCCAGTGGTAATATCAATGCATTCTGGGGTTCTGTCTATAAGGCTGCTCCTGATGGCATGCGACCAATCTACAGTGACGGAACATACGGTTACTATGCTCCACGTCCTGCCGACTGTCCTAACTCCATACAGTCGCTTGCCCGAAGCGGACAGCAGAGCACTACCAATACACAGATTACCACCGACTTCATTCTTACCCAGAAGCTGGATTTTGTAACCAAGGGCTTGAAGTTCACTGGTAAGCTGTCTTTCGACAACACGATGGTGGAGATAGAAAGAGGTATTGCCGACCTTTATATGGATCCGCAGCGCAAGTGGATCAATCCGGATTCCGGCGACACCACATGGGAGCAGGATATCAACTACTATCCATCCACAGCATGGACTACCAATGGTGGTAAGGTGAACAATGGTGCCACCTATCGCCGCCTTTACTATCTCTTGCAGCTCGACTGGACCCGCAAGTTTGGCAATCACGAGGTTACTGCGATGGGCGTATTCAACCGCAACCAGTATAACACCGGTAACCAGCTGAAGCATTACCGTGAAGACTGGGTATTCCGTGCCACCTATAATTATGCGATGCGCTACTTTGCCGAGTTCAACGGCTGTTACAATGGTAGTGAGATGTTCGGTCCGGATTATCGCTTCAAGTTCTTCCCATCAGCATCCTTGGGATGGATGATTACCGAAGAGCCTTTCATGAAGAAGATCAAGAAATACGTGGATATGTTGAAGGTACGTGCTTCCTGGGGACGCATCGGTGATGACAACCTTGGCGAGGCCTACCGATTCCAGTATGCTGACGAATATGCCTATGGTGGAACAGGATGGCTGATGGGTACCAACCAGAGCGATTCTCCTTACACCATCTACCGACAGAGCAAGATAGGTAATCCAAACCTGCATTGGGAGACCACAGAGAAGAAGAACCTCGGTTTCGACTTCGGATTCCTGGGCGGTCTGATTACCGGTTCGCTCGACATCTTCAAAGATCACCGTACCGATATTCTGATTAAGAACCGAACCATTCCTGCTTATTTCGGAACCAGCGCACCGGTTGCCAATCTGGGTATTGTTGATGGTCAGGGTTACGAACTTTCCCTGAAGATGAACAAGAGCTGGAACAAGAACTTCCGCACCTGGGCAAACTTCAACATGACCCACGCAACCAACGAGATTAAGTTTGCTGATGACCCAGACTTGCGACCAGCTTACAGAAAGAATGCCGGTTATGCCATCAATCAGGTTCGTACCTATATAGACAATGGCTATATCCGCAGTTGGGATGATTTCTATGCAGGTCCAACCCTCTCGGAACAGGACGGCAGCAAGATGACAGGCGACTATCAGATTGTGGATTTCAATGGCGACGGTAAGATTGATACCAACGACCTGGCACCTTATAAGTATTCTTCCATCCCTCAGAATACCTACAGTACCACAGTGGGTATGGAGTGGAAGGGATTGAGCCTCACCGTTCAGTTCTATGGTGTAACCAACGTAACCCGCCAGGTGAACTTCCCAACCTTCGATCGCGAGGTGCATGTAGCCTTCAACGAAGGAAGCTTCTACGAAGTGGGCAGCAATGCAGGCACCCTGCCATTGCCACGCTGGACTACCGTTGCCGACGGAAGTGCCAAGGGTACCCGTTACTACTACGATGGCTCATTCCTCCGTCTGAAGAATGCCGAGCTTGCCTACACCTTCCGTGGTGCATGGGTAAAGAAAGCACATCTCAATTCGCTGAGAGTCTATCTGAATGGTGACAACCTGCTGCTCTGGACCAAGATGCCAGACGACCGTGAGAACAACTTCAGTGGTGATTCTGCCAATGGTGCTTACCCAACGGTGAGACGATTTAACTTAGGTTTCGACCTTACATTTTAATTGAAATTTAGATATGAAAAAGTTAAAGTTAATATATTCAATGCTGCTCGTTGCAGGGTTCTCCCTGGGCACAGTATCCTGCTCCGATTACCTGGATAAGGCGCCTGAGGCAGATATCGCTCCTACCGAGCCATATAAGAACTACACCAACTTCCAGGGCTTTATAGAGGAAATCTACAACTGTATCCCGGGTTTTGCCGTGGCACCTAACTACCACTGCAACTGGAACTTTGGTGAAGACGAATACTGGCAGCCATCCGAGACCCGTATGTTTGCCAACCATGTGGATCAGGGCGACTACTGGGCTTGGAACACTGCACTTTATTCTCCATTCCATGCCGGCGCAAACGGCACTACAGGCATGAACCGCAACGACAAGGGTAATCTCTGGGGATTGAGCTGGTATGCCATCCGCAAGTGTAACCTGGGTCTTGCCAATCTCGACGGAATGGTAGATTGCACACAGGAGGAGAAGAACGTGATTGCCGGTCAGCTGTATTTCTTCCGTGGTTTCTATCACTTCATGCTGATGACCTATTGGGGCGGTCTTCCATACGTAGATCGTCTGATTCCTGGTGATGAGATTCCTCGTGACAAGCGCCTGAACTATCAGGAGACAGCCGACAAGGTGGCTGCCGATCTGAAGAAAGCAGCCGAGCTTCTTCCTGTGGATTGGGACCAGACCACAGTGGGCAAGGCAACCTACGGCAAGAACGTGCTGCGCATCAACAAGGTGATGGCACTGGCTTTCCTCGGCAAGAATTATCTCTATGCAGGTTCACCGCTGATGAACAAGGAGAGCACAGGCAATGCTTCCTACAATGCAGAATACTGCAAGAAGGCTGCCGAGGCTTTCGGACAGGTGTTGAAAATCTGTCAGGAGACAGGCAGATACAAGCTCGCCGACTGGAAGGACTATCGTGAAATCTTCTATACCTACAATCAGAGCTTTAAGCTGCCGGGTGTAAAGGAAGCCATCTTCTACGAGAGCACCTGCGGTGACTGGCGCTGGAACCAGGTGAACGATTATCGCCCTTACTGTATCAACGGTTCGGGTATCAAGTGTTATCCTACAGCCAACTATGCCGACTATTTCGGTATGGCAAACGGAAAGCCTATCAAGGACATCACCAAGAAAGATGCCGACAGCGGCTACGACCCAGAGTATCCTTTCAGAGGCCGTGACCCACGTTTCTACAACGACTTCGTGTTCGATGCACAGAAGTGCGTAAAGGCCACTTCCAACATCAAGGACGGCTCAGGAAAGGTGCAGGAATACAAGCAGTATGCTTCTCTGCAGACAGGCGGATACTATCGCACCGATACTCCAGCCAAGGCTGTGTTCACGGGTTATATGATGAAGAAGTTCATCGACCAGTATATGAACGACTGGGATGGCTACAAGGAGAACAACCGCATGACCTTGAGTCTGATTCGTCTTGCCGATGTTTATCTGATGTATGCTGAGGCAGTGGCTCAGGGCTATGGCTCGTTCGAGTCTTCAAGCCAGGCGTTCCCGATGACCGCCCTGAAGGCAGTGAACACGATTCGCGAGCGTGCCGGAGTAGCCGACATTGCAGATGAGTATCTCACTTCGCAGGAAGGATTCATGAGTGAGCTTCGCCGTGAGCGTGCCGTAGAGTTGGCTTTCGAGGGCCATCGTTTCAACGACCTTCGTCGCTGGCTCTTGCTCGACAAGGCACCTTACAACAAGAAGACAGCCGTATATTTCGACCGTGCCGCCGACCAGGATGATGCAACCCGCTACGCCGATCCAGAGAACGGACATGTGCTCAACCTGCACGAAGAGACATTGGTTACACGCAACTTCTCTGAGAAGCATTATTGGTTCCCATTCCTCAAGAACGATGTAGAACAGTATGAAGATTTCAAACAAAACCCAGGTTGGGAATAATCTAAGAAGATGAGTATGAAAAATAATATATTCAATAAGAAAACGTCATTGACCCTGGCTTCCATGTTGGTAGCCAGCGGCATGGCAAGCGCACAGGAACTTGCTGACAGCAGCATGATTAATGTAGCCTTCGGCAAGGTTGCGAAGACCGACCTCATGGGTGGAGTGAGCCAGGTGAATGTGCAGGATCAATTGAAGAAAGACTATAGCTCTAATAGCTTGAACAACCTCCAGTCGCTCATTGGTGGTTATAATGGAAATATCTGGGGCCAGGCTCCGCTGATCCTGGTAGATGGTGCTCCAAGAAGTGCATCGGATATCAACGCCACCGAGGTGGAGGAGATTACCGTGCTGAAAGGTGCATCTGCCGTAGCCCTCTATGGCTCCAAGGGTGCCAAGGGCGTGATTCTCATCAGCACCAAGCGTGGTAAGATTCAGCCGCTCACCATCGAGGCGCGTGCCAATACGGGCTTGTATGTGCCTAAGAGATACGCTGAGTTTCTGGGGGCTGCTGAATATATGAGCCTCTATAATGAGGCACTGCTGAACGATGACCCTACACAGCCAAAGAAGTATAGCGATGAGCAGATTTACAACACGGCACAGGGTACCAATCCTTACCGTTATCCAGACATGGACTTCTTCAGTAGCGATTATCTGCGCAAGGCTTACAACAGAACCAACGCTACGGTGGAGGTGACGGGCGGCAGCAAGTTTGCCAAGTATTATGCCAACTTCGGGGTAGATTACAATGGCGGTCTCATCAAGTATGGTGAGCATAAAAAGGACAAGAACCTGAACTTCCGCATCCGTTCAAACATTGATGCTACCATCACCGACTGGTTGAAGGCCTATGTGAACGTGGGCATAAACATCAGTAACAAATATACCGGGCGCGGTGATTTCTGGGGAGCAGCCAATACGCTTCGCCCTAACTGGTACACGGGTCTGGTGCCAATCAGCATGATCGACCCTAACAACGCCAGCCTGCAGCAGATGATTAACGGTACTATCCATCACGTCGACGGCAAGTATCTGGTGGGTGGTTCTTCCGACAATCAGACCACCGTATTTGGCGACATGCTTCTTGCCGGCTACGTGAAAGACAAGAACCGCACCTTCTCGTTTGATGTAGGTACCAAGGCAGACCTTAGCATGATTACCAAGGGATTGAGCTTCGAGACCGCCTTCAGCATCGACTACTGGGATTACTACTCAGAGGCTTATAATCTTGGTTACTCTACTTACGAGCCAACCTGGGGTAATGTGAACGGTAAGGATATGATTGTGGGACTGACCAAGTATGGCAAGGATTCGCAGTCAACCAGCGAGTACATCGGCAGCAGCCAGTACTACCAGTCGATGGCGTTCCGTGCCCAGTTCAACTATGTGAATACTTTCGCCAAGTATCACAATGTGGATGCCACTCTCGCTGCATGGGGCTTCTCCAAGCAGAATGCCGTAGATGAGAATCACGAGAGTTCATCGGGTGTCAAGGGTTCTGCTTATCACAAGACCACCAATGCCAATCTGGGCTTGCGTTTGGGTTACAACTACAATCACACCTACTACGCAGAGCTGGCAGCAGCTGCAGTCCATTCTCCAAAACTGGCAGAAGGTCATCGTGAGGCAATCTCGCCTTCTGTAACTTTAGGTTGGCGTCTGAGCCAGGAGAAATGGTTCAAGAATACACTGCCTTTCTTCGACGAGGCGAAGGTGAATGCATCTTACGCTGTGCTTAACCAGGATATCGACATCTCTGATTATTATATGTATAAAGGATACTATAATATGAAGGGCGGATGGTATCAGTGGCAGGATGGCACGCAGGGTGGTAATACCAACTCTTCTGTGCGTGGTGCCAATGATCAGCTTACCTTCGTGAAGCGCAAGGAATGGAGAATCGGTTTGGAGACATCGCTCTTCAATGGTCTGGTGACACTCGATTTCAACTACTTCAACCAGTTGACCGACGGTTTGCTTACCAATGGTAGCGCTACACTTTATCCGATATACTTCAATACGTATCCTAACGGTTCTTTCCTGCCATGGACAAACTACAACCAGGATACCCGCAAGGGCTTTGACTATGCTCTTTACGTAAACAAGAAGATAGGTAAGGTAGATGCCAAGTTAGGATTCACAGGTCAGGTATATTCTTCAGAGGCTAAGCGCCGTGAGGAAAACAACGGTGATAACACCTATCTGAATGCACAGGGACAGCCACTCGACGTGATTCGCGGTTATGTATGTGAGGGCTTCTTCACCCAGCAGGACATCGACCATCTGAATGCCAACCTCGAACAGAGCGACCCTAACTTCGTGCCAAAGCACACCTTTGGAGAGGTGAAGGCTGGCGACCTGAAGTATAAGGATGTGAATGGCGATGGCGTTGTGGATAGCAAAGACCAAGTGGTGATGGGTAAATACGGATGGAGTGCCTGCCCATACATCTTTGGTGTAAACCTGACGCTGAAGTGGAAGCAGTTCACGCTCTTCGCTGCTGGTACAGGACAGATGGGTGCCAAGGCATTCAGATCTAACGACTGGAGATTTGGTACATCGAAATATACCACAGTGGTAAGAGGTCGCTGGACACCGGAGACGGCAGCCACTGCTACCTATCCTCGTCTGACAGCGCTTGAGAATAGCAACAACTTCCGCAACTCAGGCTTCTGGATTTACAGAACAGACCGTTTCGACCTGAACAAGGTTCAGCTTACTTACGACATGCCAACCCGTTGGTTCGAAGGCAAGATGGTTAGCGGCATGAGCGTTTATCTGCTCGGCGAGAGTCTCCTCACCATCAGCAAGAATCGCAAGTATATGGAGACCAGCTATGGTTCACCAAGTTGTCGCTACTACAATCTCGGTTTGAAGATGTCATTCTAAGGAGAAGATCTTAAACACAAACTATTAGAAGATAAAATGATGAAAATAAGAAATATAATCATGATATTTGCATCTGCAGCCTTGCTCTCTGCTTGCGATGATGTATTCACGCCAGCAGTGGAAAACTTCAAGGATTTCGATCAGATAGATTCCGATCCTAATTTTGCTGCAGGTTTTCTGACAACCACCTATCGTGCGCTTCCTGGCTACTATGATGGTAGTGATGTGGCTACTGATGACGCTGTTACAAACTACAAGGGTGATAGCTGGATGAAGATGGCTACTGCCACCTGGACTTCTACCAGCAACCCTACCGATAAGTGGGGCACCTGCCTGGGTGCAGTGCAGTATCTCAACACCTTCCTGGATCATGTTGATAATGTACAGTTCATGAGAGACCCTGTTCAGAACAAGCTGCGTCAGATGAGAATGCGTGGCGAGGCTTACGGATTGCGTGCCATCTTCCAGTATTATCTGCTCCGTTCTCATGCGGGTTACACCGCCGATGGAAAGCTGCTTGGTACTGTCCTGAGTCGCACGTTTCTGGGAACCAACGATAATCTCAATCTTCCACGTCTTGATTTCAAGGAGAATGTGGATAGCATCCTGGTAGATTTAGACAGAGCTGAGGCTTTGCTTCCTGATGACTATGCTGACATCGACAAGGCCGAACTGATTCCTGCCAAGTATAGAAGCATTGTTAGCGACCCAGGTGATTACACCGTGGTGATGGGTAATAAGTCAAGACAGCTGATCAACGGTCAGATCGTCAAGGCTTTCCGTGCCCGCCTGCTCCTTCTGGTAGCCAGCCCTGCTTTTCTGGAGAGTGCAGATAACTGGGCAAAGGCAGCCGATGCCGCAGCCAAGGTACTCGATGTTGTGGGTGGTCCTGCCGGCTTGTCGGCTACGGGCGGTACCTATTATACCAACGAAGGTGAGATATCAGCCATCAAGGAAGGTTCCAATCCTGCCGAGATTATCTGGCGTGAGAATCTTTCCAAGGAGGTGAACAGCGATGAGTCTAACAACTATCCTCCATCTCTGAATGGTAAGGGCAGAATCAATCCAACCCAGAATCTGGTGGATGCCTTCCCTGCAGCCAACGGTTATCCTATCTCGGATGCAAGAAGCGAGTATGATGCAGCCAATCCTTACGCAAACCGTGACCCACGTCTGGCACAATACATTATATATAATGGTGCCACAGAAGGACCTTCCAGCAAAACTATCTATACCGGTAGCCAGGAGGGAACCGACGACGGTATCAATGCCAAGGATAATTCAACCCGCACAGGTTACTATCTGAAGAAGCTTCTGAACATGAAGGTGAACTGCTCATCTACCTCAACAACCAAGGTGAACAAATATACGCCGCGTCTCCGCTACACCGAGTTCTTCCTGGATTATGCTGAAGCTGCCAATGAGGCTTGGGGTCCAAAGAATGACAATGGTCACGGCTATTCGGCATACGATGTAATCAAGGCAATCCGCCATCGTGCCGGTCTTACGGATGACACCTATCTTGACGAATGTGCCGAGAGTAAGGACAAGATGCGCGCCCTGATTCGCAATGAGCGCCGCCTGGAACTCTGTTTTGAAGGCTTCCGTTTCTGGGACCTGCGCCGCTGGAATGATATTGCCGGCATGAACCAGGCTGCCCAGGGTATCGACTGGAACGGCAGCGAGAGCACCTTGCTTCCAGCTGTAGAGAACAGAGCTTATCAGGATTACATGATCTATGGTCCTATCCCATATTCTGAGACTCTGAAGTTTAACCTTCTCTATCAGAACAAGGGTTGGAAATAAAGTGAAAAGATAAAAATAAGACTATTACGATATGAAAACTTTAAGATTATTAAATATGCTTGGCTTAGCTACCTTCGCAATGTTGGCAACAACCTCTTGCGAGAGTGGCAACCAGGAGTTTGACTATGAGGGTGAGACTACGGTTTACTATTCCAAACCTTGCTATGTTCGTACGGTGGAACTCGGCGAAGACCAGGAGGTAGACCTGACTGAGGATAATCTCCATAACATCAACATCATGGCGTTTTGCGGTGGTGGTTATGGCAATGGCAATCAGATTACCGTGGACTATGTGATAGACCCAACCCTGATAGAGGGGAAAAGCATGGTTATCAACAACGAGACCAAGCCTATGATCCTGATGCCACAGGAATATTACACCATCGAGAATGCCAACCAGTTTGTCATTGCAAAGGGTAGCCTGGCGGGTGGTCCTAAGATTCATCTTACCGATGCTTTCTTTGCCGATGCCAAGAGTCTGGAAGCTAATTATGTGATTCCTGTGAAACTGACCAAGGCCACCGGTGTTGACAAGATTATCGAGAGTCAGAACTATACCCTCTGTGCCGTGAAATTCGTGAATCCATGGCATGCTGTGTATCTGCGCCGCGGCAAGGATCAGATTACCTATGCCGATAACACCACAGCCGAAGACATCCGCCATACCCAGTATATGGAAAAGGGCGAGTTGCTCAATGTGGTTACATCGGGCATGAAGCAGGACAAGATGGTGGTTGCCGTAAGAGACAAGGCGGGTGTAGCCCACAACGTAACACTCTTGCTCAACTTTGACGACGACAACAACTGCAGCATCACTACCAATGATGAACATGCCGAGGTTTCGGGCACAGGTAAGTTTGTGAAGGCTTGTGAGAACATGGGTGGCAAGCAGCGCAACGCTCTCTATCTGGATTATCAGGTAAAGGTGGATGGTGTGGCTACCGTGGCAACCAAGGATACGATGGTAGTTCGCAACCGTGGCGTCGTAGGTGAGTATTTTACAGTAAAGTAATACTAAAAAGAATTCAGAATCATGAAAAAGATAAAGAATTTTGTCCTCGCCAGTGCAGCAGCAACCTTGCTGCTCACTGGTTGTGCTGAGGATTATCAATCAGACTTTAACGTAAATAAGCCAGAGAGTGTTGCCTTGGCAGAAACTCTTAATGCCTATGACGTATTGAAGAACTACACGGGCATCCACCTGGGAGCGGAAATCGCATCGGATGATGCCCTTGCCCAGAATGCCTTGTATTCTCAGGTCTTGGCTAACTTCAACGAGGTTACCCTGTCGGATGCTTTCAGCTATGCCGGCATGGTGGCTGACAATGGCGATATTGATACGCTTACCGTTGAGAAGGCTGTGGCAAATGCTGCTAACTCGGGTATGAATGTCTTCGCCACTGCCATGTTCAATCCTGCTCAGTTCAATGTCAACTACATGAAGGAACTCACCAAGGATACTTGGGTGGAAGGAACGCAGGTGGATACTGACATTGTTGAGGATTTCGAAAAATATGATGCCGGCAGTAAGTTGGATGGCGATGGCTTCAGTGTGATTGCCAAAGATCCGGCTGGACAGAATGGAAAGGTGTTCTCTAATACCAAGAATGCTAAGTTCATGTCTATCCCTATCCAGTTGCCTGAAGGTGCTAAATTGAAAGATGTGCAGTCTATCTCCTTCGATTATCGAAGCAGCAACATCAAGAAGATTCTCCTGCTGAGAGTGAAGGCGGGCGAGAGCATTGCCGAAAAGCAGTTTGATAAGCCAGAGGCTAAGGATCAGTGGGCACATTATGAGCTCAGCATGACGAGTCTGGCTGATAATATCACAGCCGAGGATATGGAGGCTAATACCTTTTCTATTATGGTTGGTCAGGGTGCTACCCCGCAGAAGGTGTATGTAGATAACATCAAACTGCATGTCGCTTACAAGACTGAAGGCTACTATGTAGATCGTCCTGCAGCGGAAAAGGCGGCTGATGTAAAGAAGGGACTGGATGCCTATGCCGATGCTTTGGTAAAGAAGTATGGTGATAGAATCAATACCTGGACGGTGGCTAGCGACTTGCTGGACGACTTCCTCGGTGAGATGAAATCTACCGATGCAACTGGCGATCCTTCAGAGTTCTATCCTAATGATTACCTGGGCGATAACTATGTGGCTGATGTCTGCAAGACCATCCATGCTGTCAAGCCGGATATGAAGCTGTTCTATGAAGAGAGCAACATGCTGGGTAATGACATGAAACAGGAGGGCTTGAAGAACTATCTGGCTCAATGGAACGAGGCGGGGGCTCAGATTGCCGGTGTCAACATTAAGGTTGACCTGCCTTATCATGCAGATATTCTTGAGGATACCAAGGCGCAGTATGAGACTTTGCTGAATAGCCTGAAGGAGACCGGACTCCTGGTCCGTCTGTCAGACCTCAATGTTTATCCGGCTGATAAGTCGGGTGCCATCCAGGGAATCTCTCAGGTAACCACAGCTCAGTTGAAGGAAATGGCTTCTTTCTATACTTACATTGTAAATAAGTATCTTGAAATCATTCCTGAGAACCAGCGATACGGACTCAGTTTCTCGCATGTCAACGCTTCGAATGTGGGCGTAGGCTTATGGAGCAATTACAATCGCTTGCCTACTTATGTGGGTGTGGCTAATGGTTTACAGTCTAAGGAAACAACATGGTAAAGAAATTATTAGTCTTAATTATTAGTATCGTAACTGTTGCAGTGAGTCAGGCTCATAATGGGCCTGCACTGCGACGTGTTATCTCTACTTCGCAACCGATGTGGATTATCCACATTGACACATGGAATGATCCAGACCCGCAGCGCATCATCGACATGGTGCCAGAGGATATCAGACCATACGTTGTGTTCAATCTTTCTCTCTCAGCTACGCAGGCTACCTGTCCTGACGGTGAGAAAGTGTGTGATTCCTGGATGAAGGTTTGTGCCCGCAATAGAGTATGGACCATGATTCAGTGTGCCAGCGGTGCCTGCAGTGCCTTCTCGGATGATGATCTCTCTATCTACGAAAAGTACTTCAAGGAATACCCTAATTTCCTGGGATGGAATTTCGCCGAGCAGTTCTGGGGCTTCGAGGAAGATCGTAAATGGGAGGTGATAGGAGAGGATGGTACTACAACCACCGAGGTGTTAAAGAATCCTTCCTTCCTGAAGCGACTTCAGCTCCTTGCCAACATCTATGAACTCTGTCATAAATACGGTGGCTATCTGGCAGTAAGCTTTACCCAGGCTGTTTATTCTGCCAACATGATGCCGGTGGCTTACATGAAGCGCAATGCCAAGATGCGCCAGTTGCTCACCACCGACAACGACCATTTCATCTGTTGCGAGAAATATACCATGAAGAATGGATTCTTTGACATCGAGAGCAACTGCCTGGGTGCTTATCTGGGTGGATATGCCGGTCAGTATGGTATTCGCTTCGATGCCTGCGGATGGTATGGCGATGACAATCAGCTCGACCTGGACGGCAATGTAATCACGGATAGTAAGGGCGATGCGCTCAAGAAGTATTACAGCGATTTTCCTAAGGCATGCGGTGCCATTCCTATCCTGGAGCACGTGGCACTGACCGGTGAGACAGTGATAGATGGTCCGGAAACAATTCCTCTGGAGGATTCACGTGAGATTGCTACCACCAAGACGGCTGATGGCTATACACACCGCAACTGGGGATGGTTCCCACACTTCCGCAACATCAATATCGACATGTTCCGAAAGATATTAGACGGCACCATCCGTATTCCAACCCGCAGCGAGGTGATTGATAGAACAAAGATCTGTCTGCTCAACGACATCAAGCCTAAGGATGCTTCTTCTAATGTCAATGAGATGGGACCATACGTTACTCCAGAGGGATTCTTCAATGGAATCTACCGTAACGAGGCTGATGAGAACGGTTGCCAGTGGCCTAACCATACAATCACCAACCGATGGTGGCTGAAGAGCACCGGCCGTTATCCAACCATCCCTGTGGTTTCCGACCTGCTCGACGATGAGGCGAAGAAACTCACCGTGGCAGTGAAGGCAAGTGAGTATTCTTCTAACTCTACCTGGAACAATGTGGCAAATAAGAAGACGTATCTCAACAAGCTTTTCAAGCAGGAATACACGGGAACCATCTATGCTTCACGATTGGAGAATGCCTGGGTTTGCTATAACCCATTCCAGTATGATGAGAAGCATGTAAAACTGAATGCCACCAAGAACGGCATGCAGTACTATCGCGAGTATTATGCCACCAAGCGCAGTGCAAGGGGTACACTCATCCCTAAGTACAACACTTGCAGCCAGATTAAGATGAACCTGGCTCCTTACTCGCTCATCTTCATGCGCGAGAACTCGGATAAGCTGAGCCTCTATATGCAGAACTACCGCCTGAAGGACGGTATGAGACTGGAGCAGGGAAATCCTACTTTGAATGATGACAAGAAACTGCTTGAGTTCGAACAGCAGACGGATACAATTACCATCCTTGGTGCCAGTGCCCAGCCTACCATCTCATGGAAGGATAATGGCGACCACTCTGCAAGTTCGGTTACTTCTGAATGGAAGAGCAACCAGTTTATCGTATATGTAACTCATAATGGTCCGCTTGAGTTGACCATCAACTGCAAGGGCAGTAAGACATCGGGCAAGCTGAAGGATACGGATGTTACTCCTTCGGTTATCGAGATGCCTTCAGTGCCAGCTGTATATGAGGGTGAGTTGCAGTATGAGATGGAGAACTTCGACTACAGGAACGTAAGCGGTTTGTGGGGCAATGCCTGGTATTCGGGTTATCGTAACTACTCGGGACAGGGGTGTGTTAGATTGGGAACCAGCAAGACTGCTTCTCTCCGTGGTTATACCCCAGTGAACAAGCCGGGTACTTATACGGCTACCCTTCGCTATCAGTCGAACGATAAGCCTGCGACGCTCAATGTTACCTGCGGCAATGCTTCAAAGCAGATTGTGCTGCCTAAGACAGACAATGGCAAGTTTAAGTGGAGTGAATATACATTTGATATTGACATGAACGATGCAAATGGAAACATGCAGATTGACTATGTTAGTGGCGGAAGTGCCGTGCTCGACTGCGTGACCCTTAACTTCAAGGCTGAGTTGACTGCCATCTCTGGTATCACAACCGATGATAATATGGTGGATCACGTGGAGTATTATAATTTGAGTGGCATGCGCCTGTCGGCTCCTCAGAATGGTGTGAATATCAAGAAAACTTATCTTCGTAATGGTAAGACTGTTACGGAAAAATATTATAAATAATTTTTATTAATCAATTTAAAACTTTAAGATTATGAGAACTACAATTAAGAGTTTGGCAATGATTGCTATTGCCTTGTTTTGTGGTGTTAGTGGTGCTTATGCACAGAACGAAGAGGAAGGTGATGAACTTACTGCCGATATGTGGAGCTTGTACGATGGTACAGGTAAGGATGCTGAGAAGGTAGAGGGTAAAATCCCCAACTGGGACTGGCAGATTGGTTCTGGTGCCGCTGTTGCCGCTGGTGGCGTTTTGGCTGGTACAACTACCGTGCAGGAGACTGCTTTTGCAGATTTGTCTGAGTATTCAACAATGGTTATTTATGGTGTGCCAGGTAACAAAGTTCGTCTGATGTTCAACCGTATGGAGGCTAACGGCCAGCCTAAAGATGGCAAGATGATTGAAATCATCAAGACAATTAATGATGAAGGTGAAGTGACTCTTGATTTGAAGAATGAGATGCTTCGTGGTGTTGGTGATGACAAGCAACTTGATGATTTCGCTCACTTGGTAACAATCAAGGTGCCATGGGGTGCTGAGGCACAGGTAGACGCTATTCTTCTTTACAAGGGTACTCCTACAGGAATCAAGAATCTTACAACGGCTGGCAATGATAAAGTGGTTGCTACCTACAATGCTGCAGGTGCTAAGGTGACTACCAATACCAAGGGTCTTGTTATCAAGAAACTTAAGAGTGGTAAGGTTGTTAAAGTAATGAATAATTAATGGCAGAAATTCTACTTTTTTAGTGTAACTAGGGGATACCCCCTAGTTCTGATGTTCGGCAAGGTATTTGTTGACCAAGCAGATACTTTGCCGATTTTTTTTATGCGTCATAACAACTGATAATCATAACAGCTGATAATCGTAACAACTGATAATCGTATAACTGATAATTTATAACTGAAGATGAAAAGAACTACTTTCTTGCTGTGCCTGCTTTGTGCCTTCTGCATGCAGGCTTTGGCAGCAGTGGAACATAACTACAAGCAGCAACCACAGAAGCAAACCATCAAGGTGGGTACTGCCACCCGAGAGATGCTGGTGTATGTGCCTGCCGATTTACCTGAGAAGGCTCCTATGGTCATCTCCATGCATGGAGCAAGCCAGGATGCTAATTACCAAATGAACCAGACTCATTGGAACGAGGTGGCAGATACGGCTAAAATCCTGGTTGTTTATCCGCAGGGAAACGGCAACTTCTGGGACATCTCGGGTTCGGGAGACGTGAAGTTCATTGAAACCATCATGAAAACCATGCAGAAGAAATATCATGTGGATAAGAACCGTATCTACATCTCAGGCTTTTCTATGGGTGGTATGATGACTTATCATTGCATGACTAAGTTAGGTTCCGTGGTGGCTGCATTCGGTCCCGTGAGTGGTATCCCAGTGGATTATCGTGATCCGGTGGTGGTGAGAAAAGTGCCTATCATGCACATTCATGGCACTGGCGACGACGTGGTGAAATGGGGTGGTGACCCAAACCATGCTGCTGGTGGCTATGGCAGAATAGACGATTATGTGAAAAAATGGGCGGCTGCTGAGGGATGCGATGTGGAGCATCCTGAGGTAATCAGACCTTATCCTGAGACTTCAGACCATGCAGCAGCCACTCGTACCAGATATATAAATAAGGAGGACAACATTGAGGTTACTCTTATTGCCCTCGATGGTAAGGGACATTGGCATTCTGATGATCCGAATGTGGTATATTCTACCCGTGAGCTTTGGAACTTCTTCAAGCAGTATAAGCTCGATCTCCCAGAGGATGTGAAGCCTGAAGAAGCTGCGGGCGACGTGGTATTTCACGACAATTGGGAAGATGAGGTAGTAAATGTTGGCGAAGGTGTTCCTGCTGGTTGGAAAAGGGAGAACAGCATGAACGACGGAAGCAGGAACGACGTGAAGGAGAATGGCGCTGCCAATACGGGTGGTGCCCGTATCAAGGATTTTGTGGCAGGTGGCGACTTCAACACGGGATTCTATCTCAGCGCCCGTGATTTCGATCAGTGCAAGTTGTCTTACGGAGCGTTTGATAATCATCGTCTGCACCTGACACCAGGAAAGTATCAGCTTTCTTTCAATTCGATCTTCTGGAACGATGGCTCTGAGAATGGGGCGGTGACTTTTGATGCTGGCATCGCTGGCATAAGTGACAAAAAGGATGTCCTGCTGGAGCAAAACCTGGAGTCGGAAGGCAACTTGAAGGAAAATTCCAACCAGGTGGTGAAGGGATCTCTAGCTCATCTGGCAAATTTCAGCATCGAGAAGGAAGGGGATTATGAACTTTATTTCACCATGTCTTCTGGTTGGGCTGCGGTTATTCTTGGCAATGTGAAGATTAAAAAGGCAGATACCAGTACGGGTATCACTGATTGTACAATCGATGCCTTCGGAAAAGCGAATATCATAACCTACAATTTGTCGGGTCAGCGCATCAGCGCACAGACTAAGGGCTTGGTTATAGAGCAGATTCAGTTTGCCAATGGTAAGAAGGTTTCCAGAAAGGTAATCAAAAAATAATAAACTGGATAATAGTTGGTGCATAACAGTTGGTCACCGCATGCACAACAGCTGTTGTGCATGCGCATATCAGCTGTTATGCAAGCGCACAACAGCTGTTGTGCGACCGGAGATACTGATTGTCTCAACAACATATCCTATCTCTTCCAACAACTTATCCTATCTCTTTCAACAACTTATCCTATCTCTTTCAACAACATATCCTATATTTACCAACAACAAGAAGAGGGTGAATCATTAACTTATGACACATCCTCTTTTGAGTATATAGTATCTCAAACTTTATTTCTTGCAACTTTTTAGTAAAAACACAGGTAAAAAATGCAAATTCTTGGGCTTTCATTCTTTTTTCTAGCAAAAATTATATAATTTTGCATCATTCAATAATCATGTAAACAACAATTTTGTATTTTTCAATCATAAGCCTATGAAGCGTTTTTTACTCTTTTCAGTCATTTGCTTCGTCCAGATGTTGACAAGCTTCTCTCATGCTAACTCTGGACGACTTTATACATCCAACGACCTGTCGAGTTGCATGATCCGTAAAATCGTGCAGGATAAGTACGGGTTTATCTGGGTGGGTACCAAGTATGGGTTGAATCGTTTTGATGGATACAGTTTCAGTACCTATCTCTGCAATCCGGCTGATACCACCACCATTCAGGACAATGAAATCGTGAATATTTATCCTTATAACAAGGAAACTCTCTTTGTAGCTACCAATTGCGGTCTCTACAAGTATTCTTATCGAACCAATGCTTTCCAGCGCATCGTATTGGAAAAGAAAGATGAGAAGATGAGAATCAATAGCCTGATAGAAGATAGCCAGCATCATCTCCTGATAGGTACTGCGGGATATGGAGCCTTCAAACTGGATATGAAGACGGGGAAACTCCATCGGCTGAACAAGGGGTTCAAGAATCCTGTGGATAATTATTTCGGTACGCTTTTCTTTGATGGTGAAGGCTACCTCTGGCAAGCCAACCATACCAATTCCCTGAGAAAATATAAGTATGATGGCAAGACCATCAGACTGGTGACACAATATGATTTGAAGGACATTTTTGGCATCCATGAATTGTATGCAAGCGATAAGCAAGGCTTCTTTGTGGTGCATGCCTGTGGCATCCTTCGCTACGACTATCGTTCTCATCGCTTTTCGAAATATGACTTCGATTTCTCTGCTCATCAGGGAATGGGATATATCAGCTCTTCTGCCTTGGATAAGCACGGAAACCTCTGGATTGGTACATCGGGTGATGGTGTCTTCAAGATGCCTCGCGGTTCCCGGAAGGCTTATCGTGTGGAGCAGAACAGTAAGTCGTTTCTCTTTAATAATGCACATATCAGCAATCTGCTGATAGATAAGGACGACAACCTGTGGTTTGGATGTTACCGGAAGGGACTTTATCTGATGAACAAAGACAAGGATGTATTCCATTCTGTAACCTTAGACGAACTGGGGGCAGGCATGGAAACCATCTCGTCGGCGGTGGGCGTGGATAAAGGAATCATCCTGTTTCTGGTAAACAATCGCGGCTTGTATTTGCTGAACGAAAGAACGGGAGAAAGAAAACTGCTGAATACGCCTGCTGTACCTAAAATGGTGTTTACGGATAGGAAGCAAAGAGTTTATCTCTATGCTAGCGAAGGAATCTTTGAGTACGACTGGAGGCTTCAGACTTCTCGGCTTCTCCTTCCTGGCAACGGCCGTTCTTATGACGGAATGGTGGTAGATGACGAAGGGAACTTTTATCTGACGTGTCCGGGCTATGGACTCTATGTATGGCATCGCAAGAGTGGAAAGATGACCCAATATCAGATGGAAGACAAACGCCCTCATGGAACAGTCTGCAATAACTGGATAGCAAATATCAGGTTGGATAGCAAAGGAAGACTTTGGTGCGCAACTACCTATGGTGTATCGTGCATGGATATCAAGACAGGACGTTTCGACATCATCGGATCCCAGCCTTTAATGCTTGGTAATGTATGTCAATCAACTATAGAAATGCCTGATGGCGGGATAGCGATAGCAACAGAGAAGGGACTTTACCGATATGACGTAAAGACGAAGCAGGTAACTCTTTTCCCGCATTCTGAGAGTATGAATGGATTGAGAATCTATTCCATCAATCAGGATGCCAAAGGTAATCTCTGGATGAGTACGGCGCAGGGTATCTGGTGCTATGATGCCAAGGCTAAATCTTTCTTCTCTTTCGTGAAGGGTAACGGACTGTTGACCCGTGAATACCAGGAACAGGTGGCTGCCTATACACCGGATGGTGTAATCTGTTATGGCAACTCAGAGGGATTGACCTATTTCCGCCCTTCACAGGTAAAGGATCAAGACGGGAAGATGTCGGCTATCTATCTCTCGGCTGTGTTGCTTGATGGGAAGATGGCTCCGTTTATTGGAGATAATCTGAGTGTTCCGTCCGATTTCAAGTCGATAGTGCTCTGTTTCTCCCTGCTTGATTATCAGAACGTGGGCAACATAGTGTTCCAATATCGCATCAACGGGGGTAGATGGATCAGCAATACGGCTGGCGACAATAGCTTCAATTTCACAGGTCTGTCGTATGGACATTATCGTATAGAGGTGCGTACCTATTGCAACGGTAAGTACTCTATATATAATAAGGTGATAAACCTGGATGTGTTGGCACCTTGGTATCTTACCGTTTGGGCTAAGTTCATCTATCTGCTTTTGGTTCTTGGTTTCACGGCTGCCGTTATCTATGTTTATCTTCGCAAGAAGAAGAGAGACTTGGAAGAGGCTAAAATGCAGTTCCTCATCAATGCCACCCATGATATCCGTTCGCCGCTTACGCTGATTATGGAGCCTCTGAAGAAACTGAAGGAGCGATTGGGAAATGCTGAGGAATATCAGGCAGATATTGATACTATAGATAGAAACGCCCAGCGCCTGCTCACCCTGGTGAACCAGATTCTCGACAAGCGACGTCTGGATAAGCATCAGATGAACCTCTCGTGCAGGGAAACCAACCTGGTGGAGTTTTCGCAGGGCTTGGTTTCGCTCTTCACCTATAATGCTAACCTGCGCGGCATTCAGATTAAACTTGAAATGCCAGAGAAGCCTGTGAATGCATGGATAGACCGCAATAAACTGGATAAGGCGATAGCCAATCTGCTGTCTAATGCCTTTAAATATACGCCTAATGGCGGAGAGATTATCTTCCGCATCGAGAAGCAGGCTAATAAAGTGCTCTTGTATGTGATTGATAGTGGCAAGGGATTGGGAAAGAACGATGATGACAAGACCCTGTTTGAACGCTTCTATCAGGGAAAGAATTCTGCTGATATGCACCTGGGAGGTTCGGGCATCGGCTTGAATCTATGCCGATCCATCGTAAGGCTTCATGGAGGTGATGTATATGCGCATAATCGTGAAGACGGGAAGAGCGGTGCCAGTTTCATCATAGAATTGCCTTTGGGTAAAGAGCATCTCAAGAATAATCAGATTTATTCGGACAACGGGAAAACCAAAAAGAAACAGCAGCGAGATGCGGCTAGCAGAAACTGTAAAATCCTGCTAGTGGATGATGATATCGAAATCTGCCGTTATCTCAAGTCGGAACTGAGTGACTGGTATCGCTTTGTAATCTGCAACAATGGCAAGGAGGCGCTGAAGCAGCTGCTTTCTGGTGATTTCGACTTGGTGGTAAGCGATGTGGTGATGCCGGAGATGGATGGTATCACGCTGCTTAGAAATATCAAGGGCAATGCCAATATCAGCCACGTGCCAGTAATCATGCTTACTTCCAAATCGGAAATCAGCGATAGGCTAGAGGGTATTAAGCTAGGAGCTGATGCTTATCTGGCAAAACCATTCAGTCTGGAGGAACTTCATCTCACGATAGACAATCTCATCGACAATGTACGTCGCCTGAAGGGTAAGTTCACTGGAGCTCTGAAGCAGGATGACAAGGTGGAGAAGGTAGAGGTGAAAGGCAACGATGAGGAGCTGATGGAGCGTATCATGAAGGTAGTGAACGAGAACATGAGCGATTCTGACTTCAATGTAGAGAAGATGTGTGATGAGGTGGGCGTAAGCCGTACTCAGCTGCATCGTAAGTTGAAGGAAATGACCGGTGTTCCTACTAGCGAGTTCTTGAGAAACATCCGTCTCAATGAGGCTGCCCGATTGATAAGAGAGCATAAAATCAACATTACGCAGGTTTCATATATGGTGGGATTTGCCAATAACAGTCATTTCTCCACTGCATTTAAGAAATATTTCGGTATGTCGCCTTCGGAATATGCGGCAAAATATACTGAGTAAAGTATTTGAAACATTAAAAAAAGTCATTATGATTGTTTATTCGTAATTTTGTAGCGTTAAACGAATAAACAATCATAATGATGAATACAACGAAAATCTTGGCTTTCAGAAAGCCGTTACTGATGATTGTATGGCTGCTTGCCATGCAGGGCGCAGCTTTTGCGCAGAATCTGCGGGAAACTTTCTCTTCTCCCAATGGAAAGATTGAATGGAAGGCTGAGGGTGAGGAAAATAAGGTGAAGGTTTTTGAGGTAGCTTATCGCGATGCCTGTAAAGGAAATAAGGAAAGCCAGGTGCTTCATATTACCGGTTATGGTTTGAATACCAGTGATGGTGGAGGAAGAAATCTAGTCTTGAAAGACATTTCCAAACCCAAGTATATTTCGGAGCATTATCAGATGCTCATGGGAAAGAAGAGTGAATGCAAGAACGAGGCGAATGAAATAGTTTATACCTTTGAGGATGATCTGCAGCGCCCGTTGCGCATGGTGGTTCGACTTTATAACGATGGCGTAGCCTTCCGTTATGAGTTGGAGGGTTTGCAGCATACGTCAATCAAGCAGGATTTGACTACTTATCATATCAGTGAAGGCACGCGCCGGTGGTTTCAGGAATGGACGGAGTCTTATGAGAATTTCTTCCCTTTATCCACTACCGGTAAAGGTGGAAAACAACATTGGGGCTATCCTTGTCTGCTTGAGCAGAATGGTGTGTACTCTCTTATTACTGAAGCTGGTATAGAACGAATCAACAGTGCCTCTTCCTTGAAGAATGGGCAGAATCCGGAGGACTATCATGTGTTCCTGGATGAAAACACACAGCATTATTCGGGTAATTGGAAATCTCCCTGGCGAGTGGTTGTCATTGGAAAGAAGCAGGATCTGATAGCTTCGACCCTGGTAACTGATGTCAGTGCCCCTTGTCGTCTGAAAGATACTTCATGGATTAAACCGGGAAGTGTAAGCTGGATTTATTGGGCTTACAACCATGGCTCAAACGACTTGAATATCATTAAAAAGTATGTAGATATGGCGAAGACCTTGCATCTGCCATACGTATTGATTGATGCAGAATGGGATGAGATGAAGAATGGAGCCACCATCGAGGAGGCTTTGAAATATGCCAAGGATAGGGGTGTGAAGCCTTTGCTCTGGTATAATTCTTCTACTGCATGGATTAAGGCTTGGGGGGCACCAGGACCTCACAATAGACTCAATGCTCCGGAAAACAGGGAGAAGGAGTTTGCCTGGTTAGAAAAAATGGGCGTAGCAGGAGTGAAGATTGACTTCTTTGCTGGTGATAAGCAGGAAACGATGGAGTATTGCATCGACCTCCTGGAGTGTGCGGCACGCCATCATCTTACGGTTAACTTTCATGGTGCTACTGTTCCCCGCGGCTGGCAGCGCACTTATCCCAACCTGCTCTCTACCGAGGGTGTGTATGGAGCGGAATGGTATAATAATGAATCTGTGCTGACTAAAAAGGCAGCTTGCCATAATGCTACCTTGCCATTTACCCGTGGCATAGTGGGCTCGATGGATTATACGCCTTGCGCCTTTTCTGATTCTCAGCATCCGCATATCACTACCCATGCTCATGAGTTGGCATTGCCAATCTTGTTTGAGTCGGCTTTGATGCATTGGGCTGATAAGCCGGAGAGTTATCTTGCCCAGCCAAAGGAAGTGCAGGATTTTATCTCGAACATGCCGACTGCATGGGATGAGACGCGATTGCTCAGTGGTTATCCGGGCGAAAGTGTCGTGATGGCTCGCAGAAAGGGAAGCACCTGGTATGTGGCTGGCATTAATGGCAAGGATGAATCCCAGAAACTGATCATAGATTTATCTTCTCTGACAAAGAAAAACTCCCGGGTTGTTTTGTTCGAGGATAGCGGAACGGCAAAAAATCCTTGGAAAATTTCATACCGTAAGGTTAGGGGTATGAAAGATTATATCAATGCACAGCCTCGTGGTGGCTTTGTGATGGTTATCAAATCCAAAAAACGCTTCGCACCAAACAAAGTGCGAAGCGTTTTTTTAGAATGTATTGAATGTATTATTTGATGTGGATGGTGTAATTCTTGCTGATGCCCTTGTAGGTGCATTTCACATAAGCCTTGTCTTGCAAGGTCTTAGGCTGAAGAATCTCTATCTCCACCTCCTTGTTGTCGGATGATGCAGTGATGCGTGGTGCGCTCTTCTCGCCTGTT
Organism: uncultured Prevotella sp.; assembly: GCA_900557255.1. The sequence continues at coordinate 24,721 of USSA01000012.1, forward strand.
TGCAAAGAGGCGATGACATCATACTCATTGTAACCGAAGTTGCCATTCTCATTGGTCATTCTCGTTGGAATGGTAGGAACATCCAGTTTTCTGCCGTTCATCTTGATTTCGATGGTAGGCGATATTGGGCATTCCATGTTCTCGCCCTTCTTGGTGAATCCGAGGCCCTCCAGTTCGCAAAGTTGCTTGCCCTCACCTTCGGCGATGAGATAGATGGCATGTTTCTTGCCGATACCATCTACCTTGTCTGCTACGTCCAGTGTCAACTTTTGGATTCCCTGTGCTGAAGTCTGGGCAGGAACCGTTAGCTCACCGAGCAGTATTCCGTTCCAGGTCTTGTTTGCCCATGGACCATCCATCATTACTTTGATTTTGAAGCTCTTTTGCGTTTTTGCCTTCACAAAGATATTAAGTTGGGTGCCGTTTCCTTTTTTTGTTCCCTCAAAAGGTTGCAATCCTTTCTGTGCTTTGCTGAGACCGCCGAATCCGAAATACTTGAATCCAACGATATCACCAGCGTTCATGTTTACAGGCATGTGGTTGTTCCATACGTCCCAGGCATCCTGCATGGCTTGGTTGTTGCTCAGATAGCTGGCGATACCAGCAGAATAGTAGTGGTATGGATTCAAGCCGTATATCTGGAATCCTTCCGAAGTGACTTCTGCTCCCGTGTATTCTGTGTTGTCGGATGCTTTGGCGGTCCAGATGCCTTTCTTGTTGTATGGATCGTATGCCCTGATAACCACTTTTCCGCCTTCTTCCACAGATTTCTTATCCCATTGGATGGTAACGGGAGCAACGACAGACTGACGGGCAAACCCAAATCCACGTGGTGGGCGATGATAGAACACATACCATTGACCGTTGATTTCTTGTAGGCTTCCATGGGTGTTATGGGCGGCATTGCTGGTGATTAACTTGGTGCCGTCTTCGTTAGGAACCACTCCACGTGAGTCTACCAATACACCACCATTCTTCCATGGACCTAATGGGGTGTCTCCATAGGCATATCGCAAGGTGGAGTTGGTGTTGCCTAATCTGTATTCCTTTCCGGAATAGCCTGAGTAAATCATCACATACTTGTTGCCTACTTTTCGGATGGATGATGCCTCGAAGAAGTTGAAATCTGTAGGCTTCTGTCCCTTGATGATAGGGTAGGTTGTTCCCTTAGGGTCTCTTACGTTGCCTTGTGCGTCGCAAGCTGGCAGCGAGTACTTGATGAGCTCAGTACCTGGTCTGAGCGAGTACATGGTGCTAGGGTCGAGTTGTGCGGCTGATGAATGTTGGAATCCCCAGTAGCCGTATGCTCTGAATCCTGTGTCGTAATCTGGATCCTTTGGGTCAGTGATATTCTCGATGTATACGGAAGGGTCGAAGTCGAGGATGCTACCAGGCAGCTCCTCCGTTCCATCTGCATTGAGGTTGATGGGAGTGAAAGGACCATCAGGTCGCTTGCCTTTGCAGACCATTCTCACACGCTTGTGTCCTCGGGAGTGAGGATAGAGATAGTAATCTTTTGTTCCATCTTTTCGTTTTATCTCTACCAAATCGGGAGCAAACATGGTGTCCCATTGGTTGTTGATGTGATAGGAAAAAATGGCTCCCTCGTCTCTCCACTGGGTGAGGTCTTCTGTTGGGGCAGACCACATGCGTATGTCTGATCCGCAGTAAGACTTGAAAGATGTGTCGTGAGAGCCTATGATGTAAGCTCTGTACTTCCCTGGGTTGTCAGGGTCTTCGAATACTCTAGGTTCTCCGTCTGGCACATGCTCCCAAAGTGGGAGATATGGATTTTGTGCCATGCAAGGAGTGCTGAGCGAAAGCAATGGGATGGCTGTGAGCATGAATCCCATGCACTGATTTTTGATTTTTGTCATATTGCTATATTATATATTATGTTTGTGCTTGCAAAGTTATAAAAATAATGATATAATTGATGTTTCGTATGTTCCTTAAACATATAGTCTTGTTACAAGTTTAAATTTGCGATGTTTTTGCAACATATAGAAAGGTGATCTATGTTAATGGTAAGATGGCTGGTCATCATGTTAGCGCTTTAGTCTTAGATGTTGACTTAATTGGGCAGTATTTATCATATTTTTGTTGATGTGGGAATGTACGCCAAAGTGTTTGGAACATGGAGAAAAGTTGTTCTTGGAGCAAAGTTGTACCTTTGCATAAAAAAGGGAATAGGTGGGGCAATCCCCTTCTTCTCTATTTTTCATAATTTCTCTATTTTAATAATATTACAGTATGAAATTTCAAATGAAGATCAACTTTCCATGGTCAAGGCCTCTCTTGGCCTGTTGTTTTGTGATGTTTGCCCTCACAGCAATGGCTGATTCCTTTATCAGCTTCCGACAGCAAGGGGGAGCATTCCCTATTTCCACCGCCTCTCAGATGTCTGGTATCTGCATGGATGCTCACGAAAAACAAGGTGTGAAAAGAGCAGCGGAAGACCTGCGTAAGGATATCTATACCGTGTCGGGTCGTTCACCCAGAGTGTGCTGCCAGGGCGAGGATGTGGTGCGTTATCCCATCCTCATTGGTACATACGGAGTGAGTGAAGCTATTACTCGCCTTGCCAAGAAAGGCTTCTTGCCAGAGCGTTCGCTCAAGGGCAAGTGGGAGAGCTTTGTCATCAAGACCATTGATCATCCTGCCAAGGGTATGGAGCGTGCCTTGGTGGTGGCAGGTAGCGATATGCGTGGCACCATCTATGGCATTTACGAGATTTCCCGACAGATGGGGGTGTCGCCTTGGTATTGGTGGGCGGATGCGCCGATAGCCAAGCATGAGGAGGTCTTTGCCAAGCCATGCTCCGTGGAGAGTGGAGAGCCGAAGGTGAAATATCGTGGTTTCTTCATCAATGATGAGTTCCCTTGTATGACCACCTGGGCTAGAAATAAGTTTGGGGGCATGAACGGCCAGATGTATGCCCATGTCTTCGAACTCCTTCTTCGCCTCAAGGCAAATTGCCTCTGGCCTGCCATGTGGGGCTCGTTCAAGGAATACAAGCCTTTGGTACCTATCCTGAAGGATGAGAACGGATTGTATGAGGGCAACTGCTTCAATGAGGATGATCCGGAGAATGCCCGACTGGCTGATGAATATGGCATCGTAATGGGTACCTCGCACCATGAGCCGATGCAACGCTCGCAGCAAGAGTGGATTCGACATAAGAAGAACTATGGCAACGGTGAATGGAACTGGTTGACCAACAAGAATGCCATCAAGCGTTTCTTCCGAGAGGGAATCGAGAATAGCAAGGGTTACGACAAGCTCGTGACCATCGGTATGAGAGGTGACGAAGACCGTCCGATGACCGATGCAGGTAGTAGAGAGGCTAACTTCCGGCTGATGGAACAGATCATCTCGGAACAGCGAAAAATCATAGCTGATGTCACCAGGAAACCAGCCTCCGAGACCCCACAGGTCTGGACACTCTACAGTGAGGTACTCGATTATTATGACCAGGGACTCAAGGTGCCCGATGATGTCATCGTGATGCTTTGCGATGACAATTTCGGTCATGTGCGCCGACTTCCTGATAGAAAGAAAAATTTCCACAAGGGCGGCTATGGTATGTATTATCATGTAGGCTATTATGGTGCGCCGAGAGCCAGCAAGTGGCTCACCATGTCGCATATCGCCGAGATGTGGGAGCAGTTGCAAGCCACTTATCAACATGGTGTGGATAAACTCTGGATGCTCAATGTCGGTGATATCAAGCCCCATGAGTTTGCCATCGACTTTTTTATGAACATGGCATGGAATCCCGATGCCTTCGATGCCAGCAACCTGGAGCAATATGCACAGGGATTCTGTGCCCAGCAGTTTGGTGATAAAGAGGCGAAAGAGGCTGCTCGTCTCTTGATGAGCTATGGAAGATATGCGTCTAGGGTGCAAGCCGAATTGCTGGATGACAAGACATACAATTTGCAGACGGGAGAGTTTAAGGGCGTACGGGATGAATTCCTGGCCTTGGAGGCACGAGCCCTGCGTCAGTATCTCACCCTGGATGAGACTGCGAAGGATGCCTATCAAGAGTTGGTTCTCTTCCCTATACAGGGCATGGCTAATCTTTATGATATGTATTACTCTTTGGCGATGAACAAGCAACTCTATCGTGAGGGACGTATTGAGGCTAATACATGGGCAGATAGGGTGGAGGAATGTTACAAGAGAGACTCCTTGCTCTGCGACAATTATAATCACCATATCGCCAATGGCAAGTGGAATCACATGATGGATCAAGTGCATATCGGCTATCAGAACTGGCATGCTCCACAGCATCAAGTTATGCCTATGGTATATCGCATTCAGCAGAGTAGCCCTTTTGCCGTTACGCAGCCTAGTACAGGCTACGTGTTCGAGCAAGATGGCGGCATGGTGGTGATGGAGGCAGAGCATCTCTTCTCACTGAAACCTGCTGAATCAGAGAAGTCGCAGTGGAGACTCATCCCAGGTTTAGGACGGACGAAGTCGGGTATAGCTCTCTTCCCATATACCCAGCCAACAGCAGGAGCGTATCTTACCTATAAGATGAGATTTAAGGCAGATGTGGATTCGGTGGATGTACATCTTATTACCGATGCAGTGATGCCCTTTGTGCTGGGCGGTCATTATGTGGCAGTGTCGCTGGATGGTGGCAAGGAAGAGATTGTAGGGCTGAATCAGAATCTGAACTGGGAGCATAAGTACGACTTGATGTATCCTACAGCCGCATCGCGCATCATCGAGAAGAAGGTGAGGATGGCTGTAGGAAACACGGGGAAGGCTGAACATACCTTGAGGCTTCGTCCTATGCAGCCTGGTATTGTATTTGAGAAAATACTCATCAATCTTGGTGGGTATAAACCTACTCATCTAGGAATGCTAGAGAGTCCTTACGTGAGGTGAGGGCGCTCTCTATATACTCCATGTCGGAAAGAATATCTTCTGTCGAGCCTAGTGGGAACACCTTGTTGTCAATCCAGACAACAACAGATACAGCTATTTCGGGCAAAACTTGTAGGTATAATGTCTTAAATATGCTTTTCTGAGGACTTTGAAAGAGTATTGGAACATGAAACAAGGTTTTGGGAACATATACCAAAACCTTGTTTCTCTTTTTGCAGTAAATTTGCAGCCGAAACAGAAACAAATGTATAAGAATGAATCTGATGTCTAGTAACATAGATGTATAATATAACATATAATTTTTTTAAAAACTTAAAGATTATGAAGAAAAAGTATAGGAAACCAGTAGTGGAGGTGTATGAAATGCAACTCCAGGGTGCATTGTTGGCAGGCTCCTCCGATCCTAATAAGGTGTATTCTCCAGTGGAAGAGGATTTTGAGGGTGAGCTTGGATAGGCTTATGTCAGGTAAGTAGATAATAGATTATTTGTTTATTGGAATTATTAATTAGTAATAAAATTGATTATGAAAAAATTTATACTTTCTGTATGTGCTGCCCTTATGCTTTTCTGTGGGGGGGGCATCTGCTAAGGTCTCTACAATGAAGAGCAATTTCTCCATAGGTTCTACAGGAGCTACCTATGATAACAAGACTGGTAAATTTGAGTGGACAAAGAATCGGGACAACTGGATGAATTTGTTCACAAACTTGAGAGGTCAACTTTCTAAATACAAGCATCTGAAGATTAATCTCACTGAGGTAACCCATAGCTATCGTTTGCTCTTTTATAAGGGCGGGGAGAATGTTGTCAAGTATATGGACGATACAGATTTAAATGTTGACTTTGATCTTACAGAATTGAAGTTGAATGACGGTTGGACTCTTGATGACATAGATAGAATCTGTATTTCTGGTAAAGATGACAATGGCTCCTTTATTATTACACCAGATGGTGTCACCCTTGCGACAGATGACATTGAGACTCTGACCGTTACAACAACCTTGAATGAAAACTCTGATATTCAAGCTCCATTCCAGTGGTACAAAACTACAGCTAGTGGTGCAGAGGCAATATCTGGTGGAATTTCTAACAACTTTGGTAAATCTGAATGGAATGGTGTTTTGTTTGGATATTCTTCTAGTAATAGTGAGAATAATGGCTATATTAATCTGAATGGTTATAGCGTTCTCCGAGTAAATATAAATAAATTTGATAGCAGCAAGAATAAACAATTCCGTGCTTTGGCTGATAAAGATAAAGCTGGTAAAGATAAAACGGTATGGATAACCATGACTGGAGATGAAACTTTGGTAACACCATTTAGCCTAGATAGATGCACTTCGCTGAAAAATTCTTGGGAAGGACCTGGTGTTCAGAACATCACCTCCATCGACTTCATCGGTGAGTATCAGGCTGTCAACACAGAGTCTCCTTTCGCAATCGCAGCATCTAAGGGCTCTAACGTCTCTTACGACCGTAATTTCACCATGAATCAGCCATGTACCGTTTGCTTGCCTTTTGCTTTGACGACAGATGAACTGGCAAACGTAGGTAAGGCTTATACCTTGTCTGCAGTAAGTGGTTCTAAGGCAACCTTTACCCCAGCTGCTGCAATCGAGGCTTACAAGCCATACCTCTTGATACCATCCGATGGTGGTAAGCTCTTGGAGAATATTGTTGCAACCAAGGACATCACTGCTGTTCCTGCTGAGGCTAAGACATCTGTATCTGGAAACTATTCTTTCGTAGGTACGCTTCAGGCTAAGAAGTCTGTCAAGACACCAAATACGGAGGTTTATGGATTCAGTGCAGACGGAGGCAAGTTTGTACGTGTAGGCGAAAATGCTAGCATTGATGCCTTCAGAGCATACATCTCTGTTCCAACTACGGCTCTTTCTACTGCAGCTTCTCGTTCTATTGACATTGATTTCGGTGGCACAACTGGCATCAATGAGATTCAGAATGCCCAGTCTTCTTCAGCTGCGGCAACCTATAATGTTGCTGGAAAGCGTGTAGGCAAGAACTACAAGGGCGTAGTGATAAGCAATGGTAAGAAGATGATTCAAAAGTAAAAAATAAGAATTCATACAAAATCCTGTTAACGAGGGTGCTGCGGCAAGAAGTACCCTCGTTTATTTCGGGCAAAACTTATAGGTAAAGATGTAAAAACGGTGTGTTTCTTTTGAAATGCACCGTTTTTTTCTTACACCATGATTGTCTTGCCAAAGTATTTGTAACATACAGCAAAGTGAATCTTCTGCTTTTTTATTACCTTTGCACTCAAAAAATAGAAACTAATAATTTTAGATAAACAATGAACAATAAGTTTTTGATTGCTTCGGCTTTGTGCATGAGTATGAGCGCAACGATGAATGCGCAGAATCCTATCGTGCAAACCCAGTTGACCGCCGACCCAGCACCTCTGGTTGTCGGAGACCGTCTCTATGTGTATGCCGGTCATGATGAAGACAAGGCAGATTTCTTCTGGATGAATGAATGGCGTGTATATTCTACCAAGGATATGGTGAACTGGACCGACCATGGTTCTCCGCTCGACCTCAGTTCTTTTTCCTGGGCAGACGACCGTGCCTGGGCAGCACAGACTATCGAACGTAATGGTAAGTATTACTGGTATATCTGTGCGCACTCTAAACTGACGGGCGGAATAGCAATTGGCGTAGCTGTGGCAGATTCTCCTACCGGTCCTTTCAAGGATGCGCTGGGCAAACCGCTTTTCGATAATGGAAGTTGGGATAATATCGATCCAACGGTTTGGATGGATGAGGATGGTCAGGCTTACCTCTATTGGGGTAATCCACATCTTTACTATGCCAAACTGAATGAAGATATGATCAGCCTCAAGGGAGGTATAGATGCTAAGTCTGCTGTTGATGAAAAGAGAGAAGTGGGCAGAATCGTGATGACTGAGGAGGGATTCGGTTCGCCTGACGTGGAGAAGCGCGATTCAACTCGAAAATATAAGGATTGCTACACAGAGGGACCTTGGTTCATGAAGCGTGGCAAGAACTATTATATGCTTTATGCTGCAGGTGGAGTGCCTGAACATATCGCTTATTCCATGAGCAAGAAGCCTTTCGGACCATGGAAGTATATGGGCGAAATCATGCCATTGGAAGATACGGGTTCCTTTACTAACCATTGCGGTGTGACCGACTTCAAGGGCAAGTCTTATTTCTTCTATCATACGGGTAAACTGGGTGGCGGATTCGGACGCAGTGTGGCTGTGGAAGAATTCAAATATAATGCCGACGGTACCTTCCCAATTATCCACCATACTCAGGAAGGAGTGGCTCCTATCGCAACCCTCAATCCTTACAAGCGTCAGGAGGCTGAAACCATCGCTTTCTCTAAGGGAGTGAAGTCGGAGCAGACTGATGATACGGGTGTTTATATCTCTGAAATCCATACAGGTGATTATATCAAGGTACGCGAGGTGGATTTCGGAAATGAAAGTCCGGATGCATTTGCCATCTCTGCTGCGTGCTCATCGCTCGGCGGTTCACTGGAGGTTCATCTTGATAAAAAGGATGGTGAACTGGTGGCAAAGATAGATGTCAGCAAAACTGGTGGCTGGGAAAAGTGGAAGACTTTCTCGGCACAAATGATGAAGAAAGTGACCGGAAAGCATGATATATACTTCGTGTTCAAGGGATTGAAGGGAAGCAAACTCTTCAATTTCGACTGGTGGAAGTTTGAGAAGAATTTCGCCAATCCTGTGGTTTGGGCTGATGTGCCTGATGTGGATGTAATCCGTGTGGGTGACAGCTTCTATATGGTAAGCACCACCATGCATCTGATGCCGGGTGCGCCTATCATGAAATCGAAGGATCTGGTAAACTGGGAAACTGTGAACTATATCTTCCCTAAACTTACCGATTCGCCTAAGTATGACATGAAGGAGGGTACGGTGTATGGTCGTGGTCAGTGGGCCACTTCTCTGCAGTATCATCGTGGCAAGTTCTATGCGCTCTTTGCTCCGAATGATAATCCCGGTGGAGAGACTTATATCTGTACAGCCGATGATATCGAGGGCAAATGGACTATCCACAGCCGTTTGCAGCATTTCCATGATGCCGCTCTCTTCTTCGATGACGACGATAAGGCATACGTGGTTTATGG
>USSA01000013.1 GCA_900557255.1 uncultured Prevotella sp.
TGCTGGGATTTGCTTTTTGCTCGGTCAACAGAGTTAATGGAATCTTTTACTGCAGAATAATTTGTATAAAGGCTGCTATCAAGAGCCGTTGCCCTTGCGATGGCTGCATCGACAGCTGTGTAATCAGCGGGGATGTTATTGTCATCCCACACAAAAGTTGGATGACCGATTCCGGCAACCCATTCAACGCCCGCACCGGCATTGGTTTGCAAGCCAGCAAGGACATCTGCGGAGGTGAAGTTGGAGACAGCAGTGCCGCACGATGACTGGTCAAAGGTCGGGTCGGCACCCGCAGTACCTGCATCCCAATCAACCACCAGCTTAGTAACGGCAAAGTAATTGCCTTTATTATCAGGATATGTTTCTTCATCAAGCGTTACACCATCAGGAGGGGTATCCGGCCAAATGCAGTCGGTAACATGGGTCTTTACAACAGCTGTAATCCAAGTGATATTGCCAGGCTCAGCGCCAGTGATGTTTTTTGTTGCAACTATGCAATTTTTGATTATTACGCCAGGCTTGTTCCCAGAGAAGTTTTCAAAGTTTGCACCGAGAATACCACCTACAGCTGAATAGATATTATTGCAGGAAACAGAACCGCCAAACCAACAATCGGTAATCGACGAGCTGTCCGCAGAGTTTTCCCACTGACCAATCAGCCCGCCAACGGTATCAACATCATCTTCATTGGACTCTGTACTGATAACCGTGGCGTCTGAGCCACAGCCTTTTACCTGTGTACTCCAAGTGCATTGACCAATCAGCCCACCAACGAACTTGTTGCCAACATTGTTTTCTATTTTTCCGCTTGTGTAGCAGTTTTCAACGGTGCCGCCATTGACCCAATCCGCCAAAATGCCAGCAATTAATGAACCATCATTTGAGTCAATATCAGCGTCTATAACAAGTAAATTCTTTAATGTACCACCGTCAGAAACAACTCCGAAAAGTCCATTTCGAACAACTTCATTCCCAGTATAGTGATGGTTCAGATTCATGATTTTATGATGCTGTCCATTAAAAGTACCAGCAAAAAATCTTCTATGGTTACTGCCATCTCCAATGGGAGTCCACTGGGAGCCGGATAAGTCGAGGTCATTATCTAAGTAAATCGTTTTCCCTTCAAATGATACAGATGCAGTTTTGTCATTGACTAACTGCGCTAAACCGGCCAGCTGTTCTGCCGTGGTGATATGGTATTCAGTATCCGTCTTATGGTCGGTGTACCAGCTTGTATCTGCCGTACCGTCCCAATTATCTACTGAAGTTCCTTCAGCAAACGCTGTCATCGGAACAAGTGCCATCACAAGGCACAACGCAAGCAGAAGGCTTAGAAGTTTCTTCTTCATTTTTATTCCTCCAAAATAATTCTATCCGCTATTTTCTTCCTCCGACAGCGGACACGCCGGAGAAGATAGAAGGTTTAACCGGAAAAGATTGATTTGCCGGTCGTGGTTAGGACTTCAATATCAAACCACCATCCTTCCGGCAAACGCAAAAAGCCGAAGCCAAGGCATAATGCGCCCTGTCTCCGGCAACTGGTTCGTTATAAATTGTATGAAATAAGACTTGACACGCTGAAAAAACGGCGCTATGCTCCAGCCCAGCCCAGCCGACAATGATTGTCGCATTTCCGTTTGCCATAGTCAAGTCCTCCTTCCATAATTTCTAAGGCAAAAAGGATATAAATTCCCAACTATATAATTATACAAAAGTATTATAGCAGATTTTTCCCGAAATTTCAAGAAATTTTCAGAATATTACACTTCTCTTTTTCTCAAATCATTGCCTTCTTCCATTACTCACGGAACTGTATGAGTTGTTAAATACTTCCCGAAAACGGAAAGCCGCCGTCTGTGACAGCGACTTTTCTATTTAGCGGGTAAACCGTCCGAGAAAACATTGTTTCTGCCTGCTTGTTAAGGTCTGTATGGTAATCGCTCAGCTTGCTGGTAGTCAGCAGTTCAACATACAAGCGGACCTTACACTGAGGTGTATAAAGAAACTCTAAATCCGCATTATTATTTACAGTAAATAACTGCTTCAGTCATCTGCACTTGCTCCGTCTGTTTTGCCCTTTGGCAAAAAGACATGGGGTCTAATGCTTTTAAAAAGAAGAAAAAAACGAAATTTACCTCTATTCAGGCATACAAACTGTTGACAATAAAGCTCCTATATAGTATAATTTAATAAACTACTATATAGGAGCATTTGCATGAAAACAAATGGCGGATTTCTTGTCACCAAAATAAAACAACTTGGAGACCGGATTTTTGAGAAGATTCTCAGCGAAAAGAATATTGATGCGTTTAATGGAGCCCAGGGGCGCATTCTTTATGTGCTGTGGCAGGAGGATGGTATCTCAATCAGATCACTCTCGACTAAATGCGGATTAGCGATAACATCTCTTACGACGATGCTGGAAAGAATGGAAAATCAAGGGCTGATAAGCCGTGTTCAGTCTGAAACTGACAAAAGGAAAACCCTCCTGTTTCTGACCGAGAAAGCACATGCCTTAAAGGGCGAGTACGATTCTGTATCTGATGAGATGGGCAGTATTTACTACAAAGGTTTTTCAAAGGAAGAAATTACCCGGTTTGAGGAATGCCTTGACCGCATCAGAAAGAATCTTGAGGAGTGGCAGAAGTCATGAGTATTTGTATCAAAGATCAGATTCAGAACATGAATCTCGTCATCGGCTGCACAGTGGGGTGTGCATATTGCTATGCCCGCAACAACGTGAAACGCTGGCATATGATTGATGACTTCGCTGACCCTGAATTCTTTCCGGGTAAGCTCAAGATGATGGAAAAGAAACGTCCGCAGAACTTTCTTCTTACCGGGATGAGCGATCTCTCCGGATGGAAGCCGGAATGGAGAGACGAGATATTTACAAAGATCCGTGAAAATCCACAGCATCAGTTCCTGTTCCTTACCAAGCGACCTGATTTGCTGGATTTTGATACCGATCTGGAAAACGCATGGTTTGGCGTTACGGTGACGAGGAAAGCAGAACTGTGGCGTATCGACGCCCTTCGGAAAAACGTCAGAGCAAAACATTACCATGTTACCTTTGAGCCGTTATTCGATGATCCCGGCACAGTTGACCTTTCCGGAATCAATTGGATCGTTGTCGGTACCATGACCGGAGCTCAGAGCAGGAAGATTCATACGGAGCCGGAATGGGCATTGTCTCTGACGGACCAGGCACATAAGCTCGGCATTCCGGTGTTTATGAAGGAAGACCTTGTCCCTATCATAGGGGATGAAAATATGATTCAGGAAATGCCGGAAGAATTTAATAAAGTGTTAGAGGTACAGAAATCATGGAAGAAGTAATAAATGGAATCCTCATTCATGAGGTGGAAACAAAGAACATCATGACCAAGTCCAGTCTGCCGGTAGGCGGTTACTCGGTCAATCCATATGTGGGCTGTACACATGCCTGCAAGTATTGCTATGCTTCTTTTATGAAGCGCTTTACCGGCCACAAGGAGGAATGGGGCACATTTCTTGATGTGAAGCATTGGCCCGAAATTAAAAATTCGAAGAAATATGCCGGACAGCGAGTGGTCATCGGTTCTGTGACGGATGGCTACAATCCACAGGAGGAGCAATTCAGGAATACCAGAAAGCTTCTGGAGCAGCTCATCGGCAGTGATGCAGATATTCTGATCTGCACAAAGTCTGATCTTGTGGTACGGGATATTGATCTGCTGAAGAAGCTTGGACGAGTAACCGTTTCATGGTCGATCAACACACTGGATGAAAATTTCAAGAACGATATGGACTCTGCTTCGAGCATTGAGCGCCGTATCGCTGCTATGAAGCAGGTATATGACGCAGGGATCCGTACAGTCTGTTTCGTATCCCCAGTATTCCCCGGTATCACGGACTTTGAAGCCATCTTTGAGCGGGTAAAGGATCAGTGCGATCTGTTCTGGCTCGAAAACCTCAATCTTCGAGGCGGCTTCAAAAAGACGATCATGGATTATATCGCCGGAAAATATCCTGATCTTGTACCGCTTTACGATGAGATCTATAACAAGCATAACCGCAGTTATTTTGAAGCACTTGAAGTAAAAGCTGAGGAAATGGCTAAGAAGTATGATTGTCCCTTTGTGGATAATGAAATGCCTTATGGCAGAGTCCCGCAGGGACATCCGGTAATCGTGGATTATTTCTATCATGAGGAAATCCGAGGGACAGAAAATACAGGAAAAAGAAATCTTTAAACAGAAATTGACTGAGTTCTTTGAACGAGGGAGAGTAATTATCGAAAAAGCATGTTCGCTGATTTCTCGATAATTAACATGAACAATATATCACAGAATTCTAAAAGAAGCAACATTATAAATTTAACACAGTAAAGCGCTACCTTTGCATTTTTGATGGATAAACAATATAAAAGCCCTCGTGTGCTCTGCCTGCAGATATACATTTTAAATAATACAGTTCAAATTTTTCGGTTTCAGAATTCATATCAAAACTATATTCCATAAATTGCTCCTAATCAATTTCTATTTTAAAACAGATTGGACTACTGTTGTTAAAGTTCTCGTTTGCTTTAATAATCAATTCATTATCATTTCTTTCAAATTTAAGCGTTTCACTTGTTGAAAGCAGCGTGATCCTTTTTATGATAAAATCGTGCGGATTGTGCTTTTTCAATGCCTTAATAACAGCATTTTCACCATTTGGACGCATTTGAAAAGCATATATTGAACCGCGTTTATATGCGAATCGGAAATCCTTTTCTGTAAACGCCTTTTCTTCTCTGTCCTTAAAAAAGCCCTCCTCATTGTTCACATCACCCTCGCCGAATTGTTTCCAAAAGGTTGTACCGTAAATGCCCTCACCATTCAGCTTCATCCATTCGCCAAGTTCTTTTAACACCTGCGTTTCCTCATCGGTAATTGTTCCGTCAGGTTTAGGACCGATGTTGAGCAGCAGCATACCGTTTTTGCTGACAATATCAATCAAATCGGTAATAATCTGCCTTGTGCTTTTATAGGTATTGTCCTTTCTGTAGCCCCATGAATCTTTACCGATTGCCGTATCTGTCTGCCATGGGATTGGTGAAATATACGTTAACGCACCGCGCTCAACATCAAAGGTTGCCACAGTAGGTGGAAATGCCTCATGCTTATAGTTGATGGTAACCTCTTCGCCCCACTCCTCTGCTCTGTTGTAGTAATAAGCACACAGCTTTTTAAGAAACGGCTTAAAGGAATGGTTGTGAATCCACCAGTCAAAATACAGAATCCTTGGCTGATATTTATCAATCAGTTCACAGGTGCGCACAAGCCAGTCCTCAAGCCATTCTTTACTTGCACCGATGGAATAAGTATCTGCTGTCGTTTTGTGTATTGTATGGCTGTCCCATTCAGGGCAATGAACAGCGGGTCCGTAAAAATCTCTGTACTTTTCATCATTTACATCACTGTCAAATGTTCTGCCCATATTCATAAAGAAATAATGCTCGGCTCTGTGTGTTGATGCACAGAAGGTCAAGCCATTATTCTCACACGCTTTCTTTATCTCGCCCGTAATATCTCGGCAAGGTCCCATTGCTTTGGCATTCCAGCGGTTAAATACTGTATCATACATAGCAAATCCGTCATGATGCTCACACACGGGCATAACGAATTTTGCACCGCTTTCCTTGAAAAGTGCTGCCCATTTATCTGCATTAAACTTTTCTGCCTTGAACATAGAGATAAAATCCTTGTAACCGAATTTATCGCCATAGGTTTCCCTGTGGTATTCAAACTCACGGCAGTTTTTATCATACATTGCTCTTGAATACCACTCACTGCCGTAGGCAGGTACGCTGTAAATTCCCCAGTGAATAAAAATTCCGAGCTTGCCGTTGTAATACCAGTCCGGTGTTTTGTGATTGGATAAAGACTCCCAACTATCTTTATATTTCCCGTTTGTGATTACATCATCTATCTGCTGTAAGTATTCCTTAGTTGTCATAATTTTTCCTCACGCAAAGCATTCTATAATCTCTGCACCCTTTCTGACAAATGCAACAAATTCATCAATTTCTGCTGTAACAGTATGATAACCCTTGCCGTATTCCTTTTTATCCTTTGTCAATATCCATTCGCCTTCAGGAAGGTAAACTGTTTTTTTAGTCTGTCCTCTATTTACAATCGGTGCAAACAAAATATCATCACCAAACATATACTGCTCACCGAGAGTGTAGCATTCCTTATCATCAGGAAAATCAAAGAACATCGGACGCATTACAGGATAACCCTTTTCGGATGCAATTTTCATATGATGCTCAATATACGGTCTGAGTCTTTCACGAAGAAAAACAAGCTTTTTCAGTATTTCAAAAATGCGTTCACCGAAGCTCCAAAGCTCATTCGGATCACCTGATGGCTCTTTAAGATTGCTCTTTTCGCCATGGCGGTTACGGTTGCCGTGCAGACGCATAACAGGAGAAAACACGCCGTACTGAAACCAACGAACAATCAGCTCTCTGAATTCTTCACTCTGCGTATCACCCCCAAAAAATCCGCCGATATCGGTGTTCCACCAAGGAATACCGCACATAGACATATTAAGACCGGCTTTAACCTGCTCGGACAAACTCTCAAATGTCGAAAATACATCACCGCTCCACACAAGTGCACCGAATTTCTGACTGCCGGTATATGCACAGCGAACAAGTGTTACACTGTCATCAATGCCTATTTCCTTAAATCCGTCATATGCCATTTTTGAACAGTAATACGGATAAAGTAGGGCAACCTCATCACCTCTGCCTTTATACCAGATCAGATTATCAAAATCCTCAGGGTGAATCTCAGGCTCTGCCTCGTCAAACCAAAGTGCATCAACACCGTTGTCAATATAATTTTCTTTCAGCTTGCTCCAAACAAATTTACGTGTTTCAGGGTTTGTGACATCAATTTCACTCTGCCAGCCATAAAAGCTGAACACTCTGTCCGCACCCTTTGTTGTGCGCATTAACATATTGTTGTCACGCATATAATTATAGTTTTCACTTGCTCCGTTTATTGTCGGCCACATGGATGCAACAAGTTTTGTGCCCATGCTGTGCAGCTCATCCGTCATAGCCTTAACATCCTGCCAATATTTTGGGTCAAATTTATAATCGCCCTGCTCTGTCCAGTGGAAATAATCAACTATAATAACAGAAAGGGGAATCCCTTCATCCTTGTATCTTCTTGCAACAGCAAGCAAATCATCCTGCGTTTCATATCTTAAACGGCTCTGCCAAAAGCCCGTTGCCCAGTGTGGCATAATCGGCGAATGACCTGTTAAATCTGCAAGTGCCTGTGCTGTTTGCTTTGGTTTACCGTCAATCACTATGTAATCAATTTTTCTTGTTGCATTCACGCTCCAGCGTGTTCGGTTGTTTGACAGTTCTACATTTCCGATAGCAGGGTTGTTCCACAAAAAGCCGTATCCGAGTGACGAATACACAAACGGTATTGTGCATTTTGTATTCACATTTCTGATGTCAAAAGAACAGCCTTTCAAATCAAATTTTCCCACAGGCTCATGACCGATACCGTAAAAATGCTCATTATCATTTGGCTTGAAGGTTACACGTGCAGACCACGCTCCACTCGGCTTACACTCGTAATGGCGAAAACCGCCGTTAAATGCAAGTTCGGGCTTTTCCTCTAAAATCACCTTGTCATCATGGTAAAATATAATTTTTCCGCTTCGCTCAAGCTTAGCTGTCAGTGTGCCGGCCTGCATTGAAACAGAATATTCATCTTCCGTAATTTTTGCATCTGCTGCCTGTGGCATCAGCGTAAAATTTTCATTATATATTCTGCCCTCAGGGAAAGCCTCAAAGCGTATTGAATTATTATAGCAGGCAGTAATTCTTACCACCTCACCGTATCTTGAAAAAATAATTGCATTATCTTTTATAACCGTATTATTCATATAATTCACCTCAATTTTATTATTAAACATATTCGTTGAAAATTCAAGAACCTTGTTATATAATTATAGAAAAAAGTTAAGGTTTAAGGACATGATTGATTTCGAAAGCAAAAGAAGCGGCAATGCTTATTATCACACAATTGATATTCACAATCTGAATTTCGGTCAGCATACACACCGCAGTTATGAAATGATATTTATAAAAGCAGGAATACTCAAAGTTACCATTGAAAACACTGAATATATAATAAAACCAAACTATGCCATAATAATTTCGCCATATCAAATTCATTCATTTGAAACAATAGAATATAACGATGTATTCAGCTGCATTTATTCCCCCGATATGTTACAGGATTTTTATGATACGACTAAGAACTTTGACTTTGAAAGTCCTGTTTTTTCTTTTATGCACAAAGATTTAAATACACTGAGTGAACAGAATAAAAATATATTTGAACAAAAAGCAGTGCTATATAAGTACTGTGCCTCAATCATAGATTCCGGATTGAAAGAAAAATACGAACAGAAGAATTATCATCTGCTCAGTCAGATTTCCCAATACATTCAAGAAAATATCAAAAATGATTTGTCCCTTAAAAAAATGTGTGCCGATTTAGGCTATAGCTATCATTATATTTCCGGTATTTTCAAAAAGAACTTCGGTATGAATTTTTCTGCATATATCAATCAAATCAGACTTGATGAAGCTGTGAAACTGCTCAAATACACAAATAAAACCTCCTGTGAAATTGCAAATGAATGCGGATTTTCAACAATCAGAATTTTTAACATTACCTTTAAAAATCATTTTGGAATCACTCCGAGAGAGTATAGAAAGAAATATAACCTTGAATAAAATTACAGGTTAACAGAGAAATAAAATCCTTCTAAACTAAATAGTGTTGGCAGAGGAAATCAATATTATACATTATAATTGAATATTTTTTACTTATGGTTTAACAAAATAGTTAAAACCAATTCTTTTAAGTTTAATGTACGATACAAATAATTAAGTCGGGCATTGAAACGAATACATATTTACATAGCATCCTCACATAATGGAGTAGTTTGTGTAATTTTATGTGTAGGTTTCAGTGTCCGATTTTTGTTTTGCCATTTTGCATTTGAAATCTATAAAAATCAAGAAAGGAGGTTCAATATGCAGGATTATTATTTTAAATTGCACGATAAAATTTTCAACGAAGGTTTTACACCGATTGAATTTGTTGTGTATTCATTTTTGAACAGAGTCAAGGATAAGAGGGGACAGAGCTATTATTCCGTTCCTAACATTGCAAGAAACTGCAATATAGGTGAAACAGCTTGCAGAAAAGCATAGAGCAATTTGAAAGAAAATGGTTACATTGAAATTTCAAAAAGATATATGGATAATATGCAACTGAGTAATCTTTACACGGTCAACAAATTATGAACCGCTCCTACCTGACAATGTGATGACAATAATGGATTTGTTTTCACAGCAAAGATCTCCTTATCGTAACAATCTGGTAACTAATAAATAACAAACATACCAAAAAGTGAACTCTTACAAACATTCGATAATAATATCAAAAAATCTGCCTTTGTATTTTTGATGGATAAACAATATAAAAGGCAGAAAACAAGAAAGGCACCGTGAAAAATCACGGTGCCACAGACTGTAGAAAAACCCTGTTCTTTACTTATCACTTTAAGGTCACTATCTGCGGTATTTATCGCCAAGTTTTTCAGTGCAGAAAACCGTTCTTGTAGAGTGATGTTTGGTTTATTCCAAATCAATGTAGCTTTTTGAAAATCTGTTAACTGAAAACCTATTTCCTCATATCTATCTCGTGTGTATTTTGAATCAATCATTTCAAACATAACATTTCCCACCTTCAACAATTATTACATCTGATAAAAATTCATTTGTTTTAAGTTCGATTTTTTTACATCCCTTTTGCACTTTAAACATACCAATCCAGTAATCCCAATCTGTTATAAAAACATCTACAAAGTTATCTGTGTTTCCTCGTTTCAAATACCTGTTTCTATATTCATCTTTTAATTCATAAGCCGGAAAAACAAGAGTAAATGGTATATTATCACAATATAACCAATTCATTATTTGAATATCGGTTGGAATCACAATTATTTTGTTTGGCTCTGCAACGCAGAGAGAAATTAATTTTTCGTAATATTCGTATCGCCAGTTTGGGTTTAAAATCAACTCGGGAGCAGCTTTAATACTTTCATCACTGTAGCTGTCGCTGATTTCTTCTAAATTAGAATACTTGTAAGGCATAATGTAAAGGTCAATAACATTAGGATATGTTTTAGCAAAGGTTGTTTTACCAACTCCCGAAAACCCTGCAACTATCATTTTATCACCTGCTATTTCAATTCATATTACATTTCTTCGTCGAGCAAACTTTCCGGCTCATTCTTTATTCGTTGCCAAGTTTGTAGTTCTTTCTTTGTCAGTGTTTTTTCAATGACAATGGGAATTGCCTGTTGATGCACTTTAATAAACAAGGTGTCATTCCACGTGCATTTTCCACAAGTACGAGGACCTAACAATCCGAAAGAACCGATTTTCGGCGGGTAGTCCCAGCCGGCTTCAAAAGCTTCTTGTGCTGTGCAGAAAAGTTTAGTGCCACAGACTTCACAATAGTGCCAGAACGGCCGAGAATTCATACTTTCAAGCAATTCTAATCGTTGTTTTTCTTTATATTCCTCTTTTTTTATTTGTTGTGCCTCTTCGCTGAGTTCTTTATGTGCTACATCAACAATCTCAGGTTTAGGAGCATCCATTCGAAGTCCGATATTGTCATCTATAACCTCATATATCTTATCAAACCCTTCGCTGGGATTGGGAAATTCTATTTCTTTTACAATAGATTTTAGTTGTTGGATAGAAGAATCTAATTTTCGTTCGTTTATATATGTATCCCAAGCAGAATCGCTCGGACACATTACATAAACCTCAATGGAAATATTTTCAACTGCATTACGAATGGCATCTATGTATGCTATTCTACGCTTTGCCTTGTATAAAGTCTGCTCAACTACCACATCTTTACCTTCTTGCAACGTCTTAATAATGTCAACTAAAAGATTTTCATTTGCCTTATATAAGCATTTAAATTCTTGTCCAAATGGGATGTGTTTGCCGAACCCTGCTTCCTTATATGCAGCTTGTTGATAATTATATACATTCAATATCATCGTATTTCGATTGTCAGAAAAGTGATTTTTGATAAAAGTTGTTTTTCCGGAAGCCGTAGCCCCTATAACGAAAGTAACTGTTCTATTCATAAATTTGCTCCTTTCACTTGCTTGATATTTCATTTATAAAATCATCAATATGTTTTTGCCAAGAACAATAAATTTCAAAGGGGCTTTCATATTGAGAAATGTATTTATTAAAAATTGGGAAATACGTTTCTTTAATAAGCAAATGATTTCCGCAACCTGTATAAATGTGTTTCCAGCCTTTTGCGACTCTCGACAGATTTTTGTTTTTTGTATCATCATTTACAAATAATACAATTTCTCCGTCAGTTTTTTCATCAGGCATAGGACCATTCCAGAAGCAACCCTCTAATGCCGGAAATTTGCTTTTTATATCGGAATAAGTGATTTTGCCACTATCAATAGAGTTATAAAATAAAGAAAAGCATTCATCATTTTCTTTCACAAATTCCATTAAGCAGGGTGCCCCCATGGCACCGGGTTCAGCAACAGTATATATGACAACACTGTCGAACAAGTCTAATGTTATTTCTTCAAGTTCTTTAAATTTAGACATTTTACCATTCTCCTATTTTTCCTTTTTATTTAGTTCATCTGATTCTTTGCTTAAATCATTTATTCGAGCCAATCGCTTTTTATTGCTATATAGGCGATTTGTTTAGTCATTTTTTAACCATTTTACCTCGTATAACTATTGTTCCCAATAGAAGTTATAAACCCTCTTTTTTCGCATTTAATTAGTAATTCATCAATTTCATCTTGTTCGTAACCAAAATCATTTTTTATTTTTGTACTCAACTCAGTTTTTGAAAAAACAGTACCACCGTCAAGGAAATAATCTCCTATTGCTAGAAATTCTTTTATGGACCAACATTTTTCTGCTAAATTCATATATCTCATCAATTCGGTTACGTTTGTTATTGGCATACTCCCTTGTTTTATAATTTCATTAATAAAAGTTTTTTCTGTAATAAAGTAGAAAGTGGCACAATATTCGTAAATATCCTTAAAATCATTGAGAAATGAAATTAACGCAGGCTCATTATTGGGCGAAGAATATTGTAATATTGAATTAGAAACACCTCGAAAGTATTTATCTAATTCATATACAAAAGTATCTAATCTATCATATCGGTTACTTCCTTTAAATTTCTGCATATTTCCTATTCCTTGCATTAATGAGAAATTTAACAGATTATGGTGCATTTCTCTACAACTTGCAAGTTGTTGACTAGCATTCGCTTTTTCCTGTTTTGAAGCCGTTGAATCGCTTTCGATTATTTCTGAAAATAAAGCATACTTTTTTTCGTTAAAATTGAAGTCGCAATCACCGCCAAGACGATAATCGGCAACAATATACTCAGTATTATTAATTTTCTTTATTTTTGTGTCTTTTTCCAACACAAACAAGCGATTATAGCGTGAACCTTTTCTTAAAGGTTTATTTAAATAGTTAAACCATTCATAATCCGTGTAAATTCCTCTTTTTAAGCCGAAATCTGTATAGCAATTATAAAAGAAAAGATCACTAAAATCGTAATTATTATTCAAGTATTTATTTTTAGAATAAAATTTTTTATAATGTCCCCAAGCAGCTGGAGATGAATCAGGTTCAAATTGCACCTTTGCTTCATTTTTGAATGTCTGAATACTATCAATTTTATTTTTAAACATATGATTACCCCCCTGTTATATTAATCTGTTTTTTCTGTTATATTTTTAAACAATATATCTACGGTAGAAATCAATTCTCGCTGAAAATAATCGTTTAGATTATAGTGATAATTATTTTTTTGATTATCTTTTTCAAGCTTTGCAAAATATTCTAAATATTCATTTTTTTCATCTTCAGTGGGATGATAATCCAACATATCATTCATAAGAGAAATTTCAAATGCTTTAGGATTATTGAGCATTAACTCGAATGCTGGTGAATAAAATCTTAATTTGGGATTTATTTCATACCATTCCTTTGAAATTCCAGGATACTCTCCAGCACAAACAAATTTTTTTATTGTTTTTGTTATATCGAATAACGATTTTACTAATTCATCATTCTTATGTATCTTCATAATCATAATTTCAAGAGAATCAACTTTTTTACGATAATATATAACCATATCAGTATCTATTACATTTTTTCGATTAAAACAGTTTGTAGCTGAATATTCGGCTAAGATATTTATCACACCTGAACGGACTGCTTGAATACATCTTTCAACAAAATCGCTCTGTGAAAGAATGTCTTGGGCTTTTTCATAAAAAGATTCTTCTGTTTCTCTTAATTCCAAAAAAACAAATCGGTCGCCCTCAAGAAAATCGCCGTATTCATATATTTGCTCTATTAAACTCGGACTATTTTTGTTAGAAATATGCTTTCTTATGCTTTCTTCACTAATGTGAAGTATTTTACTAAGTTTTTCATTTAATTCTTTTTTTGTGATTTTGTGAGTGGAAACATATTTTTCATATGATTCAATTAATTTTTTTTGATTGAACAAATGGTTAAAATTCGTGATTGGATCAATGTATGTTTTTTTCATTAAAATTTCTCCTTTCAATCTGTGTTTATATTATAACAAGCACTTAATCAAACAGCAACAGAAAGATTGGTAATTATGGTAAAGCTATTTTACCATGGCGGTACAATGTAAAAGCGGCAGAGAGGTATCAATCTCCCTGTCGCCGTGCTTCGTTTAGTTATAAATCACATCGTGATTTACGATTTCTATGGATCTACTGCGGATGTTATTCATCCGGCAAACCCACTCCATCTGATTGTCTGCCTTGAGTTCTTCCATCACACTTTTGCCTCTGCCATCTGGTTTTACAAGCCAAAAAAACATATCCTTTGCCTGCTTGTCAATGTCAGCGAGATAGCCGTTCAATTTGCAGTTTGTCAGCAGAT
Organism: uncultured Prevotella sp.; assembly: GCA_900557255.1. Next base: position 14,087 of record USSA01000013.1, read on the forward strand.
TAGTGTACCGTACCTTGTGGTGTTGTGTGATATATCTTAAATGTCGTTGTCTCCTTACGCCGATTTCTACTTGTTCTTCAGCGGGAAGAGTAAGACAAGGAATAAAATAATTACCCTGTTGTTCGTATGTACCGCCCATCTGTTAAAACAATGTCTTTTCCATAATCTTAAACCTCCGTTATCTTGATTTTGAATTTCTTAATAGGTGAGTGAGCGATTTTGATAATTAGTTCATCTACTGCATCGGTATATCTTCCGTCTGCTATGAGCTTATTTCGCAAATTGTTCAGACTGTAGATTATAATGCTGTACTCATAATCATCAATCGCTAAATAATATTTGTTATTTTGCATACGCTCAACCTCCTTTGTATCTACATTGTAGCAGGAGATTATCAAGATGACGAATGTGCGATTTTATTTTGAACATAAAGAAAGACAGCGTAAAAAGCATTTCTTCCTTCTATGCTGTCTTTCTGCCTTTGCAACGCCCATAAAGTTGTATTTTGATGTATTTTCGAATTACTTCCTTATGTGGCGTTAGCATTACAGACCGATTTATTTTTTTGATGACTACCTTTGCATTTTTGATGGATAAACAATATAAAAGGCTAAAATAAAAAATGCCCTGAAAAATCAGGGCAGAGTAAAAGAAAAAAAGAGCTGGATTATTAGCTCTTTTTTGTGGCAGCGAGTTCAAAATTGAATCCGAACTTTGTTTTATTTTTGAAAATGGCAACTTAAAAGCATTGTTTTTATAATTCATATAAAACACTAAATCGTCATCATAAAGAACAACAGCATTTACGAAATAATTTACAAGTGCCTTGCGATGTTCCTGCTTTGTAATATCTACTGTTTTATATTTATCAAGAAATTCTTTGTATTGTTCTCTTGTGTATTTGGGATTTGAAATTTTTTCTTTTGCAATATCCGCTTCAATTTTTATCTTGATTTGCTCAAGTTCTTGTAATCGTTGTTTTGTTGATTCTGTTAAAATTCCTTGCTCGATAGCGTTAAGCAAGTTGGCGTTCTTTTTATCAACTCGTGATAACTCTTTTTGAAGTTCTCTAAGCTCGTAATTTTCACTTTCTTGCATATTCATTAAAGCACTTATTAAAGAATTGATATATTTTTCATTGCTTAATGTTGCGACAACAACCTTCAAAACAACATCTTCGATATCATCCTTTTTTACTGCCTTTTTCTTACATCTCTTGCCTCGTTTCGCATCAATACATTTATAATATCGATATTTTTTGCCTTGATGATTGATTCCGCTTTCACCAACCATAAGTGAATTGCATTCACCACAATATAACTTAGTTGTAAGAATGTACTCCTCATCAGCTTTGTTTTTAGCTCCGGCGTGCTTATTATGCTCAATTTTCAACTGAACTCTGACGAAAACATCTTTTTCAATTATAGCGGGGATGCCTCCGGGCGTTACAATATCTCTGTAAATATATTCGCCTATATATCTTCTGTTGCTGAGGATTTTAGAAACAATATTAACGCTGAATTTACCGCCTCGAATGTTCTTGATGCCATTGCTGTTTAATTCATCAACAATAGATTTCATTGTATTTCCTGCATCATATTTTTTGAATATCATACGAACATAAGGTGCGGTTTCCTCGTTAATTTGAAAATGCCTTTCATCGTCAATGCGATAGCCGAATGTAATCGGACCACCGTTAAACTTGCATTTCATTGCATTTTCTGTTAAACCACGAATAACTTTCTCTGACAAGTCTGCTGAATAGTATTCAGCCATACCTTCAAGTACAGATTCAAGAATTATGCCTTCCGAGCCTTCACTAATATTTTCGTTAGCGGATATGACCTTAACTCCGTTTTTCCTAAGCAAGGCTTTGTACCTTGCCGAATCATAACGATTACGGGCAAAACGGTCAAGCTTCCAAACGATGATAACATCAAACATTTTCTTTGCACTGCCTTGTATCATTTTTTGAAAAGCGGGTCGTTTATCTGTTGTTGCGGAAAAAGCTCTGTCAATATATGTATCAATTATCATTATATCATTTCTTTTGGCATATTCCGTACACTCTCTTAACTGACATTCAATACTTTCTTCACGCTGATTGTCACTTGAATATCGTGCATATATAATTCCTGTCATTTTATCAACCTCCTGTGCTGTGTGTTATAACTCAAAACAACAGGAAAGTCAAATCAATAATATATTATTTACAAAAGTAGGAATGCTTTTATAATTTTAATAAATATAGTATACAATTTTGTAAAATGCATAAGCAACATTAAAACTTTCAAAGATTTTGGTCTGAATATTTATTATCTTACAGTTTTGAATGTTCCGTCATTTGCTTTATCTAATTTGTAAAATGATATATCATTTTTATTACAAATTTGCTTTATCTTCTCTATATCTTTAGGATTTGCGTTATATCCTACTGTTATGCTTTTCGGTTTCATATAATCATTCATAGCACTTCTCTTTTTACACAAATCAATCTTAATAATTCTCCATTCTTCTTCATATTGCCAACACTTTTCTTTTGTACTACAACATTCATGTAAGTACCTAATTATGTCACAATATGAAGCATTATATTCAATTTGGGGAATATGTTCTGAATATTCTACTGGAGCAATAAATATATAATATTTTTTAAACAATTCCATAGCATCATACTCTACACAAATACCATTATATGAATTTGCGTAATGTGCCCACATTAAATGGTTGTTGTATGATGTAGTTAAAGAGTTGATAAATGTATGTGCTTTGATTTTATCAAATATATTTTCCAAAGATGACCTTACATCAACAAAATTATTTATTTCCTGTTTGGTTGGTTCTTCTATGAAAACTATATGTGATAGTAATTCCTTTCTATTACTAATTTCTTTGTCAACATCATATACATTGTAAGAAAATTCAAAAATATCATTTAAGTCTTGAATAAGGCTGAAATGAAAAGTGTTTTTATTAAGATTGTCAATTGTGTAAGGACTTTCTAATGAGGAATATTTATAAAACGATTTAATATTAAAAGATTTATAAGCATTAGTTAGCCCATTGAAATCATAAGATTCCGGAGGATCATCTTTTCTAATACAGATGAACGATTTTCTTAAATATTCATTATACTCTTTTTTAGTCAACATTAACCAGCTCCAATATTCAAATTGTCTATTTTAAAGCAATTCTACTCTCAAATGCCTTATGTTTTACATGTTTTCAATACCGTCAAAACAAGAATTATTTATATATTCGCCATACTATCTCTTAAAAACATCAGTGCTTGGTCATCCGAATAAGTATTGATTCTTCCGTAGATGTTAGGATATATTTTATACAAATATCACCGTCTTCATATTTGATTTTTGGTATGGATTTCTCTTCATCAATACAAATTGAAACTAACGCCCTTAACATTTTTAAAAGTCGGAGCAAATGGTCGAACATGAAGACATAACCGAACAGCTCGAAGCTGAAAACCAAATGCTGTGGGTGCATATAATCAACAACATTGCAAATCGGGCAAGGGAAATTATTAATAGTGAAATAATACACGCTATAATATGGTTAAATGAAGGCAAGTGGTTTAATCCTACTTGCCTTCATTAGTTCTATATACATCATTTTTTATTTTTGGTATGGCCTTCTCACCTAATAAATATGATTTTGCTAATTTAATATCTGCTCGATTTTGTGTGTTCCCAAGAGCTTCTAAACGTGATGCACCATTTTGTTTTGTAACAAGCCACATTTCATCTTTTCTTAGCAAATTGAAATCAAGTAAAAGCGTTTCATGAGAAGTAGTAATTAACTGACAATCACTATTGACAATTTTATTTAAAAATGCATTTACAAAATTATATGTAAGTAATGGATGCAAACATCTGTCAATTTCATCAATAATATATACTGCCTCATCATCGTTTTGAAATAAAATTTCCATTAATTGAAATATCCTTAATGTTCCATCAGATTCTTCGGACATAGAAAATGGAATATTTGGATTTTCGTGATATAATTGTATGGTCTTGCAGATTAATTCATCTTGCTCTTTTGTAATTATATATAATTCTTTATTAATACCCAACATAGAACCATCAGCAGGGTTTTCATTAGCAGAAAGAGCCTCATTTATATTTTGTATTAAGTCAGTATATATCTCTTTTGGTAATTTTGCTGCTATTCTATCCATAGAACAGTCGACAATATCATAATTGGAAATAGAAAAACCGAAATCTTTAAAGAAGCAAATAATTTTTTCTATGTTATCAGATGACATAAAATATGAGTAATTATATATTTGCTCGTCGGGGAACATGATTCTTAATTTGGTTTCATACCAATTAAATAAGTTTTTTAATACAGAAATTTCCGAATACTCTAAAAATAATGATTTGTATTGGTTAATTAAATTCAAAAAAAGTGTATTATCATCATTTTTAACGCCATCTAAATAAACTTCCAATTTATTATATAAAGTGTTGTCTTTTATTTCTCTTTTATTTAATTCGTATGCTGAATCTGACACTCTCCTATAAAAAATTAATTTTCTGTTTTTGTATAAAGTTTCAGAAATTATTTTATTTGTAGATAGAATGATCGAAAATTTATAATTTATGACATTACCATCTAACAATATTTCAAAGGTAAATGATGAAGGAGTATTTTTGCATGTTTCATCAATTTTATAGTATTTATTAATAAAAGAATTTCTGCTGCCATTTAAAATGTAGTTCCTAGCAAAAGCAATTGCTTTAACAAAATTAGATTTACCAGAACCATTTGCACCGAAGATAGAAGAAAACTTAAGTATTTTCAAATTGGTGTTTTGATATACTCTTTCGTTAAATGCTCTACCTTTTCCAGCTTTTAAACTTAAAATTTGTTCATTCTTTATGGATAAAAAATTTTCTACTCCAAAACTAATCAACATATGCATTACCTCTCATGTTACCTTTTAGAACATTATACGACAAACGCGATATATATTCAAGTAAAAATAGCATTTTGTTACAGTTTTTTAATATATTTCACAGAAATTGAGAGAAATCTATTGACTTTTACCATACATTATGCTAAAATATAGTAAAATGATTAAGAATAATATACGTCTTAATCAAAAAAGCAGTAACTATCCTACAGTTACTGCTTGAAGTAGATAATATGACGGTTGGATCCCGACAAATCAACTACCCATGTATTGTTGATATGTTATCACAATTAGAGCTAAAAGTCAATGATTATTTTGCTCATAGTGGCGCCGTCAAGAAAGGAGAATAGAATGATGGCTAAAACTAAGAGCAGTGTTCATGGCAAACCAGAAAAGAAAATTGTGACTGTTAATGGTTACAAAAAGTCTGATGGAACAAAGGTAAAATCTCATAGACGTTCTACACCTAATTAATGAACACAACATCAATCATTGAAAGGAGCAAAGGGTTATGCACTCAACAGGTGAAAAACCGGGCATTGGAACATATCAGTGTGTAAATTGTGGTACTAAAATTCATTTAGACGATAATACTGACACATTGCCACCATGTCCAAAATGTGATAAAACCACTTTTATTAAAGTCGGTTAATAGTTAATAAGGTGAAAAGGACATCCTTGGTGAATAGTTTGTAATGAGCAGGCATAATGCCTGCTCATTTTTCTATAATACTATCATTGTCATATTAAATTTATACTGTTATTTAGCATCTTCAAAATTTCATCTTTAACTTTATCGTAATATATGATATGCTCAACAGTTTCTTTGACTTTACTGATACCCAGTTGTTGTTCTTCCTCGTTATCACATTCAAGCATCAATGCTCTTTTGATGTTGTATTCAAGCCAGCCAAGCCTGCCATTGTTACTGTAATACAAAGCCTCCCAATCAACATTTGTATCAAGATTTGTATTATCAAAATATGACTTGATGAATGTATTAAACAAATTAAAATTTATATTACATCCTTCATATCCTGACCAGCAAAGTGCGAGCTCAAACAATTCGAGATAAGGATTTGAATATCCTAAACATTCTAAATCAATCAGCTTAAACTCATCACCAATCCAAAGTACATTTTTGCTGTCCATATCGTTATGGCAAATTGCTTTGACCGGAGGTAATTTCTTTATAGCCTCGTTGCCTTTCGTCATGCTGTAATTAAAAAAATTGGCATAATCTTTTATGTAATCACAAATCGTTGAGTTCATATCTTTGGCAAGCTCAATGTATTTTTCCCAATCAATGTGCATTTCGTCTTTCTCGAAAGGCTCATTTTTCAAATCAATATTATGAATTTTTGCCAACACTTCACCTATCTTTTCGCAATGAACTGACTTGATTTCACCGTCTTTCAATGACTTGCCGTCATACCACTCAAAAATATAATAATATTGACCGTTTAATTCCTGTATTTTTCTATTCTTGAACTCCAAAGCATAAACTGCAGGAATATTGTTTTGCTGTAATATTTTCTCAATATCATCAGCGATTTTGTAGTTGTCCATTGCAGTAGGTCGTTTCATAATGTTTGGGTTTAAAAGCTTAATTATGTAACTGCCTTTTTCGGTAACAATCTTAAACATACGGTGCATAAAACCGCCTGCTACCTGAACGGGATTTTCAAGCACTTTGCCTAACTGCAAATCTTCCGCAACTAAATTGAAAAAATTATTTATGTTTATCATTTCTCGTTTTGTCATTTTTTATAACACTCTTTGTTTGCCATAATCTGTTTTATGCCAATTATCCTTTGACACAATTACACCACGCTATTTGCTAAAAGTCTTTACATCTCCAATAAGTTTAATATTGCCGTTATCTACGATAATACCGCCTGACATGAAAGCAGTTGCATAAACTGTTTTACCTCTTTCGGATAACACACGCCGAATGGCTTTGTTTTGCACTTTTGTATTTTCGTAATGAACCTCCAAATAGAAATCATCTAAATATTCCAAGCCGTCATAGTATTGAAATTCTTTATAATCTTTGTCAGGTGATATATGATATTCAGAAAGCTGAATAACCGCACCTGCACTATAACCCATAACAATTCCGTTATGCTTTCTTAACATATTCACCAAATCAAACTCTTTGATTCTGTCCATCATTCTGTCAGGTCGACCGCCGGTAAAATAAAGAATATCCGCATTTTCTATTTTTTGTTTAGCAGACTCTTTTGTATCCTCAAAATAGTTTACAAATGTAATATTATTTCCCGATATTCCGTAGGCAGTAAAGCCGCTGACTATTCCCCTGTAATAAATACCCTTTTCTTTGCTATACAGTAAATTCCATTCTGTTGAATTTTTAACCTCACTGTCACGAAAAGAAAAAGCAATTACTGCAACTGAATAGTCGGTCAATATGTATTTTTTCAAGTCATCATAAAGATAATCGGAATTTATTTCATATCCTTCAAGTAAAATGTTAACCATTTATTTACCTTCCACAAATCCAAAATGCTTTGCAAGTTTCTCACAAACTTCTTTTCGTGTATCCTGTTCACTATCATCACGAACCAAAATAAAGAATCCGCTTTGGGCATATTCGTTATAATGCTTTTCACTGTTAATCAACTCTAATCCTGCCTTGTAATTTGCCATTACCTCTTCCGAATTATCGCAATTTTTGATTACACTGAGGATGAATTGCTTTTCTTCGTCATTTCTGTCAAAAAATCGCTCAACACTCATACTTTGAGGTGACAACATAACTGCAACATGATTATAATCTGATATTTCTTTCAGCACATCAATCGGAATATTGGTATCAACAATTACTTTTTTGTTTTTGGAAAGTGATATTAGTTCTGCAATTTCAAATCCTGCTACTTCATCAGACGTGCCATACATCCATTTTTCATATTCTTCAGGGGAACGTTTTACAAAATCCTCCCAACTGTTCATTAAATTCATAAAGCATAAATTCGGTTGAATATCAGGATCTGCTACTTTATCTGTAATATCACAAGTATAGTTCTCTCCGCAGAATATCAAATCATATTTTTCTGCAAGTATTTTCACCATTGTAGATTTGCCTGCATAAGCAGTTCCTGTAATGAAATATACATTTTTCAAATAATGCTTTAGTATATTATTTTCAATAAACATTTTTCTCACCATCACTCCATATACTCATGTTTAGTCGGAGTGTAATTTTTTGACCTGTATTTTTCGTATTTTTCTGTCTTATCTTTGGATACTATATCACCATTCGTATATTCAATCGGCTCGATGCAAATTGCGTCAAGCAATATTTTTTCTAAATGTTCATATTCCGAATGCTCACCAAGGCTTGCAAGAACAAAAGAATCACGCACATAGCCGGCACTTTCAGCCATAAGATTTTGATCAAAGAAATAGCCGTAATGTTCCACGAAGAATGTCATCATCATTACAGTAGTTCTTGTGTTGCCCTCTCTAAACGGATGAACTTGCCAAAGTTTTGGAAACAGCCTTGCAATTTGCTTTGCAAAATCTTCTCGTGTAAGACTTGCCCAATCAATCTTTTTGATTTCGGAAAAAACTTTATCAAGGTCAGCACCAATTTCGGTAACATTTGAATACCAAACACTTCGACCTGCCAGCAACTCTTCACGCTTTTGAATATTTATTTTTCTATACTGTCCTGCCCACTCATAAACATCACCAAATAAAAACTTGTGAATAAAACAAAAGCCGCCGGATGAAAAATCACTAAAGCCATTTTCATACAGCAGCATCATGTTTGCACGAGATAATTCAGCCTCTGCCAAATCAAGCTCTTTTTCATTTGTTATGCCAAGCAGGTTTTTGAGGACTGTACTGTTAGGGATCAAGTACAAATCGTTCATAAACTCACCTATGATATTTTCTTATGTTTTGCTATAAGAGCAGCTTTCATATCTGCACCTGTAATTTCGCCTTTTGCCCATTTTGCAGAAAGTTCCTTTGCAAAGGCTGATACAGGCACGCCTTCAATGCTATTCAACGCATCTGCAACTTTGATTGCAGCCGTTCTTTTTGTTTCAATCGGGGACATTGTATCACTCCTTTACATATTTATTTTATCATATAGTATGGATAATTACAATAAATTTATTTTGCTGCCTAAATTTAGCAAAAAACAATTTATAGCAAAAACCACAGCATACGAAAAATCAGAATGCTGTGGTTTCAACCATGTTAAAAATCAAAGGCAAACTTTATTATGTTGCTTTCGTTTATACCGTTTGAAAGCAGATGGTTATAGAATATATTGTTCATCAAATATGATTTACCGCATCTTCTGATGCCTGTGATAACTTTTATAAAGCCATTTCCTTCTCTTGCAATCAGTCGATTTAAATATATATCTCTTTTAATTTTCATGTTATCGCCTCATTTAATATTTTTGCCACTATCGCCATTTTTATTAAATTATAATTTTTTTTTTAAGATTTTTCAAGAGAATTTAGTAAATCTAGTAATTAAAAGAGATAGCTCTAATATGTGCATAATGTGTTAAATATGTCAAACGCCAATCGACTATAACTCGATTGGCGTTTTTTCTCCGGTGCTCAATAAAGGATAACTAATTGTTATCATAGAATGTAAGGTGTTTCTTATGAGAAGAATATATTGGGTCGGTACTAGAGAATCTGATATCAAAACTGAATCATTATTTTATGGGAGTATAACTCGCTATGGTATTGATTCGGAAAAAAACACATCTTTTGTTAACAATAATTTTACTGATTCGTATGATAATTTCCTATTGAATATTCTGAATGAAAAGCTAAATATTAGCCAAGATAATTATTTTATGTTTTCAAATCAGATAAACGCCTATAAATTTGGGCAACAAATATATGAACATTCTATTTGTATCAATAAATTATCGATTGTAGAATCTTTAAATAACAAGATGTTTTTCAGGCAATTTATAAACCAAACAGTTAACACGCCTCCATCAATTGCTATGAATATTTCTAATTATGTAGATTATAATTTTGTAAGATCTTTGTTTAATAATAATTATTCTGAATTCGTTGTACAAATATTGAATAGTGGTGGTGGAATTGGCAATATTTTATTTACTGAAAATGATGATGCTTCTGTATTGTCAAATTTAGAGCAACCAGTATTAATTACGCCATATCTAAAAAACGCTTTGCCAATTAATGTGCACATTGCAGTATCACATACTAATGTTTTTATTTTTCCACCATCCATTCAAATAATTTCTGATTTATTTAATTATTGTGGATCGGATTTTATTAAATGCTCTGAACTTGAAAATAATGTAAAAAGAAAACTATATACAGAATGCCAAAAATTAGGGGAAAAGATTCAGTCAATTGGCGCAATTGGAGTGTTTGGCGTCGATTTATTACTATATAATGATAAGCTGTTTTTTATTGAATGTAATTATAGATATCAAGGATCTTCATTTATTCTTAATAGAATACTATTAGAAAATGGTCTTCCATCAATATTTGAAATTCATTATTTATCTTTTAAAGACGAAATAAAAAATTTGCCAAATGATTTATATAATATTAAATCAAATTACAGCAGATTTAGAAGAACTAAATCAAACTATAATATTAAACTACCTACGCCGAGAGAAATTGTTGCTGATGGAAATGATATCAATAACAGTTTAAGGAATGGCTATATTCATTATGAATTGTTTGACACTTCTATCTATGATTGTTTTGAGAAATAATTAATGAGTAATCCTTATTAATTTGTTCAGATGCAGAAGAAATGATTTTTCCTCTAAAGTCTTTGATTATTTTTGCTTGCTCCGATTTTTCTGTATTTTCAATTAGTGAAGTAAAGTAATCAAATTGGTTATTTAATGATTCTATATATGATTTATTGCTTTTTTCAATATAATCTTGTATTTCTGGAGATATAGTTTTGTTGCTTTTTAATCGTTTTGAAATATATGAATAAATAAATCCAGAAACAGTTATAAGATCAGCTGTTAATCCTATACAAGTCAAACATATTTCAAACGGAGAATTGTGACTTAGCTGATATGATGTAGTAATTTTTGAAGGAGCTGCAATCAATATAATTGAATCAATATCTTCACATAATTTGCTAACTTCATCAAAATCATCTTCTTTTAATGAGGTATTAATTGTAATTTCCAACTTTCCTTTGCTTTCATTTTGTAATACTGTTCCTTTTAAATTATAGGATTGTTTCAATAATAGAGGAAATATATTGCTATTCTTTTGTTTATTAATTGATTCGTCTACTGAACTTAATATTTTTTGTATATCAGTTATTGATAAAATATCATAAAATTGTCCAATTTTACAAAAATTGCCTATCATTCGTATATCGTTTTTTAATAAAGATTTTTCAATTCCAACCATAATGCACGAATACGCAATATCGTGCTGATTTTTAGCATAATATAGACTTACTAAAGGGAAATATTCCTCTAATTTTGTAAAGTATACAATGCTGTCATCTATACTATCAAGATAATCACTAAAAGGAATAGGTGATAAATTGTTTCTTCCAACAAACAATTTATTAGGAATATTTAAATTTTTAAATATTCCTATAATGTATGGCAATTGAAAGTATGAAATACAGCTATTTTCGAAAGTACAATTGTCCATTGTACAGAATTCTATATTTAAATTTCTCATATTACAATTATTAAATTTACAATTCGACAGATATGCCTCATCAAACATAGTTGAGCGAATTAAACAGTTATCAAATTCACAATTTTCCATATAACAATTACTAAAATAAGTGCTACGGATTTCGTTGTTAATAAAATGCACGTTTTCAAGATATGAATGTGAAAAGTTAGAATTATTAATATAAAGATTGTTTGAAAAAACCAATTCAATTAGTGTGCTTTGTTCCATATATAATGACTCAATTTTACAATTATTCATAAATACTACATTTTCAATGACCGAACCTGTGAAACTAGTATGATCAAAAACTGCGTTTTCAAATTTACACTTTTTTAAATTTGACCTTTTTAAACTATGTCCATAGTAATTTCCAGAATATGATTTTTGATTTGGAGCCCAAATAATATTGTTATTACAGGCTTTACTTGTTGTGGAGTTGAGTTTGTTGAAAATGTCATCACTTTTTTCTTTTGAAAACTTTGGTATATAGTAATTTTTCATAATAATTAATCTCCATTTTCCACCAATATGATAACAATTAGTTATCCTTTACTTATATTTCCCTTTACACTCTAATAGCATATTTTTTACAATTTGTCAATAGAAAACGAAAAAATGCACATTATACGTGGAAAAGTGCATAAATATTGTAAAAAAGAGCAGAATGTTATCGACTTTTGAGTGCCAAGCAATCATAATTAAAACAGATAAATTTCGGAGGTTTAATTATGATTGATATTGAAAAAGAAGCACAGAATTATCTTACTGTTTGCAGCGACTCAAAAGGTCTGAGTGCCCTGACAATAAAAGCATACAAAATCGATTTGAAACAGTTTTGCCTGTATATGAAAATGAGGGACTGCTTTGATAAAAACGAGCTGAGTGCATATATAAATTCACTTCATCAGCATTACAAACCGAAAACCGCCAAGCGCAAAATCGCCTGCTTAAAGGCGTTTTATCGGTATATGGAGATTGAGGAGATTATCGAAATAAATCCGTTTCATAAAATTACGCTAAAGTACAAGGAGCCGATTACTCTTCCAAAAACAATCCCGATTGCGACCGTAAAGGATATATTAAGATATTCGTATTTCCGACTCGACAGTGCACAAAGCAGCTATCAATACAAGTCCGCACTTAGGAATGTTATTATCATAGAGTTGTTGTTTTCAACCGGAATGAGAGTGTCGGAGGTGAGCAATCTAAAAAGAAAAAGCCTCGAACTTCAAAGCAACACGATTTACATTTCCGGGAAGGGTTCCAAGGAACGCATAATGTGTATTGCCAATGATAAAGTTTCGAGGCTTTTGAAAGAATATATTGAAATTTGCGGTTCGGATAATGACTGGGTTTTTGTCAATAAATTAGGCAACAGGTATTCCGAGCAATCCGTAAGAAGTATGATAAACGATTATGCCGAAGCGGCAGGGTCGGGGCTGCATATTACTCCGCATATGTTCAGGCACACTTTCGCAACTGCTCTTATGGACGAGAATGTCAACATCAGATACATCCAACAGCTGCTTGGGCACAGCTCGATTACAACAACGCAGATTTACACTCACATCAGCACGAACAAAATCCGTCACATCCTTGAGGAAAATCATCCGAGAAATAAGATGAGTTTATAGGAAATGGTTGAACTTTTGATTTTATAATTGTGTGAGGCTTTGGCAGCGGTATGAGAACCTGTCAAGTCACGGGTTTAACAGCATCTTAAACCCGTAATAAGTATTCTTCGAATCCTTAATTATTTGTAAATTGTAAAGAAATAACTACTTTTGTATTTATGCGTGCGGCGCTGAACTCTCGTTAATAAAAACAACGATACATTTATATAATTTAATGCAAAAAACATGTGATATATATTATTCTCCAACTATTTTATCATATCATAATAAGAATCAACGTCTTTTTTCATTTTATTTCTTTCTTGCCGATATTTATTCTGAATTTGATCATACTGATCAGCGTATAAAACTTTTTTATCCTTTGATTCAGAATAAATATTCAGTAATTTATAGGGATAAGACAAATAAAAACTATCATTTCCTAAGAATCGCTTTATATCAGCTATAATTTCGTTTATGCTTTCAGTATTTGAAGGGTATTGTAATCCTATTCCTAATCTCTTTATGTGTTGTAAAGAAAGAGCTAGAATTAATCTGCTTTTTATCGCTTGAATAAAGTCTGTTGATTTCTCTTCTGTAAGTTCATCTAGCGAACGCTGGGAATAATCGTATGCAGTCACAAAATCTTTTTTTATAAAATAATATAAAGCACATACATAATATGTGTGTCCCATTATTTTATCAAATCCTTCAGGTAAATTCTCCTTACTATCTATTATGAATATTATTTGGGATGGATCTTTAGTTTTATGAAGTACCAATTCAAGTTCTGCTTGCACATTTAATGAACTGCAAAAATCTCTATTACAGGTATCCAATATTTTTGAACGAATATTATTTGCAAAAAGAACATATTCATAGGCGCTATCATATAGTTCAACATCTCGGCATAATAATCCTATATTAAATAATGCAGTAGCCCATGATGCATCTATATCATCCTGTATCTTTTTATCGTTTCGTAAAATTTTAGTGTATACTTCCTTCGTTCTAGCAGCATCTAAATAAATATTAATGGCTTCATAAGGAGAAAGCAACTTCAATATTGTAGCATGCAAATCTAACGACCTAGCATATAATTGGAGATTTTCCCCATAATCTATCTTCAATTTTAAATCTAAAGATATTGATTCTAACGCTTTTTTAAGATCGCCAATATTAGCATAGGCTAATGCTAAATTGTAATGACATTTCGCAAGAAAAAGCATTTCGCTTTGTTCTTTTGGACCATTATCATTCACTAATTGAATTGCTGTTTCTAAATGTTTTTTTCCTATTTCGCTTTCGTTGTAATAATAAGAAAAAGCACCAATAGAATTCAACAGTCTAGTTCTATTATGGTAATTTATCTTTTCTCCAAAATAATCTTCTAATTCTATTGCAAGAGTATATATCGGGCGAATGTCCGAAAAACTCATTCCATTTCTATATTGTAATTTATTTATTAGTGCAATTGCGTTATTATTAATTTCCTCCGATGATAAATGTTTCATCCATTTGTTATTTGTATTATTTTGTGATAAATTATGTTTGATTGACCACTGTTTTTTTAATAAATCATTTATAGATTTTCCTTTTAAACACTGTTCCGCAAATTGTTGCTTATAACATTTCTTTATATCATCTTTTTCATCAAAATCGCCCAAATCAATATACATATCAAATATAGAAAGTAAAACATTATAGTATGTATCTGATTCTGATAAAGAGGATATCTTCTCCTTTAAAATATGCGCATATTCAATTGATGACGGAGAAAAAATATCATCCAATAGCTTTGGAAAAAAGTGTGCAGTATTATAAAACGACTCTTTTACAATAGAGACAATAGTATTAGATGTTATTTTATCAGAAATTTCATCTAATATATTTTCTATTTGCTTCATAAAAAGATTTTCTTCTGCTAAATATCTCAACAATTTTCGAATTGAATCGTATTCACCATCAGGGAAATATATTGGATCAATTCCTAATTGTGTAAATCGACGAGAACGCATAATTCTTTTGTTTTCATTTTCAATCCATGGAACAATTGCGAAGTGAGAAATTCTTTCATCTTTTTTCACACAGTCAAGAAGAATATCTAGTGTTCTATCAGATTCTAAACTACAACCAACAAACAGCAACTTTTTTGCAGTAAAAAGTTTTTTCAAATACCTTGGTAATGGTTTATTTCTAGGCGAAGACTTTCCATAAAATTTATCGTATTGTTCTGTTGTAAGAATAAAAGATGATGTTTCCTCAATTGAACCATGTATCTTCAACAAACATCTATCATTATTTTGTATCGCCGCATCCATTTGTCCTTTTAAGCATGGAAGTAATGGCTTTAATGGGGAAGTATTTATATTTTGTCGAGAAGCTTCTTCCAGGATTGTATCGTAATTAGTAGTAACAATTAAATTAGAAAATGATGATGTTAAAATATAAGGAGTATCTGTAAGTGAAATTTTGGCATTTTGAAATACTTCTCCTATTTTTTGCATAATCATATGTTGATTGCCTGTAACTTCAACTATTCTATCCGCATAAGCAAAACAATCACCAGAATTATGCATTTGTTTAATTTCATTTACAGTAAAATAATCTTTCGCTATTATATCCAACATATCAATCCAAGAGTATAACCCACACTCTATTGAAACACCAGCTCCAACAAAAGGGATTATATTTTCTCTTTGGTTACGAATATTATTTAATTTATTGTAATTTTCTTTATAATGTATCAATTCATATATATTCATTTTAACTTTCCTTATATAATTAGTCTTATACTAGCGAAGCTAATCAGATACTTAAAATTTATACATTCAACATTTCAGCGTTTAACATTCTGTTTATAAAAGATGTTAAAATCTAGTCTTCAAATTTCACTGAATAATCTCTTGATAAAAGATTAGGTATACAAAAATCTCTTCTTAAATCATAATCTTTTACTGCATTTTTTAGACTTTTCTGTGGGGCAGTGGTCATTAAATCTTGTAATATTTTTGCTGGTTCTTGCAGTTCTCTTATTATATCATCATCCAATAACTTTGATAAATAGTAGTCCTCTGCATACAAAAAGATAATACGATTAATAATTTCCAATCGTTTTTCCTGTGTTGCTTCCGATAAAAACTTTTCAAACTTTTCATATCGTGTGCATTTATCATTTAAGAATAGAATTACAGCAGTGGATTGCTTTAAAGGAAAAACCGCTATATGCAGATATTCAACTTTGTAAGAACTATGATAGTTATAATTGTCATTTATTGTTTCTCCGTTAACTCCTGTAACAAGAGCGATCATACCTTGAAAAGCTATCGGTACAGTAAAATCCAACTTATCATATGATATTATTTTCAAGTATTTTTTAGGAGATGACAAATTCTCTTTTGCAGTATTGAAAATTTCATAGCATTCTTTTATATCCAATTTTCTTGCTTCAATTTGTGAATCAAACATCTTATTAATAAAAATAGATAAAAACGGAGATTTCTCTTTCATCACTTGTTTCATTGCTTTATACATTTCAAGTTCTGTTTCATGTTTATAAATGTCTCTCAAAGATGTTTTCAGTGCTATTTGATTTAAAACCGTTTCCGTTGGAACAGATTCATATGCTTCTGTATTTTCATAATTTTGAAATACCTTGCCGTCACAGGATCTACAAATAAGATGGAATATACCTGCATCTTTAATTCCGGAATTTTTTTTTAGAAAATCAGAATCAATTAATGTATTAAATGAATTAAGCTTTCCATTCCAAGCAATATTTTTGAGACAAAATTGAGGAATAATATGTGAATCACAAAATCCACCCTCTTTGTCACATAGCAAACATTTATCATGTCTTGATTTTTTTCGTGCATCTTTTATCTGGCCATTAATTATCTTACGAAGCTCAATTATTTGATCGTCTGAAAAGCCATCACTACTCATTTCTATTCTATTCATAAATATAACTCCACAATTAAATCTATATAAATAAATTTTATCATAAAATTCTATCACTTGCAACATTCAAAGAAATATTACATATATCCAAATGTGGAAAGCGAGATTTAATTGAATTTTTGTTCAATTTCCATTCCGCCGGAGAAAATAACTTTTATCTTTTCTTTGGACTCTACCACCACACATTCGAGCAATTGCCGAATAAGTTTGTCATCATATTCCATAGGGTGATTTTTTAATCCGTCAAGTATTGTACATATGTCGTCAAGTCTTGATTTTGTATTTTTTCTTTGCTGTTGCAAACTGTCATAATGGGCGAGCTGCTGTTGCAGTTCGCTTTTTTCATTCATAAGTCTTGTTGCCTTTTCATCATCGAACGCATCCATAGTTTCGGCCGATACACAGTCAAGCATTCTTTTAAATTCGGCATCGATTTCGGCAATTTTCACTTGTATATCAAGAATGTTATCTTCGGCATTTTCGCCCGTTAAACCCATGCCTATGTGCAGCTTTAGCGTGTTCATAACATCCGTATTTTGTATGGCAATTTTCATTATTGCTTCCATAATTGCTTTTTGCAGTACGCTTTCTTCAATACTAGGTGAGTTGTGACAGTATTTCTTTCCGTAATCAAGGCGGTTAATGCATCTCCATACGATTTTCTTTTTACCGCTTGCTGTCCAGGTGCATCTGCGATACGGCGTTTTACATTCTCCGCAAATAAGCAGTTCCGTTAAAGCATATTTGCTTGAATATTTTCCCTGCTCGGTTTTCGTGCCGACCTGTTTTACTTTATGCTTTCCTGAGCGCCTCGCAAGTTCTTCCTGAACTCTGCCGAATGTTGCAGAATCAATAATTGCCTGGTGGCTGTTTTCAACATAGTATTTTGGTCGTTCTCCGTTATTTGTCCTGACTTTTTTGCTGATACAATCGGTTATATATGTTTTGTTTATTATTGCATCGCCTTTGTATTTTTCGTTAGAGAGAATAGACCGAACCGTTGAAAGCTGCCACTTCTCTTTTTCTGCCGGGCTTAATATTCTTCGTTTTTCAAGTTCGTGAGCTATACCGTTCAAGCTATTACCCGCAAGGAATAAACCATATATGAGGCGTATTGTTTCTGCTTCCTCAGGTACAATTTCAGGTTTTCCGTCTGTTCCTTTACGGTATCCGAGAAAATTTTGATAGTGAAAGTTTACTTTGCCTTCCTTTGCACTTTGTGCCTTACCCCATTTAACATTTGCACTGATGTTTTCCGACTCGCTTTGAGCAATGCTGCCGTATATTGTTATATAGAATTCTGCACCGGGTTGATTACTGTGGATTCCCTGTTCTTCAAAGTACACATCAACGCCCAAATCTTTCAGCGTTCGTACATATTTCAAGCAGTCAACAGTATTTCTTGCAAATCGAGCAATGGATTTTGTGATAATCATGTCTATTTTGCCTTGTTTACAACGGCGAATCATTCGGTTAAACTCATCACGTTTTTTTACACTTGTGCCCGAGATGCCTTTATCGGCATATATTCCCTCCAGTTGCCAATCTTTTTCGGAATTGATTCGGTGCGTATAGTGTTCCATCTGATTTTCGTAACTGTTGAGTTGTTCTTCCTGCTTGGTAGATACTAGGCAATAAGCGGCAACTCGAAGAAGGCGATAATTTAATTTAATGTTTTCGTTAATCGGTATGGTCGGCTCAATTATTCGTACTGTTTTTTTCGGAGCTGCAGATATAATCTGTTCCATTATATATTTCCTTTCTTCCTATGTACTGCCTGTTTTGAAGAACAACAGCCACGGCTTTATCGGTATATAATCGTATTTCGTTAACCGTATTATTTAATAATTCAGAGAGCTTTTCAGTTGAGTTTTTTTCAAATTCATATTGCTTAGAAATTGACCGTTGCATTTTATCCGGCAGAGGGGGATGCCGTCCGAGGATACTTCTAACCATCCGCTGCCGTCTATCTTGGTGTCGTACCGAGCCTTGAGCTGTTTGGCTAATTCTTTCTGTAGCATATATTCTCCTTTACCAAAATAGATATGAAAAAACGCACAGAATTTAATATCTGTGCGTTTATGTAATAATTACGAGGTGTTATGTTAGAGTTCGAATCCATACACAAATTGAAAACAGCGGTTTTATATCTACGAAATTGTTTAGTGAAATTTTGCCATATAAATGACGAAAACCCCGATAAAATCGGGGTTCCCTTGGGCTATATCTTTTTTGTAGCCTCTTGATGGCAGCGGTATGAGAACCTGCCTTGCGGCAGAACCTCGGCGGCGCTTCGCTTGC
>USSA01000014.1 GCA_900557255.1 uncultured Prevotella sp.
TCCATCCATATAATCACTTTTCTGAATATTTTTTGTATTTTTGCAGATATATTGCAAGAATGTAGGGGTTTGAGCATGGCTTATCCTCCTAGATTATAGGCGCATAATTATTAAAAGATTAGAAAATGAAGAAAATATTTATCATGAGCATTTTAACCATGCTATCAAGCCTGTCTTCTTGTCAGGCGCAAAATAAGGGCTATAAGAGTCTGTCGGCAGATGACTATGAGAAAGCCATCGCTGACACCGCAGTAATCCGTCTCGACGTACGAACCGCAGAGGAGTTTGCCGATGGGCATATTCGTGGCGCAATCAACATTGACGTACTGAAATCAGACTTCGAACAGAAGGCCACTGCCACTCTTCCCAAAAGCAAGACTATCGCCGTGAACTGCCGAAGCGGCAAGCGAAGCAAAAATGCCGCAGCTATATTGACAAAGAACGGCTATCAGGTAATAGAACTCGATTCCGGCTTTATTGGCTGGCAGGCAGCAGGAAAAGAAATCGTAAAGGAGTAATTGAAATAATCTGATGAAACAGAAAGATTTTTTCTCCGCCATTGGCAGGATGCGCTCGACACCATCGCAACAGAAGCATCAGGCGCATCACGCAGATATCTCAGCGGTCTTATGTATTTAATTTCCTACCATTTGTGGAGGTGGTTTTTGGGCTTGCCATTAGGCTTGATGCAGTTTATGAGCAAGGAAGCCACGGTAAAAGCAACCCCTACCCCCACTACGCCAGTCCATCCATAATGCTGCCAGGACAGGCCAGAAACGAAAGTTCCGGCAGAACCACCCAGGAAATAAATGGTCATATAAACGGTATTGATACGGTTGATGGCAGATGCGTCAAGGGCTACTACGCTGGTCTGGTTCGACAAATGGATGCATTGCATACCGGCATCAATCAGCAAGATGGCTATTATTATCCACAAGTAGCTGTCATTCCCCAAAAATGCCAGCAGCCAGGCAACCAACAAGACGCATCCTCCGGCAACAGAGAAGAACCTTGCACCATACTTTTGGACGTAGCCGCTGATGAAGACCACCGTAGATGCACCTGCCAGTCCGCACAAACCGAGAGCTCCAATCATGTCGTCGCCAGCAAAGAAAGGCGCCTGCTTCATCCGGAAGGCCAGGCAACTCCATAAGGCGAAGAAAGAACCATACGCCAATGCCGCCCTTAGCGACGCAATTTGCAAGTATGGGTATTTGAGGAGCAGGCGCAACAATGATTTCATCAACCCTGCATAGTTTTCCCGCGAACGGGCAGACAACTCTGGCAGCATCCCGTGAATGAGCAGAAAACATCCGAGCATAAACACACTAGCCACAAGATAAACAGAACGCCATCCCCATTCGTCGGCCAGCAGGCCGCTGAAGACACGTGAACCTAGAATGCCTACGAGCAGGCAGGATTGTATGATTCCCACATTGCGCACCTTGCGTGAAGGCGTGGAATGATAAGACACCAGCGGGATGAAGAACTGCGGCATTACCGAAGATGCGCCAGCAACCAGGGATGCGCCCCACACCCAATAGATGTTCGGAGCAAGGGCTATGGCAAGCAAGGCGCACAAAGAAATGATGTAATTGGCCTGTATCAGTTTCTTTCGTGAATCCAGATCACCAAGCGGAATGACAAATACAAGTCCTACCACATAGCCTATCTGGGTCAAGGTAGCTACCATGCTGGCAGAAAAGTCTGATACCGCAAACTCTTTTGCCATACTGCCCAGCAAGGGCTGGTTGTAATAGCAGTTGGCAACGGAAAGTCCGGTAGCTACTGCCATCAGAGCCAGCAGAGGTGCCGGAATACCTTGGTTCTCTCTCAATTCATACTTCATTTTTCGCCTCTCTTTTTTAATATGACACAATCTTCAATCCAATCAAGGAAGCAATGAGCGTGAAGAGGAAGAAAAGCCTGATGGGAGTGGCTGGTTCCTTGAAAACGAATATTCCTATCAAAACCGTACCCACTGCCCCGATGCCTGTCCAGATGGCGTAGGCAGTGCCCAAAGGCAAAGTCTGCACCGCCTTGGCGAGAAAAGCCATGCTCAGAATGGTGGAAGCAAGGAAACCGCTCCCCCACAGATAAAACCAAATTCCTGATGCTGCTCTCGCTTTTCCCAAGCAGAACGTGAGGCTCACCTCAAATAATCCTGCGAACAATAAAATTATCCAATTCATATTTATTAATTTATTTGTTTGTTATATTTATTAATTCATTTTATAATTTTAAATTCGGGTGCAAAAGTAAGCAAAAAAAAACTAAAAGCTTTTTGCATTTGACAAAAACGGATTTTGCATTTGCAAAAAAATAACCATTTACTTTCGTTTTCGTGCAAAATTTTATAATTTTGCACACCAAATACAGCAAAAAAAGAATATGGATATAAAAGAAATCATTAATAAGAGATACGCCATGCCGGATGCGTCTTTGGACAAATTGCAGCGATGCTTAACGGAAGTTTCATATCCCAAAGGATTCCGGGTGTTGGAAAGAGGTAAGGTGGAGAAGAACATCTTTTTCATCAAGAAAGGCATTGTCCGCGCATATACTTCAGTGGACGGAAAGGAAATTACCTTTTGGTTTGGCAAAGAGGGAGCGACTATTGTCTCCTTGAAAGGCTATGTGAACGACGAGCCAGGATATGAGACGATGGAGTTGATGGAAGATTCGGTTTTATATAAATTGGAAAGAAAACAGCTGAAAGAGTTGTTCTTGGATGATTTACACATCGCCAATTGGGGGCGGCGTTATGCAGAGATGGAGCTGCTTGCCACCGAGGAACGACTGATTTCCATGCTATCCGCCATCGCTTCGGAAAGGTACAAGGAGCTGCTGGAGAAAGAACCAGACTTATTACAAAGGTTGCCATTGGGAAGCATCGCCACCTATTTAGGTGTAACGCAGGCAAGCCTGAGCCGGATTAGGGCAAAAATCACACAGCCGTAATCCGAATCATCATCCACCATGAGCAGCCTGTGCTGATGACGCATTTACACATTCCTTTCGCATATCAGGAAGCTAAGTTTAGCAAGTGGTTTAAGTACGGGCTGAAGGCCCAAAGCAAAAAAAATCCCAGTCAGGATAAAACCTTGACTGGGATTCTTATTTAAAATCTCTCTCTCTCTTATTTTTCTCATCTATAAAAAGATGATTACTTCAAACCACGGTTGATAAGGGTTGTGTTGAGAAGCATCACGTACTTACGATACTGACTGTCGTTCAAGATAACGTGCATGTACTTGAGATCCTTCAAAACTGCCTTGTCAATCATTGCAGAACGATCCTCACCCTTTGCTGTTGCAGCATTCATCATGTCTGCGGTGAAGTTCTTGTGTACATCAGCTACAGCCTCTACCTGGTCGATGTTCAAGCTCAAAGCATCAGCCAAGCTAGACATCTTTACATTCATGTTGTAAGCTGCTGTTGCATTTGTCTCCTCTTCTGCTGCGAAAGTAGTTGTTGCCATTGCAAACATAGCTACTGCTAATACCATAATCTTCTTCATAATCTTTTTACCTTTCTTTACTTTGTGAGTCCTGCACATCCGTAGACGCCGGCTCTGTTAAACATTATCCTATAGTCTTTTTCTTTAAGACGCTGCAAAGATATGAACTTTTATCTGTGTGCGCAAACATTTCTTGGGATATTTTCAGTTTTCTGCCTATTTCTTGACTTAAATCAACAACCATACACCGAAATAGGCGTCAGAACGTTAGAGATATTACATTTTCTCTATCATTTTGTAATATCATCGAAAAAAAAGCCCTTTTTCTTCGTTTATACCAATTATTATTTGTACCTTTGCAAAAGATTCAACCTATAAAACAAGCAAAATGGTACAGGAAAATCATATAGACAAGGCACTCGCCTTTATGGAAAGTCTCGAGAAACTGGGCAACCAGCTCAAGGCGGCTGAGGAACACCAGAAACAGCTCATCGCCCGAATGCTGGATCTCAAGAAAGAGAATCTGACCGACAGCGAGGAATATGCTGAACTCTCGCAGAAGAGCAAAAGTCTGCAGGACATCATCGACAAATGGCGCCCTATCTATCTGGAGCGCATGGAGATGGTAAAGAGCGTAAGCATTCAGAAAAGAAAAAGAAATAATAAAAAATAAATATAGAAATGGAAACAAACAACAAAAACAAGTTTATTGTAGTTTCATACGCACTGTATGATGTAACTAATGGTGACAACGGCGAGGAGATGCTCATCGAGCGCACAACCGACGAGCGTCCGTTCATCTTCATCAGCGGTATGGGTGTTACCCTGCCAGCTTTCGAAGAGAAGGTGGTAGACCTGGCTAAAGGTGAAGAGTTCGACTTCCAGCTGGACCCAGAGCAGGCTTACGGACAGCACTATGATGAGCGCGTACTGGAGCTCGACAAGCAGATTTTTACCATCAACGGCCAGTTTGATGCACAGCACGTACAGGTAGGCGCTATCATCCCATTGCAGAACGAGGATGGCAACCACTTCAACGCTGTAGTGAAGAACATCAGCGATACAAAGGTAACCTGCGACCTGAATCACCCATTGGCTGGCTTGAAGCTCAACTTCTGCGGTCAGATTCTCGAGAGCCGCGAGGCTACTGCTGAGGAGATTGCCAAGATGGCTCAGATGATCAGCGGCGAAGGTGGCGGCTGCTCAGGCGGCTGCGACAACTGCGGCAGCGACTGCAAGGATGGCAACTGTGAAGGTGGTTGCGAAAGCGGCTGCAACAAGTAATAAATACCTTTATAATATATAAGGTAATGAGGAATACATTTGGCAATCTTTTCACTCTCACTACGTTTGGAGAGAGTCATGGAATAGCTGTAGGAGGCGTTATTGACGGATTTCCTGCAGGTATAGAAATTGACATGGACTTTATCCAGAGCGAGCTGAACCGCCGACGCCCAGGACAGAGCCACATCACTACGGCCAGAAAGGAAGCTGACAAGGTAGAGTTTCTGAGTGGTGTGTTCGAAGGCAAATCAACAGGAACCCCTATCGGCTTTGAGGTGCGTAACCAGAACCAGCATTCTCAGGACTATGAGAACATGCGCTGTCTCTTCCGCCCTTCTCACGCAGATTTCACCTATCATGAGAAGTATGGCGTACGCGATCATCGTGGCGGCGGCCGTTCTTCAGCCCGCATCACTATTGCCCGATGCGTAGGAGGAGCCTTGGCTAAACTTGCCTTGCGACAGTTGGGCATCAGCATCACGGCTTATACATCACAGGTGGGCAGCATCGCGCTGGAGAAAGATTATCATCTGTATGACCTTAATACCATAGAAGATAATCCGGTGCGCTGTCCTGACCAGCAGAAGGCGAAGGCAATGGAAGATCTCATCGCCCAGGTTAAGGCTGACGGCGATACGATTGGTGGAATCATCACTTGCGTCATCAAGGGTTGCCCGGTAGGATTGGGCGAGCCTGAGTTTGACAAGCTTCATGCCCAACTGGGTGCTGCCATGCTTGGCATTAACGCCGTGAAGGGTTTTGAATATGGCGAAGGATTTGCCGGAGTTACTGCCCGCGGAAGTGAGCAGAATGATGTCTTTATCCCGAAGGCTGATGCTGCAGAGACGTCAGAAGATGCTGCTTTGAATCAGGATGTTGCTGCCCGTATTACAACAAAGAGCAATCATAGCGGAGGAATACAGGGCGGTTTGAGCAATGGTCAGGACATCTATTTCCGTGTTGCCTTCAAGCCGGTTGCTACTCTACTGATGGAGCAGAATACGGTAGATTTGGAAGGAAATGCCACCACGCTGACTGCCCGCGGCCGTCATGATCCTTGCGTTTTGCCAAGAGCCGTGCCGGTGGTTGAAGCCATGGCAGCCATGGTGATTCTGGATAACTATCTCTTGAATAAAACAATAAAACTTTAATTAGTGATTAATTAGTAGTGATTAGTGATTAACAAACTAATCACTACCAATTAATAACTAATAACTAATCACTAATAACTACCTAAAGTTTGCTGTCCTTCAGCAGTTTTGGACAATATTCATTAAAAAAGCATTTATCGCAGAGCGGTTTCGTACTCTTGCAAATATATCTGCCATGCAGCAGAATCCAATGATGCGCATTCGGAATATCCTCAGCCGGAATGTGTTTCATCAGATAATCTTCTACTTTTCGGGGCGTATCTGCCGTTTTCGGCACTAAACCCATGCGATGACTCACACGGTAAACATGCGTATCCACTGCCATCGTAGCATGACCGAACCATACGGCACGAATCACATTTGCCGTCTTGCGCCCCACTCCTGCCAACTTCTCCAAATCATCCGCAGCCTCAGGCACCTCACCTCCGAACATCTCAACCAGCTGGCGAGACATTTCAGCAAGATGCTTCGCCTTGGCATTTGGATAACTCACCGAACTGATCAACTCATAAATATCTTCCTCGCTCGCCTGTGCCATGTGCTGCGCATCAGGATAACGGGCAAAGAGAGCAGGCGTAACCATGTTGATACGCTTATCGGTGCATTGCGCAGAAAGCAAGGTTGCCACCAGAAGCTGAAATGCGCTACCGAACTGCAACTCGGTAGTTACATTCGGCAGCGCAATTCTGAAATGATTCAATATAAAATCGTATCTTTCCTTACGAAGCATTTCTCTTACTTTTTAGCAGGAGCAGCCTCCTCTTTCTTCAGCTTTCCCTTGTAAGCCTTGTTCAAGCCGGAAATCACCTCTTTTGTAATATCATAAGCCTTGTCAGCATAGAGCAGATTATCGCCGCTCTTAGAGAAGATGATACTATACTTCTTGTCCTTGTTGTAGCGGGCAAGATAGTTGGCAATGCTGTCGTGGAGCGCCTTGTTGTACTTCTCCTGCTCAGCAGCAAACTCGTTGCTCAAGCGCTGCTGCAAGCCCTGCAGGTCGTTGTTCTGCTTCTGCAGTCCAGCCTGGATAGCCTCAGCCTGCTCGCGAGTGTAAGCATTCTGCTGAACCTTCTGCTGGAAATTAGCTGCTGCAGCCTGAAGCTGCTGACCCTTCTGCGCAATAGTAGCCTGAATGTTCTGACCCTTCTTCTCCAAGATAGAAGAATACTCCTTAGCAAAGGTATACTGAGTCATGATAGAGTCTACCTCTACATAAGCAATCTTCAATTCAGCAGGAGCCTTGCTCTCTGACTTAGCCTCTACCTGAGGCTGAGATTTGTTGCATGATGCCAATGACAGGGCAGCAACAGCTGCAATTGCCACTGAACTCAAAATGTTCTTTCTCATTTTTCTATCATATTATATTATTACTATTTTCTAATAAGCCTTGTTGGCTTCCCTTGCCTCGCGGTCCTGATCCACCACACAATGAATGCCCTGCTTGCGCAAGCCCGGATTGTCGTGCACATGCTGGGAAGAGAACTTGCCGTTCTTCTTAAAAATCAACTTTACGCAAAATAATGCCATGCAAATAGCAATTATTAACACGCTTAATAACATTAATTTTATCATTTTTATTACCTTTGCAGTGCCTTAGTGCACTTTTGGGTGCAAAGGTACTATTTTTTTGGGAATAACCAAAACAAAATAGCAGAAATAAATGTTTTATCAAAACAAAATAATAGAAAAAAAATGAATAAAAGTGAATTGAAGCCTGCTCTCGTGTTCGAGCAGTTCGCAAAAATCAACGAAATACCTCGTCCTTCCAAGCACGAGGAGAACATGATTGAGTTTTTGAAATCTTTCGGTGAGGCTCATCAGCTCGAAACGCTGGTAGATGAAACCGGTAATGTGCTCATCCGTAAAGCAGCCACTCCAGGCTACGAGCATGCTGAAACCATCATCCTGCAGAGCCACATGGACATGGTTTGCGATAAACTGGTAGATGTTGATTTCGATTTCCACAAAGACGCCATCCAGACTTACGTAGACGGAGAATGGCTTAAGGCAAAAGGTACTACCCTCGGTGCTGACGACGGTATAGGCTGCGCCATCGAGCTGGCTATCCTGGCAAGCAACGATATTGAGCATGGTCCTATCGAGTGCGTCTTTACACGTGATGAAGAAACCGGACTGACCGGTGCTCATGGCATGAAGGCGGGCTTTATGACCGGAAAGATGCTCATCAATCTTGACTCAGAGGATGAGGGCGAAATCTTCGTATCCTGCGCCGGTGGTCAGACAACCCATGCCACTTTCCACTTCTCACGCGAAGAGGCTCCTGCGGGTTATTTCTTCATGGAAGCTTCGCTGAAGGGTCTCAACGGTGGTCACTCGGGCGATGACATCAACAAGAAGCGCGCCAATGCCATCAAGATTCTTGCCCGCTTCCTCTTCCTCGAAAATGAGAAACTGGATGGAAGCCTGCGCCTCGTAAGCTTCAACAGCGGCAAAATGCATAATGCGATTCCTCGCGACGGAAAGATTGTTTTCGCCGTCAAGAATGCTGATAAGGAACAGATTCGTGCCGACTGGAACATCTTTGCATCAGAAGTAGAAGATGAATTCCACGTAACCGAACAGACTATGCAGTTCAATATGAGCAGCACCGATGCTGCACCTGTCATCGAGAAAGCTGTTGCAGACAAGTTCGTAATGGCTCTCCAGGCTGTAGACAACGGTCCGCTTACTACCTGTCAGGATGAGGCGATTGCCTGGATGGTAGAAACCTCAAGCAATGTGGCAAGCGTGATGACCGATGAAAACAGCATCAGCATCGTAGCTTCTCAGCGAAGTAACGTGATGAGCAATCTGGCGAACATGACCAACACCGTAAAGGCAGCCTTCCTTCTGGCTGGCGCCGAGGTAACTGTAGGCGACAAGTATCCTGCCTGGAAGATGCGCGCCAACAGCGAGCTTACTGACCTGGCTGTGAAGGCTTACGAAAAGCTCTTCGGCAAAAAGCCATTGGTAAAGGGTATTCATGCCGGTTTGGAGTGTGGTCTTTTCTCAGAGCGTTATCCTGAGCTCGATATGGTAAGTTTCGGTCCTACTCTTCGCAATGTTCACACCCCAGACGAGGCTCTTCTCATTCCTACTGTAGAGATGGTTTGGGATCACTTGCTGGAGATTCTCCGCAGCGTGACTAAATAAGCAAGCGTGCTAAATAAAACAACGAGCTTCATAAAAGCAGCGCGGCTTAATAAAAAAGAAGATGTCTATGATAAAGAAAATGATGCTTGTCATGGTTTCAGGACTTGTGCTGATGTTCACCTCGTGTGGCAATCAGCACAAGGCTCAATCTCTGGTCAAGGATTTTCTTGATAAAAACCTCGTTGATCAGGACTGCAGCTATGAGCGGTTCTCCCGCCTCACTCCTACCGCCATGATTAGTTTCGACCAGATGAAGGTGATGCGACAAAATGTCAGCAAACTGCCTTACGTCAAGAAGAATATTGATTATAATGATGCAGCTTATCCCGACACCTTATTATATTTAACGGCTACATACAAGCTGACCAACCATCAGGGCGAGAAGCAGGAAGTAACCCAAACCTTTTATCTTGATAAAGGTTTGACAAGAGTAATCGGGTTTAAGGAAAACTAAAAAAACAGTTAAGAATTGCCTTTCAGCAAGGCAGTACGAATAAACAGAAAGAGTTGACTAGCATTTTAACTAGCCAACTCTTTTTTCATATAATCTCTTATTTCTTTTCTAGCCAGAGTCAGACGATTCTCAGCCGCTTTATATCCGAGGTTCAGACTTTTGGCAATCTCGCTCACCTGCATTCCTTCGAAGAGATTCAGGCGGTAAACCTTGCTTCTCTTCTCCGTGAGCCGGGCAATGCCACGCTCCAGAATCTCGTTGGTCTGCTGGGCAGAAAAGACCGATTCGCCATCAACATCATATCTTCCCATCCAGTCGGTAGCTCCCAGGAAGTGTTCATACTCCTCAATCTTATGCTTGCGACGGTAATAATCGATAATCAGATTCTTGGCAATGGTGTATACAAAACAAGGTAAAGTAACAGGCGTAATCATCTTATCGCCTCGAAGTAATCGCACAAAAGTATTCTGCACGATGTCTTCAGCCTCGTCTGCCGGAAGCGAACGGGACATGACATACAACTTCAGTTCGTTGTAGTGTTCAGAGTAATAATCAGCAATAATGCTGTAATTTGAATTTGTTTGTTCCATGATGGCGATTTTTTTAATCATGTTTTTCGTTTATCGATATTGCAAAGGTAATAAAAAAAAGGAAAGTCACCAAAAGAAAGACAAAAAAAATGTGCTAAATGTTCGTTTTGAAACATTTAGCACATATGATAGAAACAATTTGTAACATGAAATGTTACGCATCGCAAAGTTTTATTTCTTAATTCAAACCTTTTACAGGTTGGATTACTTAATCATGTCTACACTTCTCTTGAGGAAAGCGTCGAGCGAAGCACCCTTCAACATACCATTCTGAAGCAGGGCAAGGTCGATGAGCTGGTGAACAATGTTGTTGTTCTTAGCATAGCCCGAGATGATTTCGTTGCGCTTAGCCTTCTCATCACTGATGGCCTTCTCTGTGTTGTGAACATCATCTTTCTCCTGCTGGGTAATCTCTTCCGGCTTCTTCTTGTTCTGCTCCTGATGGAGTACGGCAAGGCGAGCTTCCTGACCCTTGATTTCTGCAAGGATTGGCTTCAATGTTTCGGCTGTGTTGGCCTCAGCATCTTCCAATACCTTCTTTACCAGAGTATGGTCTGAGTTCAATACGATGTTGTAGCTGTCAGGCATCTGACCGTAGAAGTTCATGCCTGCCTGGAACTGGCTCATCGCCTTCATACGGCGCATGTACTCGTTCTGGGTGATGAGCACTGGCTGGTTCTGTTCGCCCAAAGCCTGAATCTCTACAAAGAATTCTGCCTTGTCGAGCTTAGGCATCTGAGAGCGGAAAACTTCTGTCAAGTTGTCAGACTGCTCCTTGCTCAAATCAGTCTTCTTAGCATCTTCCTTCACGATGAGGCGGTCGATGATGTCGGCGTCAACACGTGTAAAGCGGCTCTTCTCCAACTTCTGCTCCAGCATGTTTACCATCGGCGTATCGAGCTGGCCTTCCATCAGGAGTACAGAATAACCCTTCTGCTTGGCAGCCTCGATGTAAGAATACTGCTCCTCCTTGTTGTTGGCGTAGAGATAAACCAGGTTGCCGTCCTTATCGGTCTGGTTGTCCTTAATCAGCGTCTTATACTCTTCGAAAGTAAAGTACTTTCCCTCAACATCTTTCAGAAGTGCGAAATCCTTGGCACGCTCGTAGAAATCATCCTGAGAGAGCATTCCGTAGTTGATGAAGATCTTGAGGTCATCCCATTTCTCTTCAAACTCCTTGCGGTTCTCCTTGAAGATTGAGTTCAGACGATCAGCTACCTTCTTAGTGATGTAGGTAGAAATCTTCTTCACGTTACTGTCGCTCTGCAGGTAGCTGCGGCTTACGTTCAGCGGAATGTCCGGTGAATCGATTACACCATGAAGCAATGTGAGGAATTCTGGTACAATGCCTTCTACCTGGTCGGTTACGAACACCTGATTGCAATAGAGCTGAATCTTGTTGCGCTGCATGTCGATGCTGCTCTTGATGCGTGGGAAGTAGAGAATACCCGTGAGATTGAATGGGAAGTCTACATTCAGATGAATCCAGAACAACGGGTCGTCCTGCATTGGGTAAAGGGTGTGATAGAACTTCTTGTAGTCCTCATCCTTCAAGGTGCTAGGAGTCTTTGTCCAGAGCGGCTCCACATTATTAATAATGTTATCCTCATCAGTCTCCACATTCTTGCCGTCCTTCCACTCGGTCTTCTTGCCGAAAGCTACAGGCACTGCCATAAACTTGCAGTACTTGTTCAGAAGTTCCTCAATCTTGCTCTTCTGCAGGAATTCCTTGCAATCATCAGCAATATGGAGGATGATGTCTGAACCACGCTCAGCCTTGTCAGCATCTTCGATTTCGAAAGCAGGTGAACCATCGCAGCTCCACTTTACAGCCTTGCTTCCCTCTTTGTAGCTCTTCGTGATGATTTCTACCTTGCTGGCTACCATGAAAGAAGAATAGAAGCCGAGACCGAAGTGGCCGATGATGGCGTTGGCATTCTCCTTATACTTGTCGAGGAAGTCGGTTACGCCTGAGAATGCAATCTGGTTGATATATTTATCGATTTCCTCCTCAGTCATACCTATACCATGGTCGCTGATAGTCAAGGTTCCAGCCTTCTCATCGAGAGAGACACGAACGGTTGTGTCGCCAATCTCGCCCTTGAAATCGCCCTGAGCTGCAAGAGTCTTCAACTTCTGTGTAGCATCTACGGCGTTTGAAACCATCTCACGGAGGAAGATGTCGTGATCTGAATATAAGAATTTCTTGATGACAGGGAAAATGTTCTCTGTCGTTACACCAATATTACCTTTCTGTGCCATAATATAAAATGTTTTTATTCGTATTTACTTTATTATTGTTTGGCAAGGGGGCTAACAAATAGCGTGCCAAAATAAAAGAAAGGTCTGAAAGCCCCAAATACATCACGCCCTGCAAGGGCAAAAGCTTCGTTGCATCAAGGAATAATCAAAGCTTTTTGCTCTTACAGGGCGTGTAGAGTTCACTTTCGGAAACTGAATCTCATGGTTAAATGTCTCTTGGGAATCCCTTTGCCAAACCGCCTTCGCTTGTTTCCTTGTAAAGCGAAGGTAGGTCATGCCCCGTCTGTCGCATTACTTCAACTACACGGTCGAAAGATACGGTATGATGGCCATCTGAGAAGGAAGCGTAGAGGTCTGCATCCAAAGCTCGGGCGGCAGCAAAGGCATTTCGCTCGATGCAAGGAATCTGAACCAGTCCGCAAACCGGGTCGCAGGTCATTCCGAGATGATGCTCCAATCCCATTTCGGCAGCATATTCTACCTGAGCCGGACTGCCTCCGAAAAGCTGACAGGCTGCAGCCGAAGCCATGGCGCAAGCAACACCAACCTCGCCCTGGCAACCTACATCAGCGCCGCTGATAGATGCATTCTGCTTTACGATGTTGCCCACCAATCCGGCAGTAGCCAAGGCTCTCAGGATGCGCTGTTCACTCATATCATGAGAAGTAAACATGTGGTAGAGAACGGCTGGCAATACGCCGCAGGCGCCACAGGTAGGAGCAGTAACGATGGTTCCACCCGAAGCATTCTCCTCGCTCACAGCCAGCGCATAAGCATAAACCAAGCCGCGGCTCTGGAGAGAAGCACGGTAACCCTTCGCCTTTATATAATAGGTGGCAGCCTTACGCTGCAGCTTCAGCGGACCAGGCAAAACACCTTCATGGTCCAAACCATTCCTGATGCTCTGCTTCATCGTTTGCCAAACCATGTCGAGATAATCCCAGATATCTTCCGATTCGCATTTCTCAACATACTCCCAGAATGAGCGTCCGTTATCATAGCACCATTGCTTGATGTCGGCGAGCTTATTTAATTCATAAACATCCTTGGCGCCCAACTCTTCGTTGCCGGCAGTACCATCAGAGATGGCTCCTCCACCAATGCTGTAAACAGTCCATTCATCAATAACATCGCCGTTCAGATCCTTGCCCACAAATTTCATTCCGTTGGGATGATAAGGCAGGAAAGTCTGTGGCTGCCAGATAATATTCACAGTTTTATGAGGTCTGAGCACTTCTTCTATTGCCACATCAGTCATGTGTCCCTTACCTGTAGCTGCCAGACTTCCATAGAGGGTTACTTCATAATAAGAAGCGTTAGGGCAACGCTCCAGAAAAAGTTTGGCTGCACGCTGAGGTCCCATCGTATGACTGCTCGATGGTCCCTTACCTACTCTATATAATTCCTTTAATGACTTCATTTTTCTCGTATTTAATATTTTTACTTATCAATATTTCCCTTTTAATGGGCTCAGTTACTTATTTCTTCAGTTTACCATCCGAAAGTTACTTCATCTGCTTGGCTTTCAGAATGATGACATCCGTGAGAGGTCTGTCGTTGTTCGCCTTATCGGTAGCCACATTCTGAATCTTATCAACCACATCCATGCCTTCAAGCACCTCTCCGAATACAGTGTAGCCGTTGTCAAGGTGAGGAACACCACCATGCTTGATGTAGCCCTTCTGCAACTGTTCTGAAGGAATGGCGTAATACTTGCCGTCCCGTTTCAGTTTTTCTACATAATATTCCATCTGCCGGGGAGAAAAATTTCTGCCCCAGGTGATGTAGAAATCAGTAGACGCCGAAGCTTTGGTCGGATTCTCATCATCTCCTTCGCGAGCAGCACAGAGCTGTCCGCGCTTATGATAATATTTAGGATAGATGATTTCAGCCGGAATCGTATAGTTTACATCAAACTTCTGCGGCTTTTCCATGTTTACCTTTCTGCATGAATAATCGCCACCCTGAATCATGAAATTCTTGATGACTCGCTGAAAGATGCAACCGTCATAATAGCCCGAATTGACAAGTTTCAGGAAATTATCCCGATGCTTGGGAGTATCGTTGTAGAGAGCTACGAGAATGTTGCCCATCGATGTTTCCAGCAATACCTGAGGGCAGGTCGGGTCGTGCGGTGTTTCCCAGTCTAGCAGAGAATCGGGCTTAGACGCCACAACTTTTCCGGCTGGTTCTGATGTGTTCTGATTGCCTTCACTCTGAGCAAATGTCGTAACAGGCACTGTAAGAAGAGCGAGAGTCAATAATCTGATGATCTTCTTCATATTTTTGTATAATTTTACATCTATTTATGTTATCGGATGCAAAGATAATGATTTTATTCTAAAAAATTGATTTTTTATGTAGGAAAAGTTCCTTTGTTTCATACATTCTTCATATCTTTGCAGCAGAAGACAGAAAATGCAATCAATTATGAAGAAAAAAATATATATTATCATCGCTTTTTGCACTTTCCTCACTACAGAAGCAAGTGCACAGCAACAGGTAAGCTTCGGACCATTGCACAGTCCGGACAGTCCGCGCGAAGAATGGTTGCTGCCTGGCGATACGGTTTACCAGGCAGGAAAACCTATGATTTATCAGGGAAAACCGGTGAAGAATGCATATATGACTCCTGCCCGACTATCAGATAAGAAAGAAAATCTCGGCAAAAACGGATTGTTGGGTGATGCTTCGTTAGACAGCACCTATTATAATAATCCCATCTCCAACCTTACCAACAGCTTGAGTTATCCGTTGGGCTATGGCTGGGGGCTGCACAAGGGATTGAATCTCTCGGTAGATCTTTCTGCCTTTGCCACATTCGGCAAGAATGTGCCTCACAGAGGCGGTTTCACCCAGACCATCGATGCAACCTACCTAACGCCACTCACCAAAGACAACAAACTCTGGTTGGCTCTGGGCACTTATATCAACAACGTAAACTATGGTGGAGACAGTTATCATGACGGTGGAGTCTACGGCATTCTGGGCTACCAGTTTAATGAGCATTGGGAGGCTTACGTTTACGGTCAGCTTAGTGTTGCCAACAATTACAATTCTCTTTACGGCCGTTATGGCGGTTATGGCTATGGTCCATACGGCTATTCGCCTTGGGGCTACGGAATGTATCCTTGGGGAATGGGCAGAGGAATCATGCCGGGTGGCTACGGAATGGGAGTACCTGGCGCCAACGTTTTAGGAGCCGGCGTAAGATACACTAATTCCAAAAAGACTTTCTCTATCGGCTTAAACGTAGAAGGAGTATGGTATGATAATAAGACGCCTTCCTATTTCAAGCAATACGACTATCCTGTGCCAAAAGCGCCTGAAAAAGATTAAGGATAAGGATGGTTTTAACTTAAGAAAAAGATAAAAGGTAGCTTTGATTAAACTCCCCAAAACAAAAGGTGCTTTGGCTTAAGAAAAAGATAAAGCATAAAAAGAAAGAGGTTCACTATTCAATATAACGATATTGAAGTGAACCTCTAAGTTTATTCTGAAAAGAATCAGTTTACATAGAATTATCTCTCTCCATGAGATTATACTCTATGAGTTTAGATTCTATTCAGCGAGAATCTGGACTATTCTTTCTGCTGAGCGGCCATCCCATCTGTCAGGAATGCCCGCTTTCTTCCATTCACCCTTCAGAAGTTTCTGCATAGATTGCTTCAGTAACTCCGGATCTTCAGCAACCAGTTCGTTTGTACCCACCTTTACGGTTTCAATATGCTCAGTATAGCTGTTGAGCGTAATGCAAGGAACCCCATTGAAAGTAGCTTCTTCAGCCACATTACCCGAATCGGTAATCACACCTTTGGCATGAGCTGTAAGATAAGCAAACGACAGATAATCGAGCGGCTGAACCACCTGGATTCCACTCTGATGATTACTCTCTTCCTGATAAGCCTTGAATGCGAGCACGAACCCCAAGGCTTTACCTCGAAGCGGAGCAATCACCTTCACTCCAGCCTGGCGCGCCTCTTCATCTATGACAGAAATGAGCGATTTCATCTCATCAATGTTATTGACGATGGCCTTGCGGTTCAAGGTCAAAACCATATATTCACCTTCTTTCAGATGAAACTCGTCCATGACTTCAGGACGCTGCATTTTAGACTGAAGGAAGCGGATGTTGTCGATAAGCACATTTCCTACCATATAAACCTTAGACAATTCTGCACCTTCCTTGTTGGCGATGCTGTTGTTTGAAATGCCAGCGGTAAAGAGAATATCTGACAAGCCATCAATCACCAGACGGTTGATTTCCTTTGGCATGGTAATGTCAAAACTGCGGGTTCCTGCTGCAATATGAGCAAGCTGTACACCCTGCTTCTTGGTAACAATAGCCACAGCCATGGTTGAAGCCAGATCATCAACCACAATGACAACATCTGTAGCATTCTGCTGCAGATAGCGCTCAAACTGACCCATCACCTGTCCGGTAAGTTCGTTCATGTTTGGACAGTCTACGCCGAGATAAGCATCCGGTTTCTGAATGCATAAGTCATCGAAAAGAGAAGATTCCAAAGTCGGATCATCCTCTTTTCCTGTGTAAACCAACTGATAGCTGATTTCGTTACCAGCTTCCTGAGCATTACGAATCGCTCTAATTACGGGCGCAACCTTGATAAAGTTAGGTCTTGCACCTGCAACGATACAGATTTTCTTCATTTTTATCCTGTTTTATATTTTTACTTACTGAAGTTACAGTTTACTGATATTCAGAGTGCTTTATTTTTTTGAGCCAATCTTGAGCCTAAGGGCATTATCCATTGACTCAGAGGTCTTTATCCCTTGAAAAGGTCTTTGATTCCTCCTATAGAGCCCAAGAGATTGGTTGCCTCGTATGGCAGATAAACCACCTTATTATCCTTACCCTGTGCTACTTCCTGCATCATGCTGATGTATTTCTGAGCCAAGAGATAGTTGGCTGGATTTGTACTCTGCCCTACAGCTTCCGTAATCTTCTGAATGGCAATAGCCTCGGCCTCAGCCTTACGGATACGGGCAGTAGCCTCACCTTCTGCATTCAGGATAGCCTGCTGTTTGGCAGCCTCAGCCTTGTTCACGATGGCAGCCTTCTCACCTTCTGAGAGCAGACGTTGCTTTTCCTTCTCACCTTCTGAAGTCAGGATGGTAGCTCGCTTGTTGCGTTCAGCCTGCATCTGCTTCTCCATCGCCTGGAGCACACTCTCAGGAGGTGTAATATCCTGCAACTCTACTCGGTTAACCTTGATTCCCCACTTATTGGTTGCATCATCCAGAACCGCACGCAGTTTGGTGTTGATCGTATCGCGTGAAGTAAGCGTCTGGTCAAGCTCCATCTCACCTATTATATTACGCAAGGTGGTTTGGGTCAGTTTCTCTATAGCGTTTGGCAGATTGTTGATTTCATACACACTCTTGAATGGGTCTACAATCTGGAAATAGAGCAACGCATTTATCTGCATCTGGATATTATCCTTAGTGATTACATTCTGACGGTCGAAATCGTAGACCTGTTCACGAAGGTCGATGCTGTTTGTATAAAGGTATCTTCCGTTTCTCATCGCCACAATATCCTTGGCATGGTCAATGAAAGGAATGATGATATTAATACCCGGCTTGAGCGTAGCAAAATATCGTCCGAGACGCTCTATGATTTTCGTCTCACTCTGAGGGATGATGACGATGGTTTTCTTAACTACTACGAGTGCAAGTGCTACTAGAGCAATCAGTACGTAAATTCCTATGTTCATGATGTTTATACGATTAAGTGAATAATGTTGACTCTAAACTTTCCTACTTAAACTTTTTCTACCTTGAGGATGATAGATTCGTGACCTAAGATGCGAACCTTATCGCCTACAGGAAGCGGTTCGGCAAGATGCGGAGCTTCCGCTTTCCAATCATCTCCATCCAGCTTCACTCTACCATATCCTCCGGCAGGAATCATCTCGGTCACTTCCCCTATCTGTCCTGCCAGCGCATCGGCGTTACTGCGGCGGTCTTCCCCACCCTTGTGCAGCGATTTCAGCAGATGCGGACGAACCAACCAGATGCTAAGCATAGAGCAGATAGCCCAAACCACTACCTGCACCCAGAAAGGTGCTCCTACTAATGCCACAGAAATGCTGATGAGCGCACCAATGGCAAAACAAGTAACATAGAAATCGCCGGAAGACAACTCTAAGATGAGGCAGATGAACATCACCGACGTCCATACCAGCCAAAGGTTATGAGATAAATACTCCATACTTAACAAATTTAGTTTGATTCTACTGATTCGGGAAACCCGACAGAGAAGATGATTTCATTTCTACTGATTCGGGAAAAATCCGAAAAAGATTCCTTATCTTCTGCGGGTTGTAGTCTTCTTGCTACTAGTCTTCTTTCTGGTGGTAGAAGTTTTGCCCGTAGAACCTACCTTATAAGTAGTCTGAGGTTTATAATACTTCAGCGCAGTAGGCATTTCCTTCTGCAAGGCAGCAATACGCTTGGCGTCTGAAGGGTGATCGCTGAAAATATCACTCTGATTGCTGCTAGAGCCCTGCGACATTCGCTGCCAGAAAGGAATGGCCTGCTGAGGATCGTAACCAGCCATGGCTGCGAAGATAAGACCCATGTAATCAGCCTCGGTTTCATTATCGCGGGAATACTTCAGATTGCGGAATGAGAAGTACTGTCCGGCAACTGCACTTGCCACATTTCCAACACCATTACCTACTGTCTGGTTCAACACAGTTCCCAGGATGCTTGTACCGGTTTGCTGATTCTGCTGTTTGGTGAGCTGCTCGGCACTATGTTTAGCCACAGCATGAGCAATTTCGTGGCCCAAAACGATTGCCAAACCGGTTTCATTCTGAGTATAAGGCAAAAGTCCTTCATAAACCACGATTTTACCGCCAGGCATACAGAATGCATTGGCTGACTTATCTTGTACCAGGTTGAATTCCCATGAATAATTCTTCACGTCGGCTTCAAATCCATTCTGCTTCAAATAGAGTTCAACAGCATTGGCAAGTCTTTTTCCTACTCGCTGAACCATCGCCGTATTGGCTGCATTGGTCGACTTCTTGGCAGAAGCCATGTACTTTGTGTATTCCTGATTAGACAGACTGAGAACCTGCTCATCGGATACAGAGATGCGATGAGTGCGACCGGTCAGAGGCACCGTCTGAGTAGTGCCGCAAGATGACAGCGCAAGGACTGCCACAACCGTCAGAACTAAAACCTTAAACTTTTTCATCTTAACTTACTTATGTATATTAAATATGTTTATTCATTAAGTTTATGTGCTGTTTGAAACACATTTTCTCTGCAAATATACTATTTCTAGTTGAAACCACCAAAGAAAAATGAGAAAAACATGAAATATAACCTAAAAATAACACAAGATAACTGACAAAAAAGGGGTGTACGAAAAAAAGATGGCAAAAAAATAAGGTGTGGCACAATCTTTGCAGTTTCGCAAAACCGTCAGACTGCCAGATGACAGCTGCCCGAGAAAGCAGCATTATCAGCAGACTGGGTTTAAGAAGTATAACATTAAAATATTTTAATATGAACGCAAAGAAGGAAGTGCCTGTATTGCTCTTGACAGGCTACCTGGGTAGTGGAAAAACAACCCTCCTCAACAAGATTTTAGCTAACGAAAAAGGTATTAAGTTTGCCGTCATCGTCAACGATATTGGTGAAGTCAATATTGATGCAGCCCTGATAGAAAAAGGTGGCGTAGTAGGTCAGAAAGATGATTCGCTCGTTTCTCTCCAGAATGGTTGCATCTGCTGCACATTGAAGATGGACCTGGTAGAACAGCTCAAGGAAATCGTAGACATGAAGCGTTTCGATTACATTGTCATAGAGGCTTCCGGAATCTGCGAGCCTGCTCCTATTGCACAGACCATCTGCTCTATCCCATCCCTCGGTCCTCAGTACATCGAGAATGGCATTCTGCGCCTTGACAGCATCGTTACCGTAGTAGATGCTTTGCGCATGAAGGATGAATTCTCCAACGGCAGCGACCTGATGAAGAAGAATATGGATGAGGAAGATCTGGCTTCGCTCGTCATCCAGCAGATTGAGTTCTGCAACATCATTCTTCTGAATAAGGCTGCAGAGGTTGAGCCTAAGGAACTGGAGCACCTGAAGCAGATTATCCGTGCCATCCAGCCTAAGGCAGAAATCTTTGAATGCAACTATGGTGACGTTGACTTGAATCTGATTGTCAACACCAAGAAGTTTGATTGGGAAACCGTATCCACTTCAGCCGGTTGGATTCAGGAGATTGAATCAGAAAGAAATGAAGAGCATGAAGAAGATGATGAAGAAGAAGCACATGAACATCATCACCATCATGACGAGGAAGACGAACATGAGCATCATCATCATGACCACGATGAGCATGACCACGAGCATGACGAGCATGAACATCATCATCATCACCATCATCACGACCATGACCATGATCATGAAGGCGGAGAAGTTGAGGAATACGGAATCGGCACCTTCGTTTACTATCGTCGCAAGCCTTTCGACCTGGGTCTCTTCGATGATTTCGTAGCAAGAAAATGGCCTAGAGACGTGGTTCGCGCCAAGGGAATCTGCTATTTCGATGATGAGCGCGACATGTGCTACGTGTTCGAACAGGCTGGCAAGCAGAAGACTGTAAAGCAGGCTGGCCAATGGTTGGCTACCATGCCGAAAGACGAACTCGCCCAGGTATTGATGAACAACCCACAGCTGCAGAAGGAATGGGATCAGGAATTGGGCGACCGCATGATAAAAATCGTATTCATCGGTCAGCATATCAAGGAACAGAAAGATGCTATCATTGCTGAGCTCGACAAATGTCTGGCATAAAACAGATTAAAGAAGTAGACAAGCAGAACAGAAGTCTATCTTCAGAACAAATATTGCAGAATCTTATTCTGCCCAGTTCTTAGCAAAAAGCAAAGGAAAAATAGCTCAAAATGAGCAGAAAACACGAAAA
Source organism: uncultured Prevotella sp. (assembly GCA_900557255.1). The sequence goes on from USSA01000014.1 coordinate 21,326, forward strand.
ACGGAGGAAAACGAACAAAAAAGTGAAGTTTTTCCTCCGTTTTTTAGTTTAATTCGTTTTTTTTTGTTAATTTTGCACCCGAATAATAAAAGCGTAATTAATATGAAGACAAACTTCAGACAGGCGTATATTAAGGACTTTGCTGCTTGCTGGAAAGTCATCGACCAGGCTCGCCAAAGTATGATAGAATCGGGACGTCACCAATGGACTGAGGAATATCCATCAGAAAAAGACATCAGAAAAGACATAGAAAATGGCAACGCCTTCGTTCTAACTGTAAACGAAGAGGTGGTTGTCTATGGAGCAGTCATATTGAATGGTGAACCCAAATATAAGAAATTAGTAGGCAACTGGATTACCGATGGCGATTATTATGTAATACATCGCTTTGCCACGTTGCCTAGTTTCCAGCGTGAAGGTTTAGCGCGTATTTTCATCAGTAAGGTGAACAGCATGTGCGAGGTAGAAAAAATACCTAGCATCAAGGTTGACACCAACTTTGACAATACGCCGATGATTAACCTTCTGTCTTCGATGGGTTTCTGCATCTGCGGACGTGTAAACTATGGAGGAAACAGAGGTCAGCGTTTCGCCTTTGAAAAACTCTCCATAGCCATGGAACCTGCAGAATAATTTCTGGCCATCGAAAAACACAACATTTGATAAACATCCTCAAACATTCATTATGGAAGAGAAACTATTGCAGATGAAGAGCTTGGTTGAAAGACTCAACCAAGCTTCGGATAGTTATTATAACGGAAAAGGCGAACTCATGACCGACTATGAGTGGGACGCCCTTTTCGACCAGCTCAAGAGATTGGAAGAGGAAACAGGCGAAATTCTGCCTGACTCCCCTACTAATCGCGTGTCAGAAGATTCTATCGTAGGAAAGAAAGAGGAGCATGAATTTGCCGCCCTCTCTCTGGCAAAGACCAAACAGGTAAGTGATCTTGTAAAATGGGCAGAAGACCGCCCTATCTGGATTTCATGGAAACTGGACGGACTGACCCTCGTAGTAACCTATGACGGCGGAAAACTCACCAAAATCGTTACCCGCGGTAACGGACACATCGGCACCAACATTACCCACTTGGCTCCAGCCATTTCAGGCATTCCTGCTACCATTTCAGAGAAAGGACATCTTGTAGTAAGAGGAGAAGCCGTCATTTCGTATACTGATTTCGAACAGTTCATCATCGAAAGCGAAGGCGATTACGCCAATCCACGAAACCTCGCTTCAGGCTCACTCACGCTGAAGGATATTGATGAGGTGAAGCAGCGCCACATCCAATGGATTCCGTTCACCCTGGTTTATACTGAGCGGGAACTTACCTCATGGGGCGAACGCATGCAGATGCTGAAAGACCTGGGAATGAATCCTGTAGAACGAGAGCGTATTGACCACCCTACCACAGAAAATATCCAGCTGGAAATAGACAAGTTTACGGAGAAGGTGACAAGCAAGAAGAATCCTTTTCCGGTAGACGGACTGGTGATTTGCTACGATGATACGGTTTATGCAGCTACGGGGTCGGTTACAGGCCACCACGCTACGAGGGCAGGATTTGCCTTTAAATGGCAAGACGAGCATGCTGAAACAGAACTCGACCACATCGAATGGTCGTGCGCAGCCAGCACCATCACGCCTGTAGCTGTTTTCAAACCGGTAGAACTGGAAGGAACCACCGTGCAGCGTGCCTCGCTCTGCAATGTAAGCGAATGCGAGCGTCTGGGCATTGGCGACAAGGGAACCAGACTGCAGGTTATCAAGGCCAACAAGATTATCCCGAAGGTAATCAATATTACAGAGGTTGTGGGGAGTTTCGTCATTCCCGCTGAATGTCCGGTTTGCCATGCGCCAGCCGTAGTGCGCGAGAGTGAGAGCGGCACCAAGACTCTCCATTGCACCAATGCAGCCTGCCCAGCCAAACAACTTAAGAAATTTGCCCGCTTCGTCAGCAAGGAAGGAATCAATATTGACGGAATCTCAGAACAGACTGTCTGGAAATTCATCAATCATGGTTTTATCAGAGAATATGCTGATTTCTACAAACTGAAGAATTACGCATTCGAGATTTCCTGTTTCGAAGGATTTGGCAAGAAGAGCGTAAGCAATCTTCTGGAGAGTGTAGAGAAAAGCCGCCATACTGATGGCCGTCATCTACTCTACGCCTTGAATATTCCGCTCTGCGGCGGCGATGTGGCTAAAAAACTGCTCAGCCGTTACAAGGTGAAGGAACTGATAGAAACGGCGCGCCTGAGCATGTTCGATGATGAGTTTGCAAGCATTGATGGTATTGGACCTGAAAAGAGTGCCAAGTTTATCGCCTGGTTCAAGGATGATGTTCATTTCCAGCATGTGCAGCATCTGCTGTCCGAGCTGATTATCGAGGAGCAGGAGCCTGTAGAAACGGGAAATAAATGCCAGGGACTGACTTTCGTCGTAACCGGAGATGTGCATCATTACAAGAACCGCAACGAGCTGAAAGCTTATATTGAAAGCCAGGGCGGCAAGGTTACGGGAAGCGTGAGCAAGAGTACTAACTTCCTGATTAACAACGATGCAGCTTCGCAGAGTTCGAAGAACAAGAAAGCACATGAACTCAATATTCCAATCATTACTGAGGATGAGTTCATTGAAAAGTTTCAGGAGTAAACAAGTGAATAAAGCGAAATAAAAAGCGAAAGCCAGATTCCGGATTACGGACTTGGCTTTCGCTTTTCTAGTTTTAAGAACCTGCAAATTCTCTGTTATTATTCTCCCAGGAACTGACCCATGAAGAGAATGGCGCCACTGTTACGTTCTGTGATGAAATAAACGAATGGACGGTTGGCATGAAATTCTACACGCTTCAACTCCTGAGGACCCAGTGAGGTCAGCATCACAGCCGCTGTTACGGCAGCAGCCTTTGTTCCACGCTCACTTACCTCAATCTTTGCCTTCTGCAACATCTTCGATACGTAGAAGCTGCCATTGGCAAAACGGCTGAAATCTGCCGTGCCTGGCTGGAAGATGCTTGGAGCTCCCAATTTACTGATAATCTGGTTGAGCGACAAATCCATCTCTGTGGTAAACTTAGGGAATTTTAAATCTACCTGGCAACGGTCCATGTCATTACTCAACTTCTGAAGTTTATCAGCATCCATCTCCTTCATCACCTCGCTGATGCTCTTGCCGGCCTTAGGAAGAAGAACGGTCATCTGATAACTTCCATTTCCGTAAGGCAACTCAACAGCCTGCAACATATCATTTTCAGTATAGGCAAACTTCTTGTTCTGGTGCATCATGTTCACCTTCTTAATATCGCGGGTGTAACCGCTGAAGTTCTCGAGGCGGGTATTCTTCGCATCAAACTTCTCCTGCCAGATTCCATTAAAATAAATAGCATTCAGAAGGTAAGAAACGGCTGCAGGGTCTACCTGGTCGATGATGCCAGGAATCATGCCTTTAGTCTGCTTCTTGCACCAGTCATTAATGCGAGTGGCAGATTTAGAATTGGTAAAGTCCATGCTCTCCACGCCAGCCTGATAAGAATCGGCTACGGTACGAGCGAAATCGCTGTTCAGTCTGAAATTCTTGTTGATAGCGATAAAGTTGGCAATATTTACGGTTGTCTGCTTGTCGAGCTTGCCAGCCGAAAGCATCAGCGCCTTATAACAGTCGTTGAGTTCCTTCACGCTCACGCCCTCGCAACCGATTGCCTTCAGAATCTCCTGCTGAGTCTTGCCGTCGGCACCATTTGCAAGCATTCCCATCAGATAGGCAATGCTCATTGGCGAAACCACCTCAGAATCCTTGCCGCTGATCTGCTGATAAAGTCTGAAAGCGAAATCATTATTCTTCTTTACGATGTTCTGCTGAGCCTCTGAGAGGATAAGATAACTCTCGTCCATTTCCTCATCTGCCGACGGACGGGCAGCCTCTGCCTCCGTTATCTTCTCAGCCTTTGTTGCGTTCTCATTTTGTGCATTCTTGCTTGAGCTGCAAGAAGTCATTGCCATTGCAGCTGAAGCTAAAATAGCTGCACTAAATACTTTCTTGTTCATATTTCTCTAATTTATTATTTCATTTTAATGACTCAACGCTCCTGAACCCAAAGGGACTGTTCCTCTTTAAAAAGGCTGTTCCCGAATCGGAATCTGAATCGTGAGTTCTGAAGATAAAATGAAAAATCGGCTAATCCTTGCATGGGAAAAGCCGATTTTACTATTTCTTAACAAAAAATATCTATGTTCATTACAAAAAAATCAATGCAGCGGTGCCTCTTCCGAAGGTCTGCCAGGCTTTATTCTGAGATGATATCTGTTTCCATCATATTCCACGCGCATGATGTTCGTCCTGTTGGTCTTCATCTCATCGCTCGAATTAGCCACAAGATGTTCGTATAGATCGATTGCCACATGCCCCATCGTTCTGCGCAGATTGATTTCGATGCAAGGAACCACGCCCAGTCCGGTTCTGTTTACGTCCTCACCTTCCTGATTCAGCACAGCCTCGCAGAATTCATCCTTCTCTCCTTTCGTGCAGATCATCATGTCAACGCCGAACGGACCACTGTAAATATCCTTCAGCGCTGGCTCCATTACCCCTATGATGCGCTGTCTGATTCCGGCAAGCTGCGCCTCGCTTATGAGCGGTTTCAACATTTCCACCTTATCAGCTTCAGAGCAGAGCACATTGCCCGAATAGGCATTCTTGATCGTATCGAATAGCGAAAGACCGCGATAAAGCGCCTTGCCATCTTTCATTTCAAACTCCATGGCGAAATCTCTCACCTTATTATATAGGGGTTCTACGGTTACGCCGCCCTGATGATAAATCATGTTTGCCACCCATCTTTCGAAGGTAGGATAATCTCCGGCTGTCTTGAAATCCTCAGCACTTACATATTTCACTCCCCTCCCGCTACTGCTCCAGGGAGCCTTGACAACAGCTTTGCCGTGCTGGAGAATGAGTTCTTTGACGTGAGCCTTCTCAGTAACATATTCCACGCCTCGCTGCAGATGAAGGGCAGCCCATTGCCTGCTGCTCACCTCGCGTACCTTATTTAATACAGCATCAGTCGGCAACATAATCTCCGGTATTCCCAAACGCTCCAACTCACCTTTCAGCGACAGGTTCCATCCCCAGGGATGAACACTGTCCAGAAATTCAGTCTTGAGCAGATGCTTCAGCTGAGGCTTGGTGATGAACTCAACCTTGCTGTTCAGTTCAGCCCCAAAATGGCGCACCCTGTTCTTCGCAAAATCAATATCATCCACAAGTACGAGGTCGCCCTCTTCCGCCCAAAGAGCCGGAATGAAAGCAAGATCACTTCTAAGTTGTCTACCCGCATGAGGCGCGGTGAACTGTTTCAGATTTGCAGCCAAAGCCAAATCATGTTCTGGATTGAAAATATGTAACTTCATGGTGCAAAGATATAAAGAAAAGTGCAAAAAAGGGCAGAAAATCCCCATTTTTACTTAGACAAGTGCTAAATAATGAAAAAAAAGTTACTTTTTGCTATCTAGAGTTTGCAAATTAGAAATATTTAATTACCTTTGCATCGTAAAAACAATTAGAAACGATATAAACTCATGGAAGAAGCATTCTTCAGAACACATACATACCTCGTAGAGCATACGGACGCACCAGTAAGACGCACTCTGATGGACGAAATCGACTGGAGCGACCGTTTGATTGGCATAAAGGGAACACGCGGTGTAGGAAAGTCTACATTCCTCCTTCAATATGCCAAGGAGCACTTTGGCCCTACTGACCGCAAGTGCCTGTATGTGAATATGAACAATTTCTATTTTCAAAGCAGAGGAATCGCAGATTTTGCAGGTGACTTTGTTCGCCACGGCGGCAGAACCCTTCTCATCGACCAGGTCTTCAAGCAGTCGGACTGGAGCAAGGAGCTGCGCAAATGCTACGACCTCTATCCAGAGTTAAGAATCGTGTTCACTGGTTCCAGCGTGATGAGACTGAAGGAAGAGAATCCTGAGCTCAATGGAATCGTGAAAAGCTATAATTTGCGAGGCTTCTCTTTCAGAGAGTTTATCAACCTGCAGACTGGCAACAGTTTCCAGCCATATACACTCGATGAAATCTTGCGCAATCACGAGCACATCATCAAGCAGATACTGCCTAAGGTGAGCCCGATGAAATACTTCCAGGACTACTTGCATCATGGATTCTATCCATTCTTCCTGGAGAACCGCAACTTCACAGAGAATCTACTAAAGACAATGAACATGATGACCGAGGTAGACATCCTCCTCATCAAGCAAATCGAACTGAAATATCTCACCAAGATCAAGCGGCTCTTTTATCAGCTAGCTGTAGAAGGTGCCAAGGCTCCCAACGTGAGCCAGCTTGCCGAAGAGATCAACACCAGTAGAGCTACGGTAATGAACTACATCAAGTATCTTGCTGATGCGCGACTCATCAACATGATTTACCCTAACGGGCAGGAGTTCCCAAAGAAACCATCCAAGGTGATGATGCACAACTCCAACCTGATGTACGCCATCTATCCTATCAAGATAGACAAGCAGGAGGTAATGGAAACATTCTTCGTCAACTCGGTCTGGAAAGACCACAAGGTAAGCCAGACCGGCAAGGACCACTACTTCATTGTAGATGGTGAGAAGAAGTTCAGAATCTGCGATGCGCAATCTCCAAACAAGGTGCGCAACAATCCCGACATCATCTACGCCCGATACAATACCGAGGTAGGTAAGGACAACAGGATTCCGTTATGGCTTCTGGGTTTCCTATATTAGGGAATGTTGAATGTGGAGTGTTGAATGTTGAATTGCCTAACGGCACCAGCATGAAGACACATAAGGGCGCAAGCCTAACTCAACACTCAACATTTATTAAGGAATGTTGAATGTGGAGTGTTGAATGTTGAATTGCCTAACGGCATCAGCATGAAGACACATAAGGGCGCAAGCCTAACTCAACACTCAACATTCAACACTCAACATTAGAATAAGTTAGAATAAGAATAAACTAAAATACAAAACATTTTTAATATTTTATCTAAAAGTAAAATGGCTAAAGAGAAAAAATTTATCACTTGTGATGGTAACACAGCTGCCGCACATGTAAGCTACATGTTTACTGAGGTTGCTGCTATCTACCCTATTACTCCATCATCACCAATGGCGGAGCATGTAGATGAATGGGCTGCCAAAGGTCGTAAGAACCTTTTCGGTCAGCGAGTTTCTATCCAGGAAATGGAATCAGAGGCTGGTGCTGCCGGTGCAGTTCACGGTTCTCTCCAGGCTGGTGCCTTGACTTCAACTTACACTGCTTCTCAGGGTTTGTTGCTGATGATTCCTAACATGTACAAGATTGCTGGTGAGTTGCTCCCTTGCGTGTTCAACGTATCAGCTCGTACATTGGCTTCTCACTCACTTTGTATCTTCGGTGACCACCAGGACGTAATGGCTTGCCGCCAGACAGGTTTCGCTATGTTCTGCTCAGGTTCTGTTCAGGAGGTTATGGACCTCTCTGCAGTTCCTCACTTGGCTACATTGGAGACAAAGGTTCCTTTCATTAACTTCTTCGACGGTTTCCGTACTTCTCACGAGTACCACAAGATCGAGGAGATGGATATGGAAGACATCCGTCCATTGGTTAAGGAAGAGTTCATCGAGGACTTCCGTAACCGTGCTTTGACTCCTGAGCGTCCTGTTACTCGCGGTACCGCTGAGAACCCAGAGACATTCTTCACTCACCGTGAGGCTTGCAACACTTACTACGATGCAATCCCTGAGGTAGTAGAGAAGTACTGCCAGGAGATGACTAAGATTACTGGCCGTGAGTACCACCTCTTCAACTACTATGGTGCTGAGGATGCTGAGAACATCATCATCCTGATGGGTTCTGCTACAGAGCCAGCTCGCGAGGCTATCGACTACTTGAACAAGCAGGGCAAGAAGGTTGGTATGGTTGCAGTTCACCTGTTCCGTCCATTCTCTGTTGACTTCTTGAAGAAGACTATCCCAGCTACTGTTAAGCGCATCGCTGTTCTCGACCGTACTAAGGAGCCAGGTGCAGAGGGTGAGCCATTGTACCTCGACGTTAAGTCAGCTCTCTACGATGACGAGCGCAAGCCATTGATTGTTGGCGGCCGTTATGGTCTCGGTTCTTCTGATACAACTCCAGCTAAGATCGTTGCTGTATTCAAGAACCTCGAGTTGCCACAGCCAAAGAACCACTTCACTGTAGGTATCGTTGATGACGTTACATTCACTTCTCTCCCAGAAGAGGAGGAAATCCCAATGGGTGGCGACGATTTGTTCGAGGCTAAGTTCTACGGTTTGGGTGCTGACGGTACTGTTGGTGCTAACAAGAACTCAGTTCAGATCATCGGTAACAATACTAACAAGTATTGCCAGGCATACTTCTCTTACGACTCTAAGAAGTCTGGTGGTTTCACCTGCTCTCACTTGCGTTTCGGCGACAGCCCTATCCACAGTGCTTATCAGGTAAATACTCCTAACTTCGTAGCTTGCCACGTACAGGCTTACCTCCACATGTACGATGTAACTCGTGGTTTGCGTAAGAACGGTTTCTTCCTGTTGAACACTATCTTCGACGGTGAGGAGTTGGTTAACTTCATCCCTAACAAGGTAAAGCGTTACTTCGCTCAGAACAACATCACTGTTTACTATATCAACGCAACTAAGATTGCTCAGGAGATTGGTCTCGGCAACCGTACCAACACCATCCTCCAGTCTGCATTCTTCCGTATCACAAAGGTTATTCCTTTGGATCTCGCTGTAGAGCAGATGAAGGCATTCATCGTTAAGTCTTACTCTAAGAAGGGTCAGGACGTTGTTGACAAGAACTTCGGCGCTGTTGACCGCGGTGGTGAGTACAAGCAGTTGACAGTAGATCCAGCTTGGGCAAACCTCGCTGACGATGAGGCTAAGGAGGATAACGCTCCAGCATTCGTTAAGGAGCTCGTTCGTCCTATCAACGGCCAGGCAGGTGACCTCTTGAAGGTTTCTGACTTCGTTAAGCACAACACAGTTGACGGTACATGGCAGAACGGTACTGCAGCATTCGAAAAGCGTGGTGTTGAGGCATTCGTACCAGTATGGAACGTAGAGAACTGTATCCAGTGTAACAAGTGTTCATTCGTTTGTCCTCACGCAGCTATCCGTCCATTCGTATTGACCGATGAGGAGCTCGCAGGCATCGAGGGTCTCCAGACTCAGGATGTTAAGGCACCTAAGGCTATGGCTGGCATGCACTTCCGCATCGAGACTTCAGTACTCGACTGTCTTGGTTGTGGTAACTGTGCTGACGTCTGCCCAGGTAAGAAGGGTGAGAAGGCGTTGACAATGGTTCCATTCAACGTAGACGCAGAGGATATGGTCAAGGAAGCAGCTAACTGGGAGTACCTCGTACACAAGGTAGCTTCTAAGCAGGATCTCGTAGACATCAAGCAGAGCCCTAAGAACTCTCAGTTCGCTCAGCCATTGTTCGAGTTCTCTGGTGCTTGCTCTGGTTGTGGTGAGACTCCATACGTTAAGTTGATTTCTCAGCTCTTCGGTGATCGTCAGATGATTGCTAACGCTACTGGTTGTTCTTCTATCTACTCAGCTTCTATCCCATCTACTCCATATACAAAGAACGCTAAGGGTCAGGGTCCTGCATTCGACAACTCATTGTTCGAGGACTTCTGCGAGTTCGGTCTCGGTATGGTAATGGGTAACAAGAAGATGAAGGAGCGCATCGCTCACTTGCTCGAGGAGGCTAAGGCTCAGGAGCATGTTCCTGCTGAGTTCGTAGCTGCTGCTGACAAGTGGATGGCTAACATGAACGATTCAGAGGGTTCTAAGGAGGCTGCTGCAGAGTTGAAGCCTCTCATCGCTGCCGGCGCTGAGAAGGGTTGCCCTATCTGCAAGGAGCTCAAGACTTTGGATCACTACCTCGTTAAGCGTTCACAGTGGATCATCGGTGGTGACGGTGCTTCTTATGATATCGGTTACGGTGGTCTCGACCACGTATTGGCTTCTGGTGAGGATGTTAACATCCTGGTACTCGATACTGAGGTTTACTCTAACACTGGTGGTCAGTCTTCTAAGTCTACTCCACTCGGTGCTATCGCACAGTTCGCTGCTCAGGGTAAGCGTATCCGTAAGAAGGATCTCGGTTTGATGCAGACTACATACGGTTACATCTACGTAGCTCAGGTAGCTATGGGTGCTGACAATGCTCAGACATTGAAGGCTATCCGCGAGGCAGAGGCTTATCCAGGTCCATCACTCATCATCGCTTACGCACCATGTATCAACCACGGTTTGAAGCGTAAGGGCGGTATGGGTCGTTCACAGCACGAGGAAGAGTTGGCTGTTGAGTGCGGTTACTGGCACTTGTGGCGTTACAACCCACTGTTGGCTGATGAGGGTAAGAACCCATTCACCCTCGACTCAAAGGCTCCAAACTGGGAGAACTTCCGCGACTTCTTGCTCGGTGAGGTTCGTTACCTCTCTGTACAGAAGGCATTCCCTAAGGAGGCTGATGAGCTCTTCTCTCAGGCAGAGAAGATGGCTAAGCTCCGCTACCAGACTTACGTTCGCAAGAGCCAGGAGGACTGGAGCGAGCAGCTCTAATAAGCAATATTAATACAATTAATCTATAAGAAACGGCAACATTGAATAATACAGATATTCGATGTTGCCGTTTTTTACAGATATACATTATTATATATATAGGTAGATAAAATCATATAGGATAATGAACGAGACAATTAAAACTCTTGAGACACGCCGTAGCGTACGCTGCTTTGACGCAGAAAGAATGCCGTCTGAGGAGATGATAAAGCAGATTGTAGAGGCTGGCGAGTATGCACCTACGGGTAGAGGAAAGCAGTCGCCACGCATTGTAGTGGTTACCAACAAGCAGACACGCGACCTTCTCTCCTCTCTTAACGCACGTGTGATGGGCGTAGAGAGCGATCCTTTCTATGGCGCACCTGTCATTCTGCTTGTCCTTGCAGACCGCGAACGTCCCACATACATTTATGACGGTTCGCTCGTGATGGGCAATCTGATGAATGCCGCCCACTCTTTAGGACTTGGCAGCTGCTGGATTCATCGCGCCAAGGAGATTTTCGATTCGGAAGAAGGCAAGGCTCTGCTGAAGGAATGGGGCATCGAAGGCAACTATGAAGGCATCGGACACGTGGCTCTCGGTTACGCAAAAGGCGATGTAAGAGAGGCAATGCCAAGAAAAGAAGACTATGCCGTATGGGTAAGATAAGACCATAAAAAAAAGACGACAAAAGCAACATATAACTACAAATACGACATCAATATTGTGTTGTATTGAGCTTATAATGTTGCTTTTGTTGTCTTTTATTATTTTGTTTTGTTTGCCATCACTATGACATCAGCTTTAAGATAGCTAATCCTCGAAGCCTTCACTCTTTATAACGCTTATACCGTCAATGAGTTCGGGAGCGCCACCGCCACGAGTAATGTCGCTGTAAGCCTTGCGCTGATCTGACATTTCAATGCTGATATCACGACGGACATGTCGGTCTGGGTCTCTCAGACTATGGGAGAACAGCCATTCGTACGTCTTCTTCAGATAGAAGACACGAGCCGGAGCTCCATGACCAGCTCCCTGCCACCAGTTATAAAGCAGTCGTTGGTCGTTACCTTCGCTCTTCAGTTTCTCCACCACCGTCTTCGAACAGTTAACCGATACGGCACGGTCAGCCGTTCCATGAATAATCCAGAACGGCAGTTTTCCAAGTCCGCTGACGTCCTTTAACGACGTGCCACC
>USSA01000015.1 GCA_900557255.1 uncultured Prevotella sp.
AAAGAACGAATGTATGTTAAACTTTTAAACGAAACCACTTTTTAAAGTGGACTCATATTTGATTTTCTCTTTACGAACTAATGCCAGAATAGTCAAAGAAACGACATAGACCAAAGAAAACAGTAACATACTTGCAAACAGATTATAAGCAAGAATCATAAAAACAGAGGTCAGTATTTCCATGCAAATTACAAACCTATCCAATTTAACGTTCAAATAACGATATAGATAAAACTGACACAAATAACTTCTCAACATGATACTAACCAACATACCCATAACAAGCATATTAATACAATTCACCACATTCGAAGACAGATAATAAAAGAATACAGCAAACAGCACTGAAGCCAAATTGATTTTCAACAATACAATTTGCTTTCTGAACGTCTTGAAATAGGTACCGAAAACCAATACCATCCGCGTCTCAAAAAGAGCTATAGGACATAAAATCATCAAATAGCTCAGGCTGTCCACATACTTTGGTATCCAAGTCTTTATTATCAATGACAGAGGAACGAAGCCGATAAAGCAAACCATCGCAAAGAGTCCTATAACAAAAGTTAGCATATCCAACATCTGCCTTTGTTTATCCTTTTCCATCCTACAAAGGTACGGAAACAAAACTAACCCTATCTGTGAAATGAATGTCAAAACGAACATAGACAAAGATACTGCAAACGATATCTTGGCAAAAACAGAAATACCCCAATTATGCTCTACAAAGAAACGACCAGAGCCTATGATGAAGGTACTCAACAAATTGGAAATTGTCAACGATATTCCCACTATCATATTTCCACATGTAGCACGTAGATTATTTCTGACAAACAAATTGGATGTGACTGTGAAATCGAAGAATCTCCCAAAGCAAGTGGAAACAAATGCTAGGGCTATGAAACGGGCACAAAGATAAGAGAAAATAACATTGACAAATGAATCTTTGTTAAAGAGAACCAGAAACACAAACAAAAGCCCCAAGAAGGTCACCTTGTCTATTACAACAGTCTTGGAATAATAACGCATTTTATCGGTTGCCATCAAGACAAACGACAACAACTTATATACATTCTCAATAATGATATAAACACCGAGGAAATAAAAAACAATCTGATAAGCGCCTTTCAGAAACATGTACGAATATAGAGCAACCAATAAGGCTATGACCATTTGAAGAAACGACACCAACAGCAATTGGGGATAATACTGTTTCCTGTTGATTTCGGAAAACTTCTTACCGCCCAAAGCCAAATATATACCATCGCTAAAGCCGAAATGAAGAAGCCCTACATAACTACTACACAAGAAGAAATATTGCCAATAACCAAATTGTTCGATTCCTAAAATTTTTGGAAGCAATAAAGATGTAATTAGCCCACAACACAAGGATACAACTTGTGAAAACACGGCATAAGAAGAAGTCTTAAGGAAACTCTTTTTATTTGAATTCATAAACTTAACATTCTATTCAACCAACTTGCCATTTTATACTTCTCAACGATAGCGTCACTTAATTTTACATAAGGAGATTGAATAAAAGCCTTAAAACCAGATTCATCATCCTTACCTAGAATAAATATATTATGAGAATTGTAAAAATCGTAATTGACAATATGTTGGTTGTTGGTGACTAATTTCTTCTCATAAAACATAGATTCAAAAGCTCTCAAAGAAATTCCTTCTTGTCCTTCCTGAAGAATCTCAATAACAGAATTGCTTGCTTGAACATTTTTGCATACTACATTATAATCAATATGCCAAGAATATCTTCTGCTAAACAAAGCCTTACGGTTATTAACTAAAATAATTCTCGACTGTAATCGGTTCTTCCTATATAAACTTGCAACTTTATAAAGCATTTCTCTTCTCCCCTTATCTTGCCCTATGAAAAGCCCATCCCATTTAGTTGTTAATACGTCTTCTGTTAATACGTTTTTGAAATAAAATGAACCTACATAAATGAATCCAGCGCAAGCAGCATCTTTTTTTGAAAAAGTCGCTTTAATCCACCTTTCACTTAATCTAGAATGAGCTTTAGACTCGCAGAGTGGATTCCAAGAATAAAATATTAATCTTGCAGTTGGACTACAAACTCTTTCTATACGTCTCGCTACCTCGTCATAATTCTTTCTTGTGTCAAATAGAATGATAACATCCATTTGTTGGATCACATTTTCCAAATTAGGATTATCTTCCAAATATAATTTATGTGTAAACAAGCTAAGAAGTCTCTTCCATATAGGTGGAGACAAGAAACTCGAAACGCAACTCACCTGACTGATTTGTGTATATTTAGCAAAGCTAAAATCTACTAACAATACATGCTGTTTCATTATTCGTGCTTTAATCGATTTAAACGCTCTTGATAATAAATATTCTTTCTATGGTTTAACTCATCATAAGGAATATCATCAAAAATTGAGTAATATGGGTAATATATTTGATAAAAATAATAACCATGAGAAGTGGAACTTACCCAATCAGAAACATCTCTAGCCTGATGTTTTACCACACCAAATATAAAATTAGCATATAAGGCAAAAATTAATATTTTCTTCGCTCCATAGTGGTTCCAGATAAAATCACCCAATAATATTAAATAATATATCTGAAAGTAATTTACAAAACGAGTGGAAAAAATAGGTAGAAAAAGTCCTAAGATCTGTGTCAGCAAATAAAACTTCGCTCCTACAATAACTGTCGCAGACATACAGTTATTAGCAGTCTCATACTGTTTCACTAAATAAGCTACTAATAAAACTATTAAACAAGATCTAACACTACCAAAAATCGTTGCTCTTTTCATTTGAGAATATTCCTCAAAAGAATCTGAAAAAAATGGCAAGAAACTTCCTACAATATGTTTAAGCAAAAAACTACTAAAAATAAAACCAATAATCAACAGAATTAGAAGTTGTTTATAATTAATAGTTGATGCAGAATACCTATACAAAAAAGGAATTACCAATAACACTATACCAGACTTGTGAAAAGACAGAGCAAGTAAACTCCAAGAAAAATATTGTACCCATTTTTTTTCTTTATAATGATTCATTGCCAGTAAACCACAGCTCAGACTGAGTGACTCTCTTAAAATCTCGCAGTTGAAATAAAGCATTGTCGCAACTACATAGAAGAATATTACAGTAAAACGATACTGACAATACTTGCTAACTATGTAGAATATAACTCCATTAACTAATATTGCATGAAATATTTGGAATGAATAGAAATTAGAATTGATGGTTTTACAAAAACTGTTGGTTATATACCACATAGGAGCATACTTGGCGTGCAAAAAGTCAAATTTAGAAAGTCCTTCCAGAAAAGGAATCTTTTTCCACATATCCATATAACCGATTGTATCGCCACCAACATAATTTCTCAGTCCCAAGAACAACACGACCACAATATAAAGAAAAAAGTAATATCCTTTATATGTATTCCCTCTCTCATAACTGTTCCCGTAATTCCACAATTTATAATCACAAGCATATACGGGAAATAGAAACAATAATATAAGAATTAAATAAATCATTTGCTACTTTATCAAACGGTTTTCCTATCCTTAAATCCTTTGTGGGAAATAATTCGAGCAGGAACACCTGCCAATACGACATTCTCTTCATCAAAAGACTTAGTAACTACAGCATTAGCACCAACTATAGTATGGTTTCCAAGATGAACTCCTATTAAGATTTTTGCGCCAGCTCCAAGGTAACAATGTTGCCCCCCCAGACCTTATCGGAGACATTAACACCATTCTGAATGACACAATTATCTCCAAAACGAACGTTACCATTCACTACTATAGCACCATAATGAGGAATATATAAACCTTTGCCAAAGGTGTTAGGAGGTATAGAGATTCCAGTTAAAACACTAAGATTCCTAAACTTGTAACGATACCATAAGAGTAATATTTTGGACAATTTTCCTTGTCTACAATTGGTAAGATATTCTATCTTCCTCATATACTTTAAGTAACGCCATGTCTTATTAAAAAACAAAGACAAACCGGAAATATGGTTTGCCCTTCTATCCGCATCTAAATATATTTTTAAATCTTGTTTTGAAGCAATCATAAAAATCACATAATTAGTGTTCAATGAATATATTTTTTTTAACTAAATTTTCTCACATAATATCTCTTGTACCACTGTGCAAACGCCCTAAGTCCCTCTCTAAGCGACGTATCTGGCTTATACCCAAAGTCTTGCTCCAATGGTGTAGTATCAGCGTAGGTTACAGGCACATCACCAGGCTGCATTGGTACAAGTTCCTTATGCGCCTCGAAGTCATAATCCTTAGGAAGCACACCAGCACGAATCAACTCTTTCTGTAAAATCGTAACGAAATCTAAAAGATTCTCTGGGTGACTGTTACCTATATTATATACCTTGTATGGAGGGATAGGCAGACCATCCTCACCATTCTGTTTCTCCGGCGCATGCTGCATCACTCTTACAATACCCTCTACAATATCATCTATATAAGTGAAATCACGCTTGCAGTTTCCATAATTGAAAATCTTGATGGTTTCACCATTCACCAGTTTATTCGTAAAACCGAAATATGCCATATCTGGACGACCAGCAGGACCATAAACGGTGAAGAAACGCAAACCAGTGCTTGGGATATTATAAAGCTTGGAGTAAGCATGGGCCATCAGCTCGTTGCTCTTCTTGGTAGCTGCATACAGACTTACAGGATTATCCACCTTATCATCAGTAGAATAAGGAACTTTTTTGTTACTACCATAAACAGATGAAGAAGAAGCATAAACCAAATGCTCTACCTCATGATGACGGCAAGCCTCCAGGATGTTATAGAATCCTATCAGATTGCTCTGGATATAAGCATCTGGATTGGTGATGCTATAGCGCACACCTGCCTGAGCTGCTAAGTTGACTACTAAAGAGATTTTATTTTCAGAGAAAATCTTCTCTACAGCTTCCTTGTTGGCAATGGAGTCATGAACGAATGTCCAATCCTTACCTAAAGCTTCTATCTCCTTCAATCGCTCATACTTGATGTTCACATCATAGTAATCGGTAATGCTATCGATACCGATTACCTTGATGTTCTTAGCATCATTAAAAAGGCGCTTTACAAGATTGCTGCCGATGAATCCTGCCGCACCTGTCACCAAGATGGTCTTACCATCTAGACTAATATTATAATCTACCATAACTAGTCTCTTCTAAATATATCTCGTGTATATACCTTATCTTTTACATCATCCAAACAAGCATCATAGCGGTTGGCAATGATGGCTTGGCTCTGAGCCTTGAATGCTGCCATATCGTTCACCACCTTACTACCGAAGAAGGTGCTGCCATCTTCCAATGTTGGCTCAAAGACGATTACCTCTGCACCCTTTGCCTTGATTCGCTTCATAATACCCTGGATGGCAGACTGGCGGAAGTTATCACTGTTGCTCTTCATCATGGATTACTACATTTGTATTTATTCTGAGAGTGCTGCCAGTCTTTTCATCAACCTACCAAGCTCCGAGAAAGTATAATCCCTACCTTCCTTTTGTACTTCATCCATAGAACGAGAGGCATTAGCAATAGCTTTTTCAAGGCTTCCCCCGTTGCGTTCAAAGTAGGAGTGTAAGCCTTTGGATTTGTTGAAGAAGGAGATGGTTTTCCTGTATTCCACACATTGGTTCAAATCCTTGAGCAATGGTTCTTGCGTATCGTATGGACGTGATGCGTATCGAAAATAGTAGAGAAAGAACAGTTCCGTACAGCGGTGGGTCTCAAAGAACTCAACCTTGCAGTATATGCCTTTCTTGGGTTTATTGATGGGCTTGGCATATTTTGCCTTTAATCTTTGATATTGGGAACGCTCTGGTTCTACATCTTTCGTGTCCATATCAATTATGCAGAATATGTGGTTGTATCCCATCGCCACCCCCTCAGATATTTTCAAATCAAGTTCCTTGATACTTGTATGCTTGGGATAGTCTGGCTTGATAGTCAAGCGTTTGAATACATCGCATAAGGATTTGAAATAGAAAAATTCCGTAGGTCCTTCACCCAAGATAAGTGCTGTTTGTCGTAACTTGCCCATATCAATCCTCCAGATTTATAAAGATACTACCTAATTCGGGCTTTGCCCCCAAACGTCCGATGCGATAAGAATTATAAAGAGACAGATTCTTGTGCAACCCGAAAGAATCGCCACGAGAATACTCGGAAGATGCGGTCTCTTTATTTTTCTCCACAAACCACACAACGCCTCTATTCTCATTGATAAGGTCTTGAGAAAGCAGGGTCGTTTCTTGACTGGTGATAATCAACTGCGATTTTTCGGAGTTAAAGATAAAGACATTGAGATAGTAGTATAACAGGTCATTATGTAAATCCTCACCTAATTCATCAAGATAATACACATGAGAAGCTGTTATCATATCATATAATGCCTCTAAAATACGTATATATTTTTGAGTACCCTTTGACTGCAATCTGAGCGGAATGTCAAAATCTCCATTTGTAGAGTGATTGACAAATGCCACGGAATCGGAGGTGGATTGAAGCAGAGCTACTTTCATATCTTCTGGAATATTTTCCATGAGGATACGTTGACGGAACTCATTAGGCACCAACCGATCTTCTACGATAGGCTTATACTCCAAGATGTTCAAATCTGCCTTTTGAAGCATGATGTTGTAGAACTTACGCTTTTTAGAATTTGCATAAGCATCCTTTAGGATTTCCACGATCCCCTTTTCGCCGTCACCGTCAACACCGTGATAGTTCTCCATAATCCAGCCATGAAGAATATTGAATGGATCAATATCTTCTTTCAAGGCAGCTTTCCTACAAACAGACAAAACACTATGATTATTCAAGGTGTTCTCACGGATGCTCTCTTGCGTTTTTACCAGCAGCCTGAGACTTGGACCAAACTTGATCTCAGCCTGCACGTTATCTCCTACAAATGTGCGTTCATAAAACAACGACTTTGATTTGTTAGGATAATAATAAAGTGCTTCGCTCAATATGTACTTGTCATTGAATGCTACATCATAGTCGTATCGGACACCATTGGCATAAAACGAAACGTGCATTTCGGTTGGATCATCCTTGGTGAGCATGAAAGGAATGCTTCCATTTATTCTTTGAGTAGCATCTGATTTGGGTAGAACTAACAAACGAAATACTTCATTCAATGCAATCAGCATATTTGATTTTCCGGAAGCATTTGAGCCATACAGAATTCCTAACTTGTACAAGAAAGTTCCTTCGGCTATCTCTGTAACAAGTTCCGAAGAAGACTCCTTTGCCAAGAAATTCAACTCCTGTTTATCTCGAATAGAAAGATAATTTTTTACCCAGAAATCTCTTATCATAATATCTATATATATTAATATAATTATTGTAATTTGATTGCAAAAATACAATTTTTTTTATTTGCAAGAATCAACCTATATTTTTTTGTAAACATACTACATTTTAACCATAATTTAACACATATAGTTCTCTGCGGCACCTCCTAATCCCGTTGGAAGATATCTCGTGTATATACCTTCTCTTTCACATCATCGAGCGAGGGGTCATAGCGGTTGGCGATAATCGCCTGGCTCTGAGACTTGAAAGCATCCATATCATTCACCACCTTGCTACCAAAGAAGGTGGTACCGTCCTCCAATGTAGGCTCGTAGATAATCACCTCTGCACCCTTTGCCTTGATTCGCTTCATGATGCCCTGGATGGCAGACTGGCGGAAGTTATCACTGTTGCTCTTCATCGTCAAGCGATAAACTCCTATCACACACTTATGTTCCTTACCTGCATCATAGCTATTGGCATCGGCATAGCTGTAATAACCAGCCTTTCTGAGCACGGCATCTGCAATGTAGTCTTTTCTTGTACGGTTACTCTCAACGATTGCCTCTATCAGATTCTCTGGAACATCGGCATAGTTTGCCAGAAGCTGCTTGGTATCCTTTGGCAAGCAATAACCACCATAGCCGAAACTTGGATTATTGTAATGGGTTCCGATACGTGGGTCAAGGCCTATGCCATCAATGATTGCCTTGGTATCCAAGCCCTTGATTTCGGCGTATGTATCCAATTCATTGAAATAGCTTACTCTTAATGCAAGATAGGTATTGGCGAAGAGCTTGACGGCTTCTGCTTCCTTCATGCCCATAAACAAACAAGGGATGCCCTTGTTTTCTAATGTTGAATGTTGAGTGTTAAGTGTTGAATTGCCTACGGACTGTGATGCAATAGCACCTTCAACAAGAAGTTGAGAGAAGGTCTTGGCTGCATCCTTCATCTTTTCTACATCGGTCACCTTTCTGATTGCCTCGTTTTCTTCTGCGAACTCAGGGCGTTCTATCAGCTTAGGATAACCTACTATAATGCGGCTTGGATAAAGATTATCATAGAGTGCCTTGCTCTCTCGGAGAAACTCTGGGGAGAAAAGGAGATTGAATTGCTTCACTCCCTTCTGGGCATACTTCTGATATAGGCTTCGAGTGTAACCTACTGGGATGGTACTCTTGATTACCATCACTGCATCGGGATTTACCTCCAGGACCAAGTCGATAACTTCTTCTACATGAGTGGTATCGAAGAAGTTCTTCACTGGGTCGTAGTTTGTTGGTGCTGCTATTACTACGAAGTCTGCATCTTTGTAAGCTGACTTGCCGTCCAAGGTTGCTGTGAGATGCAGAGGTTTCTCTGCCAGATACTTCTCGATATACTCATCCTGTATCGGTGATATATGATGATTCAGTTTATCTACTTTCTCGGGAATTACATCTACTGCTGTTACCTCATGGTGTTGGGATAAAAGCGTAGCAATACTGAGTCCTACGTAACCGGTTCCGGCTACGGCAATTTTTAATTGATTAAAATTACGCATTGTTTTAAGTTCTTGAATAATAAGCATCCTGAGTCTCTTTCGGTGGGTCAGTTTCCGAAAGAGAGCTGTAGGATGCGTTGCGGGTGATTATGTAGCGCCCACACTACTAAGCTACTTTTCGTTTTATATATTTTTTAGTTATTTCTAACAATATAATTGTTTCGTATCGGAAATGAAGGACATAGAGTCCCTGCCAGATAAGAATTGCTTTTAGGGGATTCTTATCTAGATATTGATTGAGTAAAATTAGTTTTGAAATTGTTTTTTTCTACCTCACCGTAGAGGTCCCACAGATCTCACAGATGAACACAGATTTTCCTGCTACAATCATTATCCACAGATGAGACCGTTCGGTCAGATGACATTATTTCGTATGATGCTCTATAAAGCGAGTAATCATTGATGATACCGTTTGGGGCGATTGCTTCTCATGAGCTACAGCCATTATTGTAATCTGATTTGCAAACTGAATATAATATACAACATTAGGATGAATCGTTAAATGTCGTACGGTATAACTGTCTGTCGAGTATTTTTTATCAAAAGAACCACTTTCTGGAAATACATACAGGCTATTAACCTTTTTCACTATTCGCTCTAAAGATTTATTAGCTGTACGTTCTCCAAAATTATCAGCAACATACTGACCTATATCTTTCAATTGCTGCTTTGCCAATGTTGACCAGGTGATTTTTATTTCCATCCCAATTCCTCTTTCACGACATTCAAAATTTCTGAATGAGGAATCGTTTTCTGAGACAAAGACTCCTTATAGGCGAAATCGGCAGCGGCTTTCGTTGCTGTTTCGTCTAAGTTATCGATAAATGATTGCATCTTCTTATCGTCACATTTTTCTTCTTGTAAAGATAACTCTATAAGTTCGGCAAGATTGCTTCTATCTTCCCAACTCAATTTCTTTATCTCATTCCAAAATGGAACAACTGTATTATTTCTTTCAACAGAATTTGTCATATACATAATCAAATCCTCCCTATTTTATTGTTTACATGCTGCAAATATAAGGGAAATATCTGAAATAGCCAAGGGATTTCTGGATTTTAACACATCGGGAGGTATCAGCGATGTCCCACAGATTTGGCTTTACTTCCCGCTGGTCAGTGGGTCCGGAGGACAAAAGATGAGACCTATTCGGTCAGATTTTCACAGACTTTTACGATCACTTCTTCTTGTTTGTATGTTTGGGTGGGTGTGAAGGGGGTGTATAAGAACTTTTGTATATACATCGTGCGCAAAAGATAAAGAGAAAGGGTATCAGATAGTTATGCCTTCTTTTTAACACTCTTTTCACGCTAAAGTTCATATACCCCCTTCACACTTCACGCTTCGTTTGCTAATCTAAAAATCGCTCATTTCGGCGACAATGGTTCCAGCAACCCGTCAATCAGACGAAGCAGCTCGTCTCTGTGAGCCTCGCCCACCAACGACTCCATCCAACGTATCGCGCCCCAGTAGTCGTCGATGGAAACATCACGGTCCATCGCCTCCAGACTCTTGGTGTACGCATCAGACAGCCGGAACTCCTTGCGGATGGCTGCCTTGGTGGAAGCCCAATGCTTCTCCTCCTCAGTAAGACCACCTTCAAAACGGTCTTCCTTCAGTTCTTCACGCATAGCCCAGAACACGTTGTGGACTAAAAGATTAAAACACTTGTGGACAGAAATCATGCCCGTCTGTAGTCGTAGGAATCCTTGATTCCCATGACTTCACTTTTGATTTTTTTGAAAAACATTTTAAATAAATTTATGTTATGTTCCAAAATCGGAACTTTTTGATTTCAATGCCAAATTTTATGCTTAGCTTTGCAGCGGAATCTATATGATTCAATTTTAAAACAACTTATAATCATTTGCTTAAAAATGACAAAAACAGAACAAGAACAAAGACAAGAAATGGTATTACCATCTTTCTTCTATGCTATCGCCTCCAGCGAAAGCAGACAACTCATCAGTCTTGATGAACTGCAGCGAATCATCACCCTCGACGCCATGACCCAGGCGCGTACCGAAGACTACCGCAAGAACATGCGCATCAGCAGCGAGCTCGCTCATCAAACCAAGGTGATGATGCCAGGCATCACTACCTCCGTGCTCATGGACGGACGGGGCAAGGAACTGCGCAACGTGGTGAAGACCACCCAGATGATCGCCGTGGACATCGACAAGATTCCTGCAGAAAAGATGAAGGAGGTCGTACAGAAGGCGGACGCCGACCCTCATACCATGATGAGATTCATCACCGTGAGCCAACGGGGGCTGCGCATCATCTCCAGATACCTGCCCATAGATGACGACGAGGTGACCGCACTGGAACTTTTCGATGTGATCATACGCAAGGCGATGAGCTATTACAGTAAGTTGCTAGGCGTGCCTGCCGACGAGCAATGCGTAGACATCACCCGGATGTGCGGACTCGCCCACGACCCTACCGCCTACTTCCATTGGGACGCAGAGCCTTTCGGCCTGGACACCCACGACCTGAAGGCGCTCTACACCAAGAAGGCCAACGAGGCGAAATATGCCAAACGTGCCAGCAAGCGCAAGCGAAACAGCCAGAAGATGGTGGCACTGGGCAAAGGGGTACCCTCGATGGACGAGGCAGCGCAGCACATACAGAACCTACTTGACACGTGGGGCTACAAGTTTGAGAGCGGTGCCCACAACGAGTATGTGCTCCACTTCGGCAAGGTGTGCGTGCGCTATGGCATAGACAAGGAAGAGGCAATAACCTACGCCAAGAGCAACTTCAGCTCCGACTATCCCGATGCTGACAGCGTGATGAAATCATGCTACAAGCACACCGAGAAACTAGGCACCTGGCACTTCTACCGCAAAGGCGAGGGCTTCTCGGGTAAGGCGACTGTCAAGGTTATCAAGCAGTGGCTCTCGATGAGATACGAGTTTCACCACAATGAGGTGACGGGATTCCACGAGGTGCTGAGTCGCGATATAATCAAAGGCAAATACCATAAGTGGACCCGCATCGACGACAACATAGAGAACACCATCTGGACCCAGATGGACGAGATGGGACTCGAAGTGACCGCCATCAAGCTGCACGCCATCATCAACAGCGACTTCAGCGAGCCTTGGGATCCCTTTGACGAATATCTCAGGAGTCTGCCCAAATGGGACGGAAAGACCGACTACATCGACGAGCTTGCCAACCGGGTAACCATCAACTATTGCCCTGGCTACCACCACTCGCAGGAAGAGTTCAGATACTTCTTCAAGAAATGGCTCGTATCGATGGTGGTGGCATGGGTATCGCCGAGAGTGGTGAGCCAGACCATCCTGATATTCATCGGGAGGGGTGGCATCAACAAAACCACATTCTTCTATTATATCCTGCCACCATGCCTGCGCCAGTACTTCATCAACGAGTCAACCGCCAACTATACCGACAAGGACTTCATGGAGGCTTTCTCAAGCAAGGCACTCATATGCCTTGACGAGCTGGAGTCTACCTTCGGCAAGGGGCTGAGCGCCCTCAAGAGCAACGTCACCAAGCTGGTGTTCTCCATCCGCCGCCCCTACGACAAGTATCGTTCGGAACTGCTGCACCGTGGTGCCCTCTGCGGCACCAGCAACAGCATACAGATCATCACCGACGAGGAGAACCGCCGCTACTCACCATGGTTCGTAGACAATATCGAGAGCCCTAGGGAGACACCCATCGACTACCAGCACGTCTATTCCCAGGCTGTAGCTCTGGGACAAGAGGTAACTAATCGGGTGAAGAACCAGGAAGAGGGATGGGTATACTGGCTCACCACCGTCGACATAGACGTGATGAGGGAGCACAACGGCATGTTCATGGTTTCCAATTTCATGGAAGACCAGATACTGCGCTTCTACAAGGTGCCGAAATCAGACACCGACCCTCAATATGTAAAGTTCCGCTATTCATCGGAAATCATGGAGCGCATAGGCGGAAGTCCTGCCCTGAGCCGCAACATGAGTCACCAAAATCTGAGTGCCGTGATGCAGCGACTGGGCTTCAAGAAGGTACACCGCGCCAAAGGCAACGGATGGCTCGTGATAGAGAAGAATCCGGGAGAAATCAACACCGAGGCGATCTGCAGCCCAAACGAATGCGCAGAAACGTACTTGAAACCGTACAGAACCATAGCTACGGATAGCCAGAATAGTTCTGACCAACAATAAGCAGCATTCTGGCAAGTGCTAACCAGCATTGCCAGCAACGCTAAGTATCATCAAGAGAAACGCTAAGTATTATTACCGCGATTCATAAAAGTCAAATTTATATGAAAATCAAGATATACAAAAAATTCGAGCTTGCCAAGCTCTACTTTCCGGAGCAGTCGAAACACGTGGCACTAAACCACCTGATGCGAATGGTAAACCACTGTCCGCCTCTGCTTGAAGCCTTGAGAAGAGAGGGCTACGAACGGTTGGCGAAGACCTTCACCATGCGCCAGACGCTGCTCATCTATGAGTATCTGGGCGAGCCATAATACTGAGTTTTCCTGTTTTATGGCCCATCGTATCCCTATCTCACCCCTATCGTACAGAAGCCTCTTATGAAAGTCGTATCTTTGCAACCGTAAACAAGAAACAAGCACTGCGCAGCGCTTTATTACATGAAACACGAACCATAAAACAATTTATTAGCCTTATGATTGAGTACGATTTAAAGAAGAACAACAACAAGAAGAACGTGAAGGCTTATGGCAAGTACTACGCCAAGCCCCACATTAGTGAAACTGTAGATCTCGATGAGCTCGCCGACCACATGCATGGTCACAACTCTCCATTCTCAGCCGGGACCATCAAGGGCATCCTCATCGATGCCGTGACCCACATCAAGGAGCTCCTGCTCATGGGCAAGAATGTAAAGCTCGACAACCTCGCCATCTTCTACATCAGCATCAAGAACAAGATGGGTGCAGAGAAAGCCGACGACTTCACCGTATCTAAGAACATCGAAGGAGTAAGAATGAAAGCCCGCGCCACGGGCGACTTCCGCTCTGTGAATCTCAACCTCGACGCCAACTTGAAGAAGTATGGTGCTAAGAAAAAGAAGTCTTCGACCACCACCGACTCTGGCTCCACCACTGACCCGGGCAGCGATTCGGGCTCCACCACAGCCCCAGGCAGCGATTCGGGTGACTCAGGACTTGAGTAACCGGGGATTGCGAATCCCCTTAACAAGTTTTTAAAATCAATTGACCGAAAATGACACAAGATCGATTTCCGATGACGATTGGCAGCGAGGAGGTGCTCAATGAGCATCTCCTGCTCGCCTACACAGAGAACGGCGAGATGATGGACTCACCTCTGAGCGTCCGTTTTCTCGTAATTCATTGCTCGGCAACACGTGCCGACCGTAACTACACCGACAAGCAACTGATGCGCGACCACAAGAAGCGTGGATTCCGCACCGTGGGCTACCACTTCTATGTCCACAAGGACGGAAGCATCACGCAGTTCAGAAAGCTGCTGGAGGTGGGCTCACATGCCCGCCCATACAACCGCTGCTCCATCGGCATCTGCTACGAGGGCGGGCTGGATGACGAGGGGCGTCCTGCCGACACCCTTACCCGTGCCCAGTATGACGCAATGTGGAATCTGCTGCGCAAGCTCAAGATCACGTTCCCACAGGCTAAGATAGTGGGTCATCGTGACTTGCCGGGCACCACCCCGAAGGCATGCCCTTGCTTCGATGCAGCGAAAAAATTTCCACTTTAATGCTTAATGTTGAGTGTTGAATGTTGAGTGTTGAATTTTTAATTTTAATTTGAACTATGAAGAAAGAAACCATCAAGAAGGTGATCAATTTCATCATCACCGTACTTACCGCCGTAGCTAGCGCATTCTGCGTACAGAGCTGCCAGTAAATACCCTGTAATCAAACCTTAAGTTCTAATTCTACCAGTATTGCCAGAAGATGCTGAGGCGGTGCATGTCGGAGCCCACCATGTCGTACATATCGTGCTTCATGAGCCACTTGCATCGTTTCTGCACCTTCTTGCCATACTGCCCATCTATCGAGAACGCATTTCGCTGGAACTTTATACCCATCAACTTGAGCTTCTCGTAATCGCGCTTCTCCATATAGAGGTAGCGCTCAGGATGGGCAAGCACGGGCGTGTAGCCCTTGTTCTTGATGCGCTTCAGGAGGGCATGAAAATTCATCGGGGCAGAGAAGATGCTCGTCTCCACCAACAGGAGCTTGCCATCCTCGCCCAGCGGCAACAGGTCGTTTGCCTTCAGGCGCTTTTCGAAGAGCGCATCTAGCATATTTTCGGCTGCGAGATGCAGCCGGAGCATTTTTCTGTCAGCAGGGTTTCGCTCGGCGAAGTCCTGCTGATATTGTTTTTGGAAGTTCGCAAATACTTGGCGCAAATGGGTGGTCTCGTTGGGTACGTCTTCCATAATATGAGGCGTAAGCCAGACATCCCTCATGCCTGCGCCTTCGTAAAGGCACAACATTTCCAACGACTTCTTTACCTCTTGAAATCCGTCGTCCACGCCGGGCAGGATGTGGCAGTGCCAGTCGATGCCGCCGGGGAGTCTCTCTGATGGTGCTTTCTTGCTTGCCGTCGGATTGCAAATCCAACGGAACGCCTCACGGAATATATTCATATTTTTCTATTCTTTTATCCAATTTTCTACTTTCCTATTTTTGCCCCCCCATCCTTGTCGGAGCCGTAGTGGTAGCCATAGCCATAGCCATAGCCATAGTGGTAGCCATAGCGATAGTAGTGGCCGTAGCGGCCGCCCTGAGCCTTGGTTCCGTTCAGAATGAGCGACATATTCTTGAATTTCTTGTCCTTGTAGAGCTGCTCAATGTCGCCCAGCATACTGCGCTGCATCAAGCCCGAGCGTACCACGAAGATGGTGCGGTCGGCAAGTTTCTCTATAATCTGGGTATCTGCCACGATTTCCACTGGTGGACAGTCGATGAACACATAATCGTACTCACCCCTCACCTGCTTGATCATCTTCTCCAGACGGTCGGTGAAGAGGAGCTCCGTAGGGTTAGGCGGCATGGTACCGATAGGCAGCACGTCGAAATCCTTCACCAGTCCATACTCCTCGCCATGGCAGATGATGCCCTCCAGGTCATCGGTCCTGCCGTTGAGATAGTCGCTGAGTCCCTCGCCAGGGCTGCCCACGAGCATGGATGCGGAACCATGGCGGAGGTCACCATCGATGACGAGCACCTTCTTCTCTTTGATGGCGAACGACATGGCGATGTTGCCTGCCAGGTGACTCTTGCCCGAGCCTGGGTTGAAAGACGTAAGGATGATGACGTTCTGCTCGGGATGGGTGCCTACCATAAACTCCATGTTTGTGCGCAGCACGCGGAACGCCTCGTTCACGATGTCGCGCTTGCCTGCCTTCACCACAATCTGTCGCGTCTCCTTCGGCTTCTTCCAGAACTGGATGCGCTGCAGAAGAGTTGGTCTGTTCTTGCGACTGATGCTGTATGGTATCTCACCGAGGAATGGTATGGTGATGTTCTTGAGGTCGTTTCTGCCCCTCACCGTCGTGTTCATGTTCTCACGGATAAAGATGACTACCACAGGTATCAGGAATCCGAGAACGAAAGCCACGAGGATGATGTTGCGGCGCACAGGCTGCACGGGCTTGATGTCGCCCGTAGGAGGGGTGATGATGCGCGTGTTGTAGGCGGTGAAAGCCTTGGAAAGCTCGTTTTCCTCTCTCTTCTGCAAGAGGAAGAGGTAGAGCGCCTCCTTCACCTTCTGCTGGCGACCCACTGTTTGCAGGTACTTTGCCTGACTAGGGTTGCTGGCTATCTGGCTGGTGGTCTGCGCCTCGTTTGCCTGCAGGTTGCCAAGCTGCGAGTTGAGTGTCACCACGAAGTTGTCGATACTGGTTACGATGCTATGGCGCATGGAGGCGAGGCTCTGGTCATAGTCAGCCACCAATGGGTTCTGCTCGCTGGAGTTAGCCACCAGGTTGTTGCGCTCCAGCTGCTGCTTGTTGTATTCGGTAATCTGCTGCTCGATGCCCGGACTGTCGATGCCGATATTGGCTGGCAGGAGCTGGTTCTTGCCCACCTTGCCCGTCAGGAAGTCGCGCAGGTAGCGTGCCATGGAGAGACGTGAGTTCAGTTCGAGTATCTGCTTGTCTACGTCGCCGCTCTTCTGCATGTATTGCTGTGCGGCGGTCTCTACGTCGGGCAGCAGATTGCGGCTCTTGAACGAGGAGATGTCCTTGTCTACATCACCCAGTTCTCGCTCGATGACGCCCAGGCGCTCGGTGATGAAATGGGAGGTGGAAACGGTCATCTGGTTCTTGTCCTCCATCCAGTTCTTGCGGTATACGGAGATGATGGTGTTCAGCACGTCCTCGGCGCGCTGGGTGAGCTGGTCCCTATAGGTCAGGTCGATGACTGTTGCCTTCTCCTCGCTGATGCTTGCCGAGAGCGACGCCTTGATATGGTCGGTCATGGCATAGAGGTTGGTGCGAGTCACATGCAGTTTCCTGCTCTCATATCCATTGACGAAGGCTGAATAGCCCGGTGCCTGGTCTACGCATACATAGCCCATCGCCGTGCGGACGGTCTGGCCCAGCTTGCCCTGTACCTCCTCGTCCGATTCCACTACGTTTCCAGCCTTGTCGGTACCACTCACATGTACGATGGAAAACAGGTTGCCATGCTTTACCTCTACATCCAAATTGGCACTCTGCATATCGTTCAAGCTATAGAAATGAACGGTTACAGGCAGCGTTCTGCCATAGAGAGCCACAGGATGGAAGGTACCGTCTTCACTGTAGTTTACGTCGAGTTTGAGCTGCTTGCCTGCCTCCAGCAAGACGGCTGGCGACTGGATGGCAATCAACTCGTTGTTGACGTTCGACTTGCCTCCCGAGAGTCCCATGTCGGAGAACATACTGGCCACATCGCTGTTGATGCTCTGGCTCTTGCCGTCTTCCTTGATGAGGATGGATGCCGTGCGCTGATAGACACTCGGCGTGGAGAGGAGGTAATAAGTGGCTATGCCCAGGGTGACGACGAGCGAGATGACAAACCATCGCCAGCGCACAAGGCACAGATACATTAAGTCTTGCAGACGAATGAAATCTTCTGCCTGCTGGGGGCGACGACCCGGAGCATTCTGCATCGTCGCTTGATTATTCTGAATCATTGAATTTGAATGTTGAATGTTGAGTGTTGAATGTTGAATGTTGAGTGTTCACTCAACTCTTACATTATTTCTTGATAAGTACTGCCACGCTGGTGGCAAGTGAGGCAAGGCTAATCCAGAAGCCCGTGCTCCTGACATTGTTGCCATTGACCGTGCTCTGGCGAGCCTTGGTCTCGTTGGGGCTGATGTAAACCACGTCGTTCTGCTGCAGGTAATATACCGGACTGTTGAACACGCTATTTCCCGAGCAGAGATTGATCTTGTATATCTTCTGGTGGCCGTTTTCCTGGCGCAACACCATCACGTCTTCACGGGTGCCATAGATGGTCAGGTCGCCCGCCTTGCTAAGGGCATCGAGAATAGTCACTTTCTCGTCCTCGATTTCATACTGTCCAGGGCGTGCCACCTCACCAATCACCGAATAGTGGAGATTTGTCAGGCTGACGGTCACCACGGGATCCTTCACCAAGTTGCGCTCCACCAGAACTTTCTTGATTCCCTCGGCAATCTGCTCTCGGGTACGACCTGCCACATGCAGGGTGCCCAGCACCGGAAAGTCGATGTTGCCCTTGCTGTCTACCGTATAATAATAGGCATCCTTGGCGATGGACGACGTAGAGTAACTGGTGGTGGTTCCCGTAAGGTTGAAGAGCTGTGTGATCTGTGGATCCTTGCTCTTCACGCCGATGTAGAGTTTATCTGTTGGTTTGGCGGTGATCACCGCACTTTTCAGATTGATTAGCGTGTCAGGATTTTGGTTAAAATCCTGGAAATAAGCTATTTGTTGTGGAGTTCCACAAGCTGACAGGACAAGAAGTCCCGTACAAAAAGCTCCAGAAAGCAATGATTTACGATATTTCATATGATTTTATATTTTTTCTAGAAAACATCTTGGTATATAGGTGGTGGCGACGGCACAGATTCCCTCTATCATGACGATGAGCCGATGGTCGCCATTGATACGCTTGATTTCGCCCTCCAGACCTTTGAACCTGCCGTCGATGACCCTGACACGTTCACCTTTCTTCCAGTTGAAGGCTCCATCCTCGAAATATTCCAGCCCCTCCTGATCGCCCGACGATACCATCATGAACATCTGCATCTGTCGCTCGGGAATGGCGATGGGCTGTGGGTCGAAGTCCACCAGCTGGCGATATAGCCTTGCCTTGCCACACAGTTCCCGCTCCAGGCATAGCGCCTGTCGCTTGTTGCTGCGCATGAAGAAAAGCGAGGGTATGAGTGGGCGCTCCACCACAATCTTCTTGCCTTGGCTGTTTATTTGTCTCTCTTTTACGAAGGGGGCGTAATATTCCATCACATCGCCCATCATATCTTCGGGGAATGTGTTTTTCATCTGGTCAGAATCCTTAAGCCCGTTGTTGAACAGGTTGAACAAGTCTCGGCAAAGCGCCACTTTGTTCATGAACACGCGCATGGCATACCATGATGCCTCTGTCTCGGCTGGTTCGCCAAGAGTCTCGGCTTGTATGCCTAGAGAATGATTGATATCTTTTATTGTATTGTCCATTCTTTCATTTTAAGTATTCTTATATAGACACATTTTCTCTTCCCCCTTGTGTCGAAACGAGTCGTCACAAGCAGCAAGGAGATTGAGACAGTATACTTCTCGTAAAGCTTCTGTCGTTCGGAGCAACCCTGATCCAGGCGATGCTGTACCCGCAATCCCATTTGGGTAACTAAACCTCATATTTCCTGGTTTAGTTCTCAAACGCGCCGCAAAGTTAACAAAAAAAAAAAAAAACGAAAGAATGTTAGTACAACTTTAGCTAAAATTAGTTTTTTAAGCCGTTTTCTTAATATACGTTAATTTTACTGTTTTATTTGCATACAAAACATAAAACCGGGATAAATCTCTTTCAATAAGTGATTTACCCCGATTAAACATTATACAGATGGAAGGAAACTTAGTTGTTTACGCTACCTCCCACAATATCAAGCAATTCATTGGTAATGGCCTGTTGACGACTCTTGTTATACTGCAAGTTGAGTTCGCGCAAGAGTTCATCGGCATTATCCGTAGCGGTCTGCATGGCCACCATTCTGGCAGCATGCTCACTCGCCTGGCTATCCAGCAACGCTGTATAAATCATCAGACGAAGCTGCTTAGGAATCAAGACTCCCAAAACAGTCTCCAAGTCTGGCTCTACAATGAAGT
This sequence comes from uncultured Prevotella sp., assembly GCA_900557255.1. Next base: position 20,223 of record USSA01000015.1, read on the forward strand.
CATCATTCAGAGGTTTTGCCTCAGAACTCTGGCGTTCGTCAGCTTCAGCCTGCTTTTGGCGCAGATATTCCTGAGCCTTTGCCGTAGCCACATTAGAGGTAAGGTCACGATCGTTGTCCACTCCTATCGCCTCAGTGCTGAGGTCAATAGGCAAGAAAGTCTTGCGGGTCAGAATCTGTGAACCGGCACTCTTAAAGTGATGATAAATCATCTCCACCTTATCGAGCTCACCAGCAGCATACTGCATGGCAAGTGAATGGGCGATATCTGCACAGGCGCTGGCATGAGGATGATCGGCAAGATCATTAAAGTTACCGCCAATCTTCAAACCCAGTTTCTGTGCCTTCTCTGCCACTTTTCGTCCGATAGGATATACCGTGATGTCGTCAATGCCTTGAGCCTTATACTCGTCCACCGCATGCATCATCATCTTGATAACGTTGGAATTGAATCCACCACACAAGCTGCTGTTAGAACTGTATACCACAAGAGCTACACGCTTGGTTTCCTTGTGCTCCAACTGCAACGGATGGTCGACATTCGGAGTACTTACCAGGAAACTCTTGAGGATATGTTCCAGCATATTTCCATAAGGCAGCATATTCTGGATAGCTACCTGAGCATGATGCAACTTACTGGAAGCCACCATCTTCATCGCACTCGTAATCTTACGGGTACTGTTAACGCTGGCTATGCGAGTTTTAATCTCTTTTAATGACGGCATAGGCTATTACGCTTTATATTGTCCTGCAACATTAGCCATGGTCTCCTCGACTGCCGTAATGGCATCGTCGGTGAGTTTACCATCGCCCAAAGTCTCAATCACATCAGCGTGCTGGCTGCGCATTGCATCGAGGAACAGATCCTGACAGTCGCGAACCTTATCCATTGGCACGTCGTGCATCAATCCGTGAACACCACAGTAGAGAATAGCTACCTGCTCGCCTACCGGCATTGGGCGGTACTGAGGCTGAACCAGCAACTGGTCGTTCTTACGGCCACGGTCCAGAGTCATCGCTGTTACGGCATCCATATCGCTAGAGAACTTAGAGAAGGCCTCCAACTCACGATACTGAGCCATATCAATCTTCAGTGTACCAGCCACCTTCTTCATACTCTTGATCTGGGCAGAACCACCTACACGGGATACGGAGATACCTACGTTGATAGCTGGACGGAAGCCCTGGTTGAAGAGGTCGGTCTCAAGGAAGATCTGACCGTCGGTGATGGAAATCACGTTGGTTGGGATGTATGCTGATACGTCACCAGCCTGTGTTTCGATGATAGGGAGGGCTGTCAAAGAACCACCACCCTTAACGTGACCCTTCATGCACTCTGGAAGGTCGTTCATCTGCTCGGCTACCTCCTGCTGGTCGTTGATACGAGCTGCACGCTCCAACAGACGAGAGTGGAGATAGAACACATCACCAGGATAAGCCTCACGTCCGGATGGACGGCGGAGGATCAGAGATACCTCACGGTAAGCCACAGCCTGCTTACTCAAGTCATCGTATACTACGAGAGCTGAGTAACCACGGTCGCGGAAGTACTCGCCGATAGCTGCACCGGCAAATGGTGCGTAATACTGCATGGCTGCAGGATCGGCAGCGGTAGCACTTACGATGATGGTATATGGCAGGGCGCCATGCTCCTTGAGGTTCTGTACCAATGCTGCAACAGTAGATGCTTTCTGACCGATAGCTACATAGATACAATATACTGGCTTGCCAGCCTCATAGAAACTCTTCTGGTTGATGATGGTATCCACTGCGATGGCAGTCTTACCGGTCTGACGGTCACCGATGATCAACTCACGCTGTCCACGACCGATTGGAATCATAGAGTCTACCGCCTTCAAACCAGTCTGAAGAGGTTCCTTTACTGGCTGACGATAGATTACACCAGGTGCCTTACGATCCAAAGGCATCTCGAAAGAATCGGTGAGGTCGATGTCACCCAGACCATCAATAGCCTGACCCAGAGGGTTTACGACACGTCCGAGGAAGTTGTCGTTTACGCGGATAGAAGCGATACGGTGTGTACGCTTCACGCTCTGTCCCTCCTTGATGCCAGCTGTAGGACCTAAGAGGACACAACCTACATTGTCTTCCTCCAAGTTCATGACGATAGCCATGGTTCCGTTCTCAAACTCAAGAAGTTCATTAGCCTCGGCATTGCGCAGACCATAGATACGAGCCACGCCATCGCTGACGGTAAGCACGGTACCCACCTCGTCAAACTGCTGAGAGCCATTAACCTCCTGGAGCTGCTGCTGAAGAACCTCAGACACCTCACTTGGTTTAATTTTATCTGACATTTTGTTATTTACTTTAATTAATTTTACTTTTTGAGCTGTGTCAGAATGTTGTTGAGCTTAGTCTTTACGCTCGCATCCATTCTGTAAGTATCATACTCAAGGATGAAACCACCAATCAGTTCAGGGTTCACCTCGGTCTTGAACTCCACAGTACCTTTCGTTCTCTGCTCCACCATCTTGCGCATCTTGTCCTCCGTAGAGGCGTCAACGGCAGTGGCGGTGATCAGCTTACCGCGGATGATGTTCTTCTGTTTCCTGTAAAGAGTGATATACGAAGCAGCCATGAATTGCAGGGTGCTCTCCCTATCCTCTTTCAAGACAAGAGCGATAAACTTCTTGCTCAGTTCCGTAGGCTCTTTGCCCAGGGCTGTGATGAGAAGTGCCTCTTTCTTGTCTTTGGAAAGCATAGGGTTGTCTATCGTAAATCTCAGTTCAGGCACGTCGATGTAGCTCTTAAAGAGCGTCTGCATCTCCTGGTAGACCTGATCTTCGAGCTTCATGCCGAGTGCAGCCTTGATGAGGGCACGGGCATAACGCACCGATATTACACCTATATCCATAAGCTTTACTATTTGTTGTCAGAAGAAACCTCGTCCAGCAGTCGATTTATCATATCCATCTGTGCCTTGTCGTCAGAGAGCTTAGCCTTGAGCACCTTCTCTGCAATCTGAACAGAGAGTTCGGCTACCTGGCCTCGGATTTCACGAATGGCGTTCTGCTTCTCGGTCTCAATCTGCTTCTTGGCATCAGAGAGGAGACGTGCGCCTTCTTCGCGTGCTTTATCCTGTGCTTTCTCTACAATGGCATCGCGGGTTTCGGCAGCCTCCTTGAGGAGGGCAGCCTGCTTCTCGCGAGCTTCCTGCAAGATGGATTCACCTTCTTTTTGGATATTGGCAAGCTTCTCGTTGGCTTCGTGAGCCTTCTTCAGACTTTCATCGATGAAAGCCTTGCGCCCGTTCACCATCTTAATGATGGCTGGGAATCCAGCCTTCCAAAGAATGATGAAGACGATGATGAAGACCAGCGTCATCCAGAAGAGCAAACCGCTATCAGGAATTAATAAATCCATATATACTGGTTAAAGTTTTACTTAAACGTTTTATTTTAACTAACTCTAGAATCATCTCTATCATGCCCCGGAAAGACATCAGGCTGATGCCTGAGACTTCCTTTAATCGGGGCAGATGATAGTGACAGATGAGATGATTACATAACGATTGCCAGGATGGCGATGATGACAGCGAAGAACGCAACACCCTCAACCAACGCAGCTGCGATAATCATAGAAGAACGGAGGTCGCCCATCTTCTCTGGCTGACGAGCCATAGCGTCCATAGCCTGGCCACCAATGCGACCGATACCAATACCTGCGCCAATAGCGGCCAAACCTGCACCTACTGCGGCACCCAACTTTGCAATCTCTGCTGCTAATAAAAGTGATAACATAATCTTAATAATTTAAGTTGTTTATATTTTCTTTGTTTATTATCTGAATGAAATTAGATCCGTAATCTATAATCTATAAACTACTTCACTACCTCTGGCTCAGCCTCATGAGACTTTACATGAGCCAGCGAGATGAATACTGCACTCAGCATGGTGAATACCAATGCCTGAATGTAGCTTACCAATACTTCGAGGAGCATCATAAAGGCGCTCATCGCAACACTTACTATTGTCATACCCGTACCTGCCACATAGTTGGCGATAGCATTCTCACTGATGTTGAACATGATGAAAATGATAGCCGCAAACGAAAGTGCGATGGCGTGACCCGCCATCATGTTGGCGAAGAGTCGGATAATCAGAGCCAGCGGTTTCGTAAAGATTCCGAAGAGCTCGATGAATGGCATCAGTGGCACAGGGACCTTCAACCAGGTTGGTACCTCAGGCCAGAAGATATCCTTCCAGTATTCCTTGGTACCGGTGAAGTTGGTGATGAGGAATGTCGTTACACCGAAGAATACGGTGCAGGCGATATTACCCGTCAGGTTACCACCACCTGGAGGGAATGGTACGATACCCATGATGTTCGCCACGAAGATAAAGAAGAAGCAAGTAAGCAACCATGGTGCGTACTTTGGCGCCTCCTTACCCAGGGTGGCCTCAATTACATCGGTATATACCGACATGATAAACATGTGCATCAGTCCCACAAATCCCTTTGGTGCAGGGTCATCCACCTTGTGCTTCCTGCACCAGCGGGCTGGTATCAGGACACAGAGCAACAGGATGATAGCATCGATGAAGAGCACGCAAACGGTCTTCGTGATGGAGATGTCAAGCGGACGAACCTCCTGGCCTCCCACCTTCTCTACTATCTTGTTGGGATTCGCCTGCGCATCAGCGTTCTTGATCACCAGGTTGAAAGGTCCCGGACGGTCTCCATTGGCATCCTTCTCTTCCGAGAATTCGCTGCTGCAGAACACGTGCCAGCCCGAAGTGGTGTTAACGATGATTGGCAGATGAATCACTACGGGATGATCTCCCACCTTGGTGATATGCCATTCATAAGAATCCTTGATATGACCCCACAATATCTCTTTCACATCGATGTTCTCCTTAGCCGATACCTGCAGAGGTGCCAGCGTGAAGAGCAGCATCGCCATCAAGAGGAATTGCTTGAGATGTTTCATATTCTTTAATTCTTACTTTTGTTTATTAATTATTTATTTCAGAACCGCTTATGAAAGACGGTTCTTTTTCTCTACCCGAGCGAAGTAGATGCAGTCGAACACGAGAAGTACGACATAGAAAAGGGCGAAGATGGCGGTAAAGCCCAGAATGTTCTGCTTGTCGCATACCAGCACATAGATGAGGAACACCAATGTACCGGCCATCAGCTTCAAGACCAATGCCGCCAGATAGAACTTGGCGAGATTGGCTGGCGATGACTTTGCAACAGCCTTCCATGCTTCACCATAAGCAGTACTTGCAACGAGTGAGAATATCGCACTCACTACCAGCGGGTTAACAACCTGGGCTATCATATCATCGCATTGAGCAGACAATCTACAGGCAAAGAGCACGGCAAGAGCCACTGCTGCTGTAAGCCACAAAGAAATCTGCTTATACCTGATACTCGCCTGTCTGATAGTCTGCAAGCGCAACTTTTCGTCTTTTTCCATTATCTAATAATTAATCACTAAAAATTAATCACTTATCTAAACTTCTACGCAAAGGCTTACTTCGTTTTTCTTACATTCCACGAATCCGCCCTTGATGTTCATTACCTGCTTGCCTTCCTTGGTAGTGTATTCCACCTTGCCCACTTCGAGCGAAGAGATGATAGGCGCGTGATCCTTGAGAATCTCGAACGAGCCGAGGGTTCCCGGAACCAGTACGCTCTCTACCTCACCCTGAAAGACTACTTTCTCAGGAGATACTATCTTTAGCTGTAACATAATCCTTGTTTTTTAATGTTAAGTGTTAAGTGTTAAGTGTTAAATGATTCGTGTCTAAATCTCTAACGACCAAGCATTTGGATTCTTCACTCTTCACTCTTCACTCTTCACTCTCCAGGATTATCCTTGTGCTGCTGCGAGCAACTGCTTAGCCTTCTCCTTGGCATCCTCGATAGTACCTACGTTGAGGAATGCCTGCTCTGGCAGGTCATCTACCTCACCGTCGAGGATGGCGTTGAAGCCCCTGATAGTCTCTTCGATAGGAACCATCACACCCTTCAAACCGGTAAACTGCTCTGCTACGGTGAATGGCTGGCTCAGGAAACGCTGTACACGGCGTGCACGGTTCACGGTCAACTTATCTTCATCAGAGAGCTCATCCATACCGAGGATGGCGATGATATCCTGCAACTCATTATAACGCTGCAACAACTGCTTTACTCGCTGTGCACAATCGTAGTGCGCCTTGCCCACAATCAACGGGTCGAGGATACGAGAGGTAGAACCCAGCGGGTCTACGGCAGGATAGATACCGAGAGATGCAATCTTACGGGAAAGCTCAGTGGTAGCATCCAGGTGAGTAAAGGTGGTAGCTGGAGCAGGGTCGGTCAAGTCATCGGCAGGCACATAAACGGCCTGTACAGAGGTGATGGAACCATTCTTGGTAGAAGTGATTCGCTCCTGCATGGCACCCATCTCAGAAGCCAGCGTTGGCTGATAACCTACGGCTGATGGCATACGACCCAACAGCGCAGATACCTCAGAACCAGCCTGGGTGAAACGGAAGATGTTATCGATGAAGAACATGATATCTGCTGCCTCACCATTCTTACCTCCGTGATCACGGAACTCCTCAGCTACGGTCAAACCAGAGAGAGCAACAGAAGCACGTGCCCCAGGTGGCTCATTCATCTGACCATATACCAGGGTAGCCTGACTCTTGGCAAGTTCCTCAGGATCGACAAGTGAGAGATCCCACTTACCTTCTTCCATCGCTTTACGGAACTTCTCGCCATACTTGATAACACCAGACTCGAGCATGTCTCGAATCAAGTCGTTACCCTCACGGGTACGCTCACCTACTCCGGCAAATACAGAGTAACCGTTGTGTCCCTTGGCAATGTTGTTGATCAACTCCATGATAAGCACCGTCTTACCTACACCGGCACCACCGAAAAGACCAATCTTACCACCCTTCATGTAAGGCTCGAGCAGGTCGATCACCTTAATACCGGTAGCAAGCATCTCCTTGTGAGTAGAAAGTTCGTCAAACTTCGGAGCCTCACGGTGGATAGGATAAGCACCTTTCATGTCCAATTCATTCATACCATCAATAGGCTGTCCGATGACATTCATCATACGACCCTTGATCTGCTCTCCGGCTGGCATCTGGATTGGGTTACCTGTAGGGATAACCTCCAAGCCGCGCTGCAAACCGTCAGTATTATCCATAGCGACACAGCGAACTGTATCCTCACCGATGTGCTGCTGCACCTCGATGACAAGCTCGCGTCCGTCTGGACGTTTTACCTTCAGAGCTTCATAAATTTTAGGAAGCACCTTCTCTGGATTCTCGCCCTTTGTATCGAAGTAAACGTCGATAACAGGACCGATAATCTGAGAGATACGTCCGTTAATTTGTGACATAAGCTTATTAGTTTAAAAATTATATATATTTACATTATTCTTGACTGCAAAAGTAACAACAATTTATGGAAACCACAAATTAATTAAAAGTTTTATTCGGCTTTTATACCTTATTAAACCATTTTTAGTTCCCTTTAAACCATTTTCCTATGCAAAAGCAAGAAGTCAGGAGTCCAAACTCCTCTCTTCTTACCCTTATCTCTATAAATTAGATACTCAACTCGTCCAAAACCTTGATCAGTTTACGGTCGAATGGCTTATCTGAGCGGATGGCTTCAGAAAGCGGAACGTATACCACCTCGTTATTGCGTACACCAATCATCACATTGCGCTGTCCCTGCATGATAGCCTCGATGGCACCACAACCGGTACGGCTCGCAAGAATACGGTCACGGGCTGATGGACGGCCGCCACGCTGCAAGTGACCCAGGATAGATACACGTACATCAAACTCAGGGAACTCCTTGCGCACACGGTCGGCATAATAAAGAGCACCGCACTTAGGACTCTCTGACACGATGACGATACAACTCTTCTTAGACTTACGGATACCACGCTCCATGAATTGAGCCAACTGGTCTACATCGGTAGAATCCTCTGGAATGATAGCTGCCTCTGCTCCACTGGCGATAGCTGAATTCTGCGCCAGAAAACCGGCATCACGGCCCATCACCTCGATAAAGAAGATACGCTCGTGGCTCTGCGCAGTATCACGGATGCGGTCTACACATTCTACGATGGTATTCATCGTAGTATCATAACCAATCGTATTGTCTGTACCAAAAAGGTCATTATCAATTGTTCCAGGCAATCCGATGCAGCATACATCAAACTCACGTGCGAAATTCATCGCACCTGTCAGCGAACCGTTACCGCCAATCACGACAAGCGCATCTATTTCCTCTTTCTGAATCGTTTCAAATGCCTTCTGACGACCTTCCTCGGTCATGAATTCCTTAGAACGGGCTGTCTTCAGCATCGTACCACCTGTGCCGATGATACCGCTTACATTCTCTGTAGAAAAGGTTTTAATTTCATCATTGATGAGACCATCGTAACCACGATAGATACCTTTCACAGTGAAACCGTTGTAGATAGCCGAACGGGTAACCGCACGGATAGCAGCATTCATACCTGGAGCATCTCCTCCAGATGTTAAAATTCCAATAGTCTTAATCTTTGCCATAACTATACCTTATTATATAATATATATTTTTTTAATGTTAGTTTATTATCCTCTCAGGATGATGTTTTTCATCCATTAACCCTACATATACAGTAGGTATCCAAGGGTATACCCCTTGCTTTGTTTGGACTTATCGATTTAAATAATTAGGTTTGCGGCACCAGCCACCAGGATATGGGAAAGCCAAAGGATAGCAAGTCCGATGACGCCACCCACCAGAGCTTTCCAGCCAATATTGCGGAAATACCATCCCATGTGCATACGTTCCATCTTCATCAGGGCAAGACCGCTGATTGTACCGATACCAAGAACGTTACCACCAGCCATTACGCAATATGCAATCATCTGCCAGTAGATACCATTGGTATGATAATCAGTAAGCATGCTGAATGAAGGATCATTCACATTTGGCAGATCATGAAGGGAGAAAAAGTTCATGGCTGTAGCAAAGTTGTCAAGTACAGTACTGATGATACCAGCCAAGACGCCATGCAACAGCACGCCAGGACGCTTATCATCCATACCGACAGAGTTGAGAAGAGTAGCAAAATCGTCAAAAGCGCCGGTCTCCTTCACCACTCCGATGGCAAGCATGATACCCATCACGAAGAGAATCATCTGGACGACTCCGTATTGGAACACTCTAGGAGTGCGACGGTCAGCCATCGCATCCATATTCATGAGTTTACGATTGAATATCTCGTTCACGATCCAAAGTACGCCCAATACGCAGAGCGCACCGAGGAAAGGACTTAATTTCGTAATATTATGGAAGGTAGGGATAAACCACAATCCACCGATGCCCACAAAGAGCATCAGCAAGCGCTGCCATACATTGAGACGGGTATCATCCCCGCGGTATGGCATAGCAATCCATTCTGTCTCTACTCTTTCAGGCAGCATGCGCTGCATCAACAACAACGGAATGAGCCAGGCTGCAAGACATGGCAGCAGAAGCGACAGGAAATAATGAGTAGCCGTTACAGCACCCATATTCCACATCACCAGTCCTTCCGGATTTCCGATAACGGTAAGAGCTCCGCCACAGTTGGCAGAAAGAAGAATGGCACCTCCATACACCATGCGCTGACGACGGTTTGGAATTACCCCATGCATCATCGTAAGCATCATCACTGTTGTAGTAAGATTATCGAGATTTGCCGAGATAACAAAGGTTACGGCAGCGAGAATCCACAGCATTTTCTTGGCGCTTCGGGTACGTAACAACTGGCGTATGAAATCGAAGCAACCATTGTTATTGAGAATTTCAACTATCGTCATAGTAGCAAGCAGGAAAAGTACGATTTCTGCTGCTCTACCCACATAAGGAAGGAAGATGTTACGGGCAATAAAATACTTCACCGTTGTACTGGTGGATTCTATCTCGTTCCACATTCCGAGATTCAGATAGCGCGAATAATCAGAAGAGTGCTCACTGGTCACGAAGTCCATACCGAAACAGATATAGAGAACCCATCCTACCGTTCCAGCAAAGATGGCTACGGCAGCACGGTTCACCTTGGTAATATTCTCGGTTGCAATGAGAATATATGCCAGTATCAGTATGGCAAGGATGACTAGTGTCATATCATTTATTTTATTATATTCATTACATTTTGAACGCAAAGGTAACAATTATTTTGTAATCGCCAACATTTCGGTATTTTTTTTTAATGAATTTAACTCATTTTTCATACAAATGAAAATTTCGTCCGTTTTTTTTCTTTCGCCATTATTTTTCTTCCCTCTTCATTTTTATCATAGAATTAGATGAAAACACGGATAACAGAGAAGAACATCACAGGAAGAAATATCGAGGAGGAAGTTATCAGAATATTGAAAGGTTATGCGTATTATATATATTTATGTATTCCCCCGAAGGAACTCACCAAAAATAGCGATTTTAGTTAAATATTACTAACAAAAAGAAGAAAATCAAGAGTAAATTCCTGTAACTCAAAGAAAATGAGTAATTTTGCGCCCGATTTATACAATTCACATAAAGTCAAACTTTATTAATTTTAATTTTTTAATTATTTTTTATGTCAGATTTAAAGAACGTAAAGCCATTGGACGACTTCAATTGGGATGAGTTTGAGAATGGCACAAGCGCAAACGTCAGCAAAACAGACCTCGAGAAGGCCTATGACGAAACTCTTAACAAGGTAACAGAACACCAGGTTGTAGAGGGTACAGTAATCTCTGTAGACAAGAAAGAGGTTATCGTAAACATCGGTTACAAGAGCGATGGTATTATCCCTGCTTCAGAATTCCGTTACAACCCAGACCTCAAGGTAGGCGACAAGGTTGAGGTTTATGTAGAGAACCAGGAGGACGTAAAGGGTCAGTTGGTACTCTCTCACAAGAAGGCTCGCCTCAGCAAGTCTTGGGAGCGTGTTAATGCAGCTCTCGAGAACGAGGAAGTTATCCAGGGTTACATCAAGTGCCGCACTAAGGGCGGTATGATCGTTGACGTTTTCGGTATCGAAGCTTTCTTGCCAGGAAGCCAGATCGACGTTCACCCTATACGCGACTACGACGTATTCGTAGGCAAGACAATGGAGTTCAAGGTTGTAAAGATCAACCAGGAGTTCCGCAATGTCGTTGTATCTCACAAGGCTCTCATCGAGCAGGAGCTCGAGCAGCAGCGTAAGGAGATCATCGGCAAACTCGAGAAGGGTCAGATCCTCGAGGGTACTGTTAAGAACATCACTACTTACGGTGTATTCGTTGACCTCGGCGGTGTTGACGGTTTGATCCACATCACAGACCTCTCTTGGGGCCGCGTAAGCGATCCACACGAGGTTGTATCTCTCGACCAGAAGATTAACGTTGTTATCCTCGACTTCGATGAGGAGAAGAAGCGTATTGCTCTCGGTTTGAAGCAGCTCACTCCACATCCATGGGATGCACTTGATCCAAACCTCAAGGTAGGTGACCACGTGAAGGGTAAGGTAGTGGTTATGGCTGACTATGGTGCATTCGTTGAGATTGCTCCAGGTGTAGAGGGCTTGATCCACGTATCTGAAATGTCTTGGAGCCAGCACTTGCGTTCTGCTCAGGACTTCATGAAGGTAGGTGACGAGGTAGAGGCAGTTATCCTTACTCTCGACCGCGCTGAGCGCAAGATGAGCCTTGGTATCAAGCAGCTCAAGGAAGATCCATGGGAGGCTATTGAGACTAAGTATCCTGTTGGCAGCAAGCACACAGCTAAGGTTCGCAACTTCACTAACTTCGGTATCTTCGTAGAGCTCGAGGAAGGTGTTGATGGTTTGATCCACATCTCTGACCTCTCTTGGACTAAGAAGGTTAAGCACCCATCTGAGTTCACTTCTGTAGGCGCTTCTATCGACGTAGTAGTTCTCGAAATCGATAAGGAGAACCGTCGCTTGAGCCTCGGCCACAAGCAGTTGGAGAAGAACCCATGGGATGAGTATGAGGCAATCTACACTCCTGGTTCTGTTCACCAGGGTACTATCACTGAGTTGATGGACAAGGGTGCTGTTGTAGCTCTCGCTGAGGGTGGTGAAGGTTTCGCTACTCCTAAGCACCTCACTAAGGAGGACGGCACAATGGCTAAGAAGGGCGAGACTCTCGACTTCAAGGTTATCGAGTTCGTTAAGGAGACAAAGCGCATCATCCTCTCTCACTCTCGTACATTCGAGGAGGGTAACGAGCCAGTTGCTAAGCCAGCTCACAAGCGTGCAAACGGCGGTCGCAAGAACAACAACGAGACAGCTATGATCAACAACGTTGCTGCTAGCACATCACTCGGTGATATCGATGCACTCGCCAAGTTGAAGGCTCAGATGGAGGGCAAGGCTTAATCTTAAACAGATCAGGCATTTGCTATTCATTAGCTAAATAACATTCAGGGGACTGAAATTTCAGTAATGAGATATCAGTTCCCTTTTTTATTATGTGTATTAAAAAAAATAAACTATCGGGCACTATTTGCCTACTTTGGTAAACTCATCTCTACTAATTCATGTCCTAAAACCACTAATTCATGGTATTTTTCTATAAAAACATGTCGAAAAACACAAAAACCTTTGGTGGTTTAAAGTTTTCTGTTTATCTTTGCAGAAGATAAGCTGCACTCGGCAATTTGAAAGCAAGCTTTCATTGCG
>USSA01000016.1 GCA_900557255.1 uncultured Prevotella sp.
GCAAAGATAAGAAGAATTGTTTAATTTTGCAACTAAATTAATTATTTTTGAAATTAAAGACGGAAAAAATGGCAATAATTCCAGATAAAACAACGAAATTGTACTATTCTATCAAGGAAGTAGGTGAAATGTTTGGTCTAAACGACTCTACGTTGAGATATTGGGAAAAGGAGTTTCCTTTTCTCAAACCGAAGGTTGCTGGCAACAAAGTGCGTCAGTATACCGATAAGGATATTGAGCAGGTAAGGCTCATCTACAACCTCATCAAGGTGAAGGGATTGAAGATTGCGGCTGCCCGTAAGTATCTGAACCAAAACAGAACGGGTGCCGAGAAATCTTCTGAAGTTCTCGACACCCTTATTTCTGTAAGAGACCAGCTCAAAGAACTCAAAAAGCAGCTCGATGGACTGGTTTAAGACTTTGAACTTTGAACTTTGAACTTTGAGCTTTGAACTTTATGATTAGTTGAAAGGGTAGGGGATGGTGGTTTACCACGCTTCTTCGCCGAAAACCTTGGCGATAGTAACCTTGCCTGCCTCTTTCTTGCTCAGCTGATGGCTCCAGGCTACTCTGCCCTTGGTGGCGGCACCTGGACCATGGTTCTTGTACTCGCTATATTCTGTCGTTTCTTCGTTCTTAGAGTTGTTCCAGTTGTGCCAACCCTCAGGACGGATGTGGCTGCCCATCTCGCAATTCATGAAGAGAGTCTTGGCGAACGGACGCCAAGGACGACCCAGATATACTTTCTTTACACCATCGGCTGCTGTTAATCTGCACTTGTTGAACACATAGCCGTATTTCTGACCGGCTGGGCTTGATGCGGCTGTAATGTAGCTGTCGGCCTTGCTGTGAATCTCACAATTCTCAAACCATGCCAGGCTAGGACCGAAGATGAAATCGGTGGTACCCTCGATGTAGCAGTCGTAGAAAGCGATGCGAGAGCCTGCTCTGCCTGTATATACGGTGTCCTGATTTCCCAAGAGTCGGCAGTTCTGTACCAGAATATGGTCGCCTTCGATGTGGAGAGCCACTGCCTGTCCCAGTTTGGCGGCATTGTTCTCGATAGTGATATTCTTCAGCGTGATATAGTTGCCCTGCACCTTGAGGGTGTAAGTGCGGAAGGTGCCCATCTTCTTGCCTTTGGCTGCTGCCTCGGAGTCAAGACCGCCGATAGGCATCAGGATGTTGGCGTGGTCATCCCAGGTGATGATAGTCTGGTCACGGTCTTCACCGCAGATGGTGATGTTGGTGAGCCAGGTTGGGATGATGAGCTTCTCCTTGTAAACTCCCTTCTTTACATAGATTACCTTGGTGTAGTCCATGAAGGCGCGGCACACTTCGATGGCCTCGTCGATGGTGCGGAATTCGCCTGTTCCGTCACGGGATACTACCAGGGTATCTGGGTTGTCATACTTGTTGGCTGCTGCCAGAGGCAACAGGGTCAACATCATTAAAAATGATAAGAATAATTTTTTCATATTGTTTTTAAGCTTGTTGTTTTGAATCTGTTTTTATAAGATGTTGAAATCTGTATGATTTCATAGAGAATCGCCAGATTTTAAATCCGGCGATTCTCTATTATTTATCTTTTCTTTATTATCATAAACTCCTAAGTTACAGGATTCTCTGTACTTCCTGCAGATCATCAATATTTCGGAGTTGGTTCATAATGGTCTTAACTTCTTCGCGGTCGTGAACACGGAGTTCGATGGTTCCGTCGAAGATGCCGTTATCACTACTGATTGTTATCTTGTGGATATTGATGCCTAACTGGTCACTAATCACCTTACTTACATCCAGCAGCATGCCCTTACGGTCGATACCCTTGATTTCGATGGTAGCATCGAATAGTATCTGCTTGTGCATATCCCATTTGGCATCTACGATGCGGTTGCCGAAACTGGACTTCAGTTTGGCTGCTATGCTGCAAGAGCGCTTATGGATTTCGATGCGGTTCTTGTTGTCGATAAAGCCCATAACGTCATCGCCAGGAATCGCATGGCAGCAGCTAGGGAAGATAAACTGGTTGATATTCTCCTCGGTCAGGATGAGTGGCTTCTTCTTGTTGAAGTCTTTGCCCACCACGAAAAGATCCTGAGGCTTCACGATGCCTTTTTCTTGAGCCTTCTCCTTGCTCTTGCCCAGGAATGGGATATAATTGCGCCAGCTGCTGGCCTGCTGTTTCTTAGGCTTGCCCTGCAACTCATCGAAATCTTTATCGCCTAGGATAATCTGATGATCTCCCAATGACTGGAAGAGGGTTTCAGGCTTCTGGATATTATGAAAATCGCATAGGCGGTCTACCACCGACGCACTCATCTCGATGCTGTTCTTCTTGAGCCATTCGGTGAGTATGTTTTCTCCCTTCTTCTGAACCTCTCGTGAATCGCGGCGCAGGATGGCAAGAATCTTGCTCTTTGCCTTGGCTGAACTGACGAAGTTTACCCATTCTTCCTGTACATGCTGGCTCTTGGAAGTAAGAATCTCAACCTGGTCGCCACTTTGCAGCTTATGGCTCAGCGGAACCAGTTTATGGTTTACCTTGGCTCCAATGCAGTGGCTGCCCAGGAAGGTATGAATCTGGAAGGCGAAGTCGAGGGCAGTACAGCCTGCCGGCATCGTTTTGATTTCTCCCTTTGGAGTGAAGACGAAGATTTCTGAAGCATAGAGGTTCAGCTTGATGGCATCGAGGAAGTCCATGGCATCCGGCTGCGGATCGTCCAGAATCTCCTTGATGGTGCTGAGCCAGTCGTTCAGTTCGTTCTCATCTTCTGTATATTCACCTTCGTTTCCTTCTTTGTATTTCCAGTGGGCAGCAAACCCCTTTTCTGCTACCTCGTCCATACGGTCGGAACGGATCTGCACTTCTATCCATCTTCCCTGCTTACTCATTAGGGTAACGTGGAGTGCCTGATAACCGTTTGCTTTCGGATGGTTCAACCAGTCGCGCAGACGGTCTGGATGGCTCTTGTAGATTTTGCTGATGGCTACGTAGATATTGAAGCATTCGTTTACTTCGTTTGCTCTCACCTTTGGCGTAAAGATGATGCGCACAGCAAGAATGTCGTAAATCTCATCGAAGGTAACGTGCTTGTTCTGCATCTTGTTCCAAATAGAATAAGGGCTCTTCACACGTGCTTTGATTTTGTATTCTACGCCTAACTTGTCGAGTTCTTCGCGGATAGGTGCAGTAAAACTCTCGAAGAGGGTATCTCGCTGCGATTCGGTATCGGCAAGTTTATGCTCAATATTGGCATACTCCTGTGGATGGTCGTAGCGGAAGCTGAGGTCTTCGAGTTCGGTCTTGATTTTGTTCAAGCCCAATCGGTTGGCGAGAGGTGCATAAATATACAAGGTTTCGCCCGCAATCTTGTATTGTTTGTTGGCCGGTTGCGATTCCAGCGTGCGCATGTTGTGCAGGCGGTCGCAAATCTTGATAAGGATAACACGGATGTCATCGCTCATAGTGAGCAACAGTTTTTTGAAGTTTTCTGCCTGTGCTGATGCCTTATCGCCGAAGATTCCACCACTGATCTTGGTGAGTCCATCAACGATTTGTGCCACCTTGGCTCCAAAGATGTTTGAGATATCTTCTACGGTGTAGTCGGTATCTTCTACCACATCATGAAGCAGTGCGGCACAGATGCTCGTTGAGCCAAGCCCCATCTCCTCGCAGGCTATTTGAGCCACGGCGATAGGGTGCATGATATATGGTTCGCCCGAGAGGCGGCGCACACCTTTGTGCGCCTGTCGGGCGAAGTTGAATGCCTTGGTCACTATATCTACCTTCTTGCGGTGTCGCGAACTCAGGTAGGTGTCAAGCAGGTGTTGAAAGGCATCGCCAATCAACTGGTTGTCAGCCTGCTCTCTTTCGAGGTCTTTCAAGTTCTGGTCATCCATAGTGGGTCCCTCCAATAAATAATGTTCTTAATTAGACTGAAAAAACTACAGCGTACGTAGTTCTTTTATTTCACTTTGATTTTCTTTCCGGCACGGATACTGTTACCCTTGATGCCGTTCAGTTTGCGCAGTTTCTTAACGGTTGTTCCGTGGCGTGCTGCTATTTCAGAAAGGGTATCACCATTCTTGATGGTTACACTCTTGCTGCCTTGTTTTCTGTTTCTATCTCGCTTGCTGCTCTTCTTGCTGCTCTTCTTGCTGCGTGAAGAAGCGCTGTGGCGACTGTAGCTGCTTCGTGGGCGGCTATAGGTTGGCTGTGCATCATTGACATCTACGGTAGCGCGCTTCAGGAAGAGTTCATCGGCTCTGTAAGCACAGATGCTGTCCTGCTGGTCGATGAAACTACCGATGAGGGTAGATGGAAGACGCAATGCCATCGGATGGTTCAATCCGTTGATGATATCATGACGATACTGTGGATTCAGATTGCGCAGGTGCTCGATGTTGATGTTCAGCACTTTGGAAATCTGCTCCAGATGGATATCTTTTGATACTACGATAGTGTCTGTCTTTACTGGCAGTTCGCTTACCATAGGGCAGATGTTATGATCGCAGTAGTAGTTCATGATGTAGTTGGCAGCGATGAAAGCTGGTACATATCCACGTGTTTCCTTTGGCAGATATGGATAGATGTTCCAGTAGTCGGCGTTGCCTTTTGCACGATGGATGGCCTTGTTGACATTGGTTGGACCGCAGTTGTAAGCTGCAATCACGAGGCTCCAATCGTCGAATATCTTGTACAGGTCGCTCAGATAGTGGGCGGCTGCATAGGATGCTTTTACCGGGTCGCGGCGTTCATCGATGAGTGAGTTTACTTCTAGTCCATATCGCTTGCCGGTAGGCAGCATAAACTGCCATAAACCTGTGGCACCAACGCGTGATACAGCTTTAGGGTTGAGTGCCGATTCGATAACTGGCAGATATTTCAATTCCAGTGGCAGGTTGTAAGCCTCTAATGCCTCTTCGAAAATAGGCATGTAGAAGTTACTTGCTCCCAACATGAAACTTACCGAACGGCGTAGTTTGCCGCTGTATCGGTCTATGAATTTCTGTACTACCTCATTGTATGGCATTTCGATGATGGTAGGCATTCTCTTCAGACGGTCGATATACACTTCCTTCTCGAAGACAGGGTTTACATCGCGGTATTTGCAGGTTGTATCTGCCATCATGTAAGTCTGTGCATTGTAAAGGTGGAGCAGGCTGTCGAGGTTATCTTCCATTCCCTCTGGTACTTCGATTTCCTCTTGCTTTCCGTCTTTGTCGGTAACGGTGATGATATCATCGCTATCTGTTTCTTCTGTAACGTCGGTTTGGGCATGAATGCCTTGTAAGCTGAACAGCATCGCTGCTGCCATGACTAGTATTTTCTTCATATTGATGTTTTATCTCGTCTATGTTTCTAATTTCTATTTTGTGTTATAATATATATAGGTGTATTCTAACTCCTCACGCATTAAAATGTGAGTGAGCAACTTACGCCGAGGCTTCCAGACCGCAGCGGATTGGCAGTCTTGTTGCCGTTATTCAGCATGGTAGGCTCTATTCTGAGCGAGAGATCATCGGAGATGTCAAATTCCGAGAGCGATGCATCTACGTAGGCATCAATCACTGAGAAGGCATAGATGCCTATCATGACGAAGGTTCCCAAGTCTCTCCAACGGCGATATTTATCTTTTCGCTTGCGGAAGATTTCCTTATAGCGTTCTATGTTCGATTCGTTGATCTGGGCGCCCAAGTGCAGAAACTGATTGTAGCTCTGGGTGTTGGGGTCATCGTCCATAATATCCATGTAGGCTTGCGAATAGTCGTGATACATCTGGTTGTTCCAGGTGATGGCGTATGTACAGCCTACGAAACCGCCATAGATGAAAGGCAGTTTCCAATATTTGCGATTGTATATCTGTCCGGCACCAGGTAATACAAGTGCCAACCACATGGCACGCTTGGTATCAGGTCGCCAAGTTGCCCAGTTGCGCTTTTTGCGTACAGGCTTTGCAGGTTGGGTGAGGCTTGCCAGTTTGCTGCTGTCTTGTGCGCTAAGCATCGAGTCTATGGCTATTTTTGCCGAGTCGGCTGATGCAATGGTTGGCACATTGGTCACTTGTTTTTTTTGTTTCGACTTCTGTGCCTGTGCGCCTATCGGTGCCAGAAGCAGCAGGGTTGCCAAACAGATTTGTGATATACTGAGTTTCACTTTTATTCTTGCTTTAACTGATCGAAAACATTCATGATGTGCTCCAGCTCCTCTTCGTTGGCGAATGGAATGCTGATTTTTCCCTTGCCCTTAGCAGAGCAGGTGAATTGCACTTTGGTATTGAGAAACTGTGACAGGCGTTTTTTGAGTTGTGTAAATTCCTCAGGCATCTGAGCCTTAGCCGTGATGGTTTTCTTACCGCTCTCGATGTCTTCTCCGCTCTTGAGTCGCTGTACCATCTCTTCAACCTTTCTTACTGAGTAGCCGTTCTTCTGTATCTCCTTGAACAACTTGATTTGCAGCGAAGGTGAGTCGAGGGCCAGTAGGGCACGGCAATGACCCATGTCGATTTCTTTCTTCTGTAGTGCCATCTGCACCTGGGCAGGAAGTTTGAGCAGTCGCAGATAGTTGGCGATAGCTGCACGGCTCTTGCCCACACGTTCTGAAATTTTCTCCTGTGTCATACCCTCGTTTTCCAGAAGGTGTTCGTAGGCGAGTGCTATTTCTATGGCGTTGAGGTCTTGGCGCTGGATATTCTCTACGAGCGCCATTTCCATTACGTTCTCATCGCTGATGGTGCGGATGTATGCAGGGATAGCTGTCAGCCCCGCAAGTTGTGAAGCGCGCCAGCGGCGTTCACCGGCGATAATCTGGAATCTGTTTTCAGAAACCTGTCTTAAGGTGATAGGCTGGATGATGCCTATGGCCTTGATGCTTTCGGCGAGCTCATGTAAGGCTTCGTCGTCAAACTCCCGGCGTGGCTGATTGGGATTCGCCTCAATCTGGTCGAGAGGAATTTCATTGATGGTACTGCTGCCCTGGGTGCGCACTCCCTCGGTAGAGATGAGGGCATCGAGTCCGCGTCCTAAAGCGTTGCTCTTTGTACCGTTGTTGTATTTCTTGTGTACTGCCATTTTTTTTACTTTTAATTTTGAACATTGAACTTTCTGAAAGGGCTCAATTTCCAAATCTTAACTATTCTTGTTGATAATCTCCTTTGCCAAGGCCAGATGGTTCTTGGCTCCATTGCTTTCTGCATCGTAAAGGATAACTGGAAGACCATGGCTCGGACTCTCGCTCAGCTTCACGTTGCGCTGGATTACGGTCTTGAACACCAATTCCTGGAAGTGGCGTTTCACCTCGTCGTATATCTGGTTGGCAAGGCGTAGACGACTATCATACATGGTGAGCAGGAAACCTTCTATCTCGAGTTTCGGATTCAGCTTGCTCTTGATGATCTTGATGGTATTGAGCAATTTGCTGATACCTTCAAGAGCGAAATATTCACATTGAACTGGGATGATGACACTGTCGGCTGCTGTCAACGAATTGACGGTGATGAGGCCGAGCGAAGGCGAACAGTCTATCAGGATGTAGTCGTATTCGTCACGGATAGGCTGCAGCAATGTCTTAATCACCTTTTCGCGATTTTTGAGATTCAACATCTCTATCTCGGCACCTACCAGGTCGATATGACTAGGAATGATGTCGAGTCCATCAATGTCGGTGGTGTAGATAGCATCGCGCACGTCTGCATGGTCGATGATGCATTCGTAGAGCGAGCAGTCTACCTCGCTGATGTCCACGCCCAATCCACTGGAAGCGTTTGCCTGTGGGTCGGCATCCACTACGAGTACCGTTTTCTCTAGCGTGGCAAGCGATGCTGCCAAGTTAATGGTGGTAGTAGTCTTTCCTACACCGCCTTTTTGGTTAGCTAATGCGATGATTTTTCCCATTTTCTTAGTAAATTTTCGGCAAAGATACAAAAATATTGTGAGAAAGTCGCTATCTTTAAAGGTTTTTTCGTACTTTTGCACCAAAAAGAAAGATATTTTTATGGAAAATAAGAAACCGTTAGTATTAATTTCGAATGATGATGGCTATCATGCCAATGGAATCAAGACCCTGGTGAGCTTTCTGAAAGACTGGTGCGACCTGCTGGTTGTAGCACCGGAAAGTGCCCGTTCGGGATTCGCCTGTGCCTTTTCGGCTACTACTCCCTTGCGCCTGAAGCGTCGCCACAATATGGGGAATGATGTGGAGGTCTGGTCATGTAGCGGCACACCGGTTGACTGTGTGAAACTGGCGTTGGATCAGTTTCTTGCTGATCGCAAGCCTGATCTGATTATCGGCGGTATCAATCATGGTGACAATTCGAGCGTGAACAATCATTATTCGGGAACTATGGGGGTAGCTAAGGAGGGCTGTATGCAGCATATTCCAAGCATAGCCTTCAGCAGTTGCAATTATGATGAAAATGCTGATCTTACTCCTTTGCGCGATGGGGTACTGAAGGTTGTTAAGATGGTGCTGGAGAAGGGATTGCCAGAATATACCTGTCTGAATGTCAACTTCCCGGCTTTGCCTCCGTTCAAGGGTTTCAAGGGCTGCCGGATGACTCATGGCTCCTGGATCAACGAGGTGGATCATCGCACTCATCCGCATGGATATGATTATTATTGGATGGTGGGTGAATACCGTAATGACGAACCGGAGGCAACGGATACCGACCAGTGGGCTGTGAATCATGGTTACATCGCTATTACCCCAACTAAGATTGATGTAACGGATTATGATTGGTTAAAGAATTTTGAATTATGAAGTATTACCTGATAGTAGGCGAGGCTAGTGGAGATTTGCATGCCAGCAGATTGATGCGCTCGTTGAAAAAAATAGACGAGTTTGCTGAATTCCGTTTCTTCGGCGGTGATTTGATGGCTGCTGAAGGTGGCACTCGCGTCAAGCATTTTAAGGAGTTGGCTTATATGGGTTTTGTGCCTGTTCTGCTACATTTGGGTACCATCTTTTCGAACCTGAAGAGATGCAAGGAAGATATTGTGAAATGGAAGCCGGATGTAGTGATACTGGTAGATTATCCGGGATTTAATCTCAAGATAGCTAAGTTCTTGAAAAAGAATACCAATATCCCTGCCTATTATTACATTTCTCCTAAGATATGGGCATGGAAAGAGTGGCGGATCCGCAGCATTAAACGTGATATCGCTGAACTCTTCTCAATCTTGCCATTCGAGGTGCCGTTCTTCGAAAAGAAGCACCGTTATCCTATTCACTATGTAGGTAATCCTACGGCTCAGGAAGTAGGGGAGTTTAGGTCGGGATATCATCAGAGTTTTACGGAATTCTGTCAGGAGAATAATCTTGACACTTATCGCCCTGTTATCGCTTTGCTGGCAGGAAGCCGTCTGCAGGAAATCAAAGACAATCTGCCGGCGATGATTGAGGTGGCTGAGCGTTTTGAAGATTATCAGATGGTGCTTGCCGGTGCTCCTTCGATAGACGATGCTTACTATGAGAAGTTTATCAAAGGTACACCTCTCAAACTGGTGCGTAACAAGACTTATCCGCTCTTGTCGCATGCTACGGCAGCTCTTGTTACCAGTGGTACTGCAACTTTAGAGACGGCTCTTTTCGATGTGCCTCAGGTGGTATGTTATGAAACGCCTGTACCTCATCTCATCCGTTTCGGTTTCAAACATATCATCAAGGTGAAGTTTATCTCGCTGGTGAATCTTATCGCCAATAAGGAGATTGTGCCGGAGATGCTTGCCGACCGCTTTACGGTTGATGGTATTGCCAACGAACTTTATCAGATTCTTCCGGGAGAACCTGGCAGGGATAAGATGTTGGCAGAATATCAGGAAGTTCGAACTCAGTTAGGCGATAAGGTTGCGCCGGATGAGGCTGCGGGCATCATGTTTGATCTTCTGGTTAAGCGTAGGGAAATGCTTCTCCGTATGGCTCGTGAACGTGCTGAAGCTGAAGCCAAAGCTGCAGCTGAGGCTGCAGAACGTGCGCGCCAGAAGGCGATAGCTGAAGCCGAGGCTGCTAAGAAACGTGCCGAAGAGGAAGCTTTGGCGGCGCAGAAGCGAGCTGAAGAAGAGGCTGAACTGGCAAGAATAAGAGCAGCAAAAGCCCGACTGGCGGCTGAGGCTAAGGCACGTGAGGCTCAGCAGCGTGCTGCCCAGGCGCAGCATGAGGCGTGGGAAGCCCAGAAGGGTGAACGCTTTGAAGAAGAACAGGAAAAAGGTGTATAGCTTTTTCATGGGTCATCGCAAGTACTTACGTGATCCATCGGAGCTACTTGCGTTTTTATGGTATATGAAAAAGAAAGGCAGGGGGTTCTTTGAGGAATCCCTGCCTTTCTTTGTGCTTGACCAAACTATAGGTTTGGCCTTTATCTCATAAAAGATGTATTATCCAAACAACTGGATGGTGTATAGGTAGATTACTGCTGCCGGTATCGCCATGAGCGAAGAGTCGAAGCGGTCGAGCATGCCTCCATGTCCTGGCAGGATGTTGCCGCTATCCTTTACTCCGAGGGTACGCTTGAAGAGGCTTTCTACCAGATCGCCCCATGTGCCGAAGAATACCACAACTAGACCTAAACCTTCCCAACCGAGAATGCTGAGACGGTGGGCTTCGCCATCGTTGGCAATATAGCCGATGATACCTGCTGCTATCAGTACGAATATGCCTCCGCCTATGCTACCTTCCCAACTCTTGGCTGGACTGATGCGAGGAAAGAGCTTATGCTTGCCGAAAAGCGAACCGCTGCAATAGGCACCGGTATCATTGGTCCAGAGGAAAATGAAAATGCTCAAAGGCAGCAGCATGTCGTAATGTATCTGACCATCGAAGGCTGATGTCTCGAAACTCAATACATTGATCATCGAGAAAGGCAAGGCGATGTACAACTGAGAGAGCATAGTATAAGCCCAATCGTTGATGGCATCCTTGTTGCCTGTATACAGTTCGCTGATGAAGAGATAGAGGATGGTGAGCAGATAAGGTACGAAAACCACAAAATTGCCCACAATACCCATGCGGAAACCTGCCACGGCAAGAAAGAAGTAAACACCCGCTACGGTGCTGATGAAACGGTTTACCGTAACATTCTCCTTCTGGTTAACTAATCCGCAATACTCCCAGATGCTCAATCCGGTAATGAGGGCGAACAGGATAACCATTGCCCTGGGATTGAGAAAGCAAGATACCATGCACACCACGAAAAATACGCCTGTGATGGATCTTATCACTAGATTCTTCTGTTTGTCAGTCATATCGGTTTGTTTTATTCGTTCTTGTTTTCTTCCGAACCTTCATCCTTCTTGGAAGTCTCATCAGAATCAGCATTCTTCTTCTGGTTCTCTTCATGCTCCTTGATGG
Organism: uncultured Prevotella sp.; assembly: GCA_900557255.1. The sequence continues at coordinate 11,345 of USSA01000016.1, forward strand.
CAGCCTGAACTTCAGGAAGTTCCTTTACGGCGTCATCGTCAATCTTAGGCTGTTCGTCTTCCATGATTTCCTGCGAACGGCTCAACCAAGGGCGCTTGCCAAAGATATGTTCTACGTCTTCTGCCATAATCACCTCTTTCTTGATCAGAAGTTCTGCTAAGGCATTGTGGCCTTCCTTGTGCTCCATCAGAATGTTCTTGGCACGGGTATACTGCTCGTTGACAATCTTCAGAACTTCCTGGTCTATCTCGCGGGCTGTAGACTCAGAGTACGGACGCTGGAATGCATATTCGTTCCGGTTGTAAAAGCAGATGTTTGGCAACGTCTTGCTCATACCGAGATAAGCTACCATACCATAAGCACTCTTTGTGGCGCGCTCCAGGTCGTTCATGGCTCCTGACGAAATATGACCGGTGAAGAGTTCTTCTGCGGCACGTCCACCCATTAATGAACACATCTCGTCGAGCATCTGTTCCTTGGTGGTTATCTGGCGCTCTTCTGGCAGATACCATGCTGCACCGAGAGCCTGACCACGAGGCACGATGGTAACCTTGATGAGAGGGTTGGCATACTGGCAGAACCATGAGATGGTTGCGTGGCCTGCTTCGTGGAGAGCGATGCTACGCTTCTCGTCGGCAGTCATCACCTTAGTCTTCTTCTCCAGACCGCCTACAATACGGTCTACTGCATCGAGGAAATCCTGTTTGCAAACAGCCTTCTTGTCGTGGCGTGCAGCAATGAGGGCTGCCTCGTTACAAACGTTGGCAATATCTGCACCCGAGAAACCTGGAGTCTGGCGTGCCAGTAGATCAACATCTACTGTTTCGTCTATCTTGATAGGCTTGAGATGAACCAGGAAGATAGCCTTACGTTCGTTCAAACCAGGGAGATCTACGTGAATTTCGCGGTCGAAACGTCCGGCACGGAGCAAGGCGCTGTCGAGCATGTCTACACGGTTGGTAGCTGCAAGGATGATGACACCACTGTTGGTACCGAAACCATCCATCTCTGTAAGGAGAGCGTTCAATGTGTTCTCGCGCTCATCATTACCACCCATGGCTGGGTTCTTGCTGCGGGCACGGCCTACAGCATCAATCTCATCGATAAAGATGATACAAGGTGATTTCTCTTTAGCCTGGCGGAACAGGTCGCGTACACGTGAGGCACCTACACCTACGAACATTTCAACGAAGTCGGAACCGCTCATGGAGAAGAAAGGTACGCCAGCCTCGCCGGCAACAGCCTTAGCCAAGAGGGTCTTACCAGTTCCCGGAGGGCCTACGAGAAGGGCTCCCTTTGGAATTTTACCACCCAAGTCGGTATATTTTTGTGGGTTTTTCAGGAAGTCTACAATTTCCTTCACTTCCTGCTTGGCACCTTCCTGTCCGGCAACATCCTTAAAGGTAATGCCGATGGCATTTCCCTTTTCGTACATCTTGGCTTTGCTTTTGCCTACGCTGAAGATGCCGCCGCCCATACCGCCGCTGCCCATACCGCCGCTGAATCTTCCAGACATCCAAAGGATGAAGAATACGAAGAAGAGCAGAGGTGCCAGATTGAAGAGCGTGCTTAAGAAGTCGTTATCCTTCTGGTTGTCGTAGCTGAAAGAGCGAATCTTCTTTTCTTTCAACATCTGGTTGGCATAGCGTTCCACTTCGTCAACCGAACCGAACTGTACTTTTACGTATGGGTTAGGACCTACAGACTTTGCCGGCATATTGTATACATCGCGCGTATATTTCGGGTTGATGTATATTTTGAGGGTGCTTTCTGTTTTATTGGCCACAACACTGAGCACATAACCCTTGTCGACATACTGTTTGAACTGGGTGTATGTGGCTTCCTTAGCAGCGCTGCCTCCAATCGCATCGCCTCCTCCTGTAAAGAAGAGGATGATCATGGTGATGAGGCAGATGGTGAAAAGCCAGGTCATATTAAATCGTGGCATCTTGGGTCCGCCATTGCCACGAGGCTTCATATTATTGCTTTGTTCCATTTTATTTTATATGTATAACTTTTAGTCGAAAAACAATGTCTGATCCATCATGTAGGATGGGAGAGACTGACTAGTCGAGATCAGGTATATGGGTGAGCTTTGCATCCTCCCATAAATGTTCGAGGTCGTAATAAGCACGTACTTCCGGAAGGAAGATGTGTACTAATACGTCAACAAAGTCCATTGCCACCCACTGGTCGTTGCCGAGACCTGCTACATTTACAGGTTTTTCTTTCAGGTTCTTGCGCACGATGTCTCCCACAGAACCTGCGATAGCTTCAACCTGAGTAGGGCTTCCTCCCTGGCAGATGATGAAGTACTTGGCAATGCTTCCATCGATTTCTGTCAGGTCGGCGATAACAATGTCTTGACCTTTCTTTTCTTGTATACCTTCTTTAATAGTCTCTACGAGTTGTTTAACTGTGTTCATTTATCTTTTCTTTCTTACTTAATTTATATTCTCTATTTTTCTGCAAAGATACATTATTATAATGGAAAATCGACTTAAAAGGCAAAAAAAATGTGGAAAATTAAAGAAATTGCGCTTTTTTTAGAAAAAAGTGCCGAAAAATTTTGTAGGTTCAAAAAAAACTAGTACCTTTGCACTCGCAATTGAGAACAGAACATCTCGTTTGCTGATATTGGGATATGGTGTAATGGTAACACTACAGATTCTGGTCCTGTCATTCCTGGTTCGAGTCCGGGTATCCCAACTCATACGGTAAGGCATCTTTCAGTAATGAAAGGTGTTTTTTTTTGTTTATAGGAATTCTGTTTTATGGAGTATTCATAACAATAAACCCCAGAGCTCTCGCCCTGGGGTTTATTGTATTTATTTCTTCTCGGCATCAATAGCCTTGATTTTCTGCTTTACCATTTCGAGGTCAGCCTTGAGTTTCTCAATCTTACGGTTCATTTCTTCTACCAGGCTGTTGCCCTTCTTGCTGGCCGTATTGAAGAACCCGAGGTTGTTCTCGTAGGTAGTAATCTCGCTGCGCAACTGGTCGTAGCGGCGCAAGAGTTTGCCACGCTCATTGCCGAGTGCATTGCCGCCTTCCTTGGCAACATTCTTCAAGTTGTTCTTGAAGTTGTCGAAGTGGCGCTTTGCGTTGGTGGCATGAAGTTTCTCGTAGGCTGCATCGATAGCCTCATGATACTCTTTATAGACCTTGTCTTTCTCTTTGAAAGGAACGTGTCCGATTGCACTGTATTGCTTGGCAAGATCTTTGAGCTTCTTTTGGAAATCGTTGTCTGAAATCTCTGCAACTACAAGTTCCTTGAGCTGGGCAATAATGTTGCGCTTCTTGTCCAGATTGGCATGTTCCTCGCTGCGTGAACCGGCATTCTGCTTGTTGCGGGCTTCGAAGAACTTGTTGCAGGTATCCAGAAATTCCTTCCAGAGCAATTCGCCTTGTTTATGAGGTACGGTACCCACCTTCTTCCATTCTTTCTGGAGAGCGATGAACTTGTCGCCAGTCTTCTTCCAGTCTGTACTGTCAGCCAGTTCCTTTGCCTTGTTTACGAGTTGCTGTTTCTTTTCGAGATTGGCAGAGTAGGTATCTTTCAATCCTTTGAAGAATTCTGCCTTCTTGTTGAAGAATTCATCGTTGGCGATGCGGAAACGCTCGAAAATCTTGACGTTCATCTTCTGAGGGGCAAAACCGATAGTGCGCCACTCTTTCTGAATCTCTATGATTTCCTGGGTAACCTTCTCCCAGTCCTTAGCAGTCTTGTATTCTCCTTGGTTGGCAGCCTCTACCTTTTCGCAGAGGGCAGTTTTCTTGGCGAGGTTTTCCTCTTCCTTGGCACGCAGGTCTTCGAAGTGCTGCTGGTGCTTCTTGTTGATAACAGTGCTGGCAGCCTTGAAACGCTCCCAAATCTGTTCTCTCAACTCCTTGGCAACAGGACCAATCTCACGATATTGCTGGTGGAGGTCCTGAAGCTGGTGGAAGGCAGAAATAACATCCTCTTCCTCATTGAGTTTCTCTGCAGCCTCGCAGAGTTTGGTCTTGGCTTCAAGATTCTTTTTGAAATCATATTCGCGGGCTTCGCTGTTCAACTTGAGCATGTCGTAGAACTGCTCTACATAGAGCTGGTAGTTCTTCCATACCTCGTTTGCCTTGTCTGCAGGGATATTCTTGATTTCCTTCCATTCCTGCTGCAAGGCCTTGAAGTCCTGATATGATTTGTTGGCCTCCTCCGGTGAGGTGGTCATGGCCTTTATCTTTTCGATAATTTCCTCTTTTTTGCGGAGATTATCTTGTTTTTCTTCTTCTTGTGCCAGGAAGATCTTGGCTCTTTTCTCCTTGATGAGTTGCATCTCAGCCTTGAAGGCTTCTTCGGTGTCATCCGGTAGAAGGATATACTTCTCTGGGTCACCGCCTTTTGCGAGATACTCTTTCATCTGTGCGTCTCTTTCTGCGAGATGAATCTTGTAGAAAGTAGTCTTGAGTAGGTCGAGTTCCTCCTTGTTTGGATTTTCGCTGCTATGAGCGATTTCCTTTACTCTTTCGAGCACTTCCTGCTTGGTGGCATAAGCCTTCTTGGCAGGGTCTTCCAGGGTGCTCTGCTGCAACAGAGCTTTTTCTTGAGAGTCCATCATGTCACTTTGTTTAGTTTATGATTCGAGTTTCTTGGGCCGGTAGTCGCTTATCCGCAATTCGACCCCATACAAAATTATATTATTAATAAGTTGCAAACTTAAAAAAAAAAATCGAATATCTTGCCATGATATTCGATTTTTTAATTTTTTTTGTATTTATAATTGCCTTTTTCTTGCTAATCATCGTTTTATGTGCTCTTTCAGGCTACTTAATGCATATCAGAGTGGTATATGCTTAGAGCAGGCGCTTGTATCTGAGGAAGCCCCATGAAAGTGCAGAAACGAGCACGGAGATAACCAGGGCAATGGCAAATCCGTAATGGCTGTCTTCCATACCGTTGATTAAGTTCATACCGAACAATGAGGAAATCAGCGTAGGCAACATCATGACGATACTGATACTGGTCAGGGTACGCATCGTGGTATTCATGTTGTTGTTGATGATGCTCGAATAGGTATCCATCGTCGACTCCAGAATGTCGGAGTAGATGCTTGTAGTTTCGCGTGCCTGTGTCATCTCGATGTTTACGTCTTCGATGAGGTCGGCATCAAGTTCGTCCACCTGCAGCTTGAACTTCAACTTAGACAGGAGATTCTCGTTGCCTCGGATAGAGGTGATGAAGTATGTAAGGGAGTCCTGCAGGCGGCTCAGGCCAATCAGGCTCTCATTGTTTACACCATGATCGAGGTTTCGTTTTGCCTTTTCTATGAGCGAATTGATCTGTTTCAATCGCTTCAGATACCAAACCGCTGATGAAAGGAAGAGACGGAAGGTCATGTCTACATAGTCGGTGAACCCCTCGCTGCGCTTCTGCTGGTAGCTTACGAAATCAATCATCATATTGGTTTCATAATAGCATACGGTGATGGTAACATCGCGCTTATGGATGATACCCAGAGGCACGGTGGTGTATGGGGTACGGCTGCGTATTTCCTTGACATAAGGGATACGGAGGATGATGAGCATCCAGCCATCGTCATATTCATAGCGGGCACGCTCATCGGTATCGCTGATATCCGAGAGGAAATAATCAGGGATCTTGAATTCTTCTTCCAGCAAGCGCTGGTCTTCATCAGTTGGACATGTTACTTGTATCCAGCAGTTTGGCTGCCACTCATTGAGTACAGTCAGATTCTTGTCTATATTCCAATAAGTCTTCATAGTTTGCTAATCTCCACATAATAAAAGTTTGGGGTATGGAGACTAGCGCTTGGGTATGGCCTACTGAAAGGCTTTGCCGTTGCTGAATCTCCACGCCTTACAATTCATTATTGTTCTCCGCGTGATAATCGTCCATTTTGGTGTTATTTTAATGAAACTTATGCAAGTGAATTTGTATGATCTGCTACAGAGATTTTACAAGACTTGCGAAATCGACTGCAAAGGTAATGATTTCTTTTGAAAACTGGAACAAAAAAGCCGAGAATTTTCACTCTCGGCTTTCTTTTTTAATCTTTTTGTAATTTCGTTCCCCATTTTTTACTTTGCAGGAATCTCTGTCAGGAGCTGCTTGACGAGGTTCCAGAAAGGAGCAACGCAACTGATCTGGCAACGCTCATTGGCTGTGTGAGGACTAAGAAGAGTAGGACCGAATGATACGACATCGAGGTTAGGATACTTGCTCAGGATGATAGAGCACTCCAGACCTGCGTGAACAGCCTGTACCTTACCGTCTGTGCCGTTCTGCTCTTTGTAAACCTTCAATACGTGTTCCAGAATGTCGCTCTTAGGGTTAGGGTTCCATCCCATATAGCTGCCGCTGAATTCAACCTTCATGCCTGCCATGTTGAAACAGCTCTCTACCATTGTGGCAAGATACATCTTGTAGTATTCGTGGCTGGAACGGGCCAGAATCTTGATGGCAGCCTTGCCGTCACCAATCTCAACGATTGCGAGGTTTGAAGAGGTCTCTACGATTTCAGGCATAGATGGAGCCATACGCAATACGCCATCGTGGCAAGCGTAGATTGCATCTACAAGATTATCCTGGATTTCGGCAGGAACCTGCATCTTAGGAGTCTCTACATTCTCAGTGAAGAACTCGATGTTCTCAGTTGTTTCAATGCCTTCGAACTCATCACAGATTTCGTCCTTCCAGTCTGCTACCAGGTCATTCAAAGCTTCAATGTTCTCCTTAGGCAGAGTCAGAACAACCTCAGCCTGGAATGGGATGGCATTGCGCATGTTGCCGCCCTGCCATGAAGCTAGACGGGCATCGAGTTCTGAAATAGCTTCACGCACGAAACGAACCATGCACTTGTTGGCATTCGCTCTGCCTTCGTTGATTTCGATACCGGAGTGACCGCCTTTCAATCCCTTGAGGGTTACCTTAACGGCAGCATCTTCCTTGTCGGTTTCTACCTCTTTATAATCGAGAGTTGCTGTGATGTCGATACCGCCAGCGCTACCGATAACGAACTCGCCCCAAACCTCGGTATCGAAGTTCAAGAGAATGTCGCCGTTCAGTTCGCCTGTTGGGAGATCGTTGGCACCATACATGCCTGTCTCTTCGTCGGCGGTAATCAAGCCCTCGATAGGACCATGCTGCAAATCTTTTGATTCCATTACAGCCATGATTGTAGCTACGCCAAGTCCGTCGTCGCTACCGAGTGTTGTATGATTAGCACGTACCCAGTCGCCATCGATGATGGTTTCGATAGGGTCTGTTTCGAAATTATGCTTGCTGTCTGGTGCTTTCTGAGGAACCATGTCCATGTGCGCCTGCATAATAACGCCTTTGCGGTTCTCCATACCTGGAGTTGCAGGTTTGCGCATCACGATGTTGCCTGCTGGGTCTTGGAAAGCCTCTACACCTGCTTCTTTTGCCCAATCGAGCAAATAAGCCTGAATCTTTTCCAAATGTCCTGATGGACGTGGAACTTGTGTTAACTTGTCAAAGTTGCGCCAGATTTCAACTGGCTTCAAATTCTTAATGTCAGCCATAATATTTTTATTTTAATGTTAAATGTTCAATGTTAAGTTGGGCATACGCCCTAAAGCAAGAGGATTCTTCACTCCTCACTCTTCACTTTTCCGGTAAACGCCAGTGCTATCCAGGCATAGATTCCCAAAAGGACTACAAGCAGGGTTTGCACGGAGTGTACGATGAGAACGAAGAAGAGGGCATCGTTTGCCTGAATGCCATAGAGTATGAGCATTGTCTTGACGGCAAAATGCCAAGGTCCGGCTCCGTTAGGAGTTGGTACAATGACCGCTATGCTGCCCACGATGAATGTTACCAGACCGCACATCAGATTGAGATGGGAGGTTGCTTCGAAGCATTGGAAGGTGAGATAGTAGTGGAAGAAATAGCTCAACCAGATGCCCAGTGTAAGGGCGATGTAGAGCGGTACATTTCTGACACCTTTCAGCGAGATGATACCTTGCCAGAGTCCTCCCAGTGTTGCTTTCACCTTATTATATATAGCGAGTCGCTTGAGCAGATAGTGAGCCAGGATGAGTACTGCTATGCCACAGATGGCGGTCACAATGTAACCTGTGGCTGTAAACTGGCAGAGTAAACTGTCCATGCTCGTACCTGTTTTCTCAAAGAAATTGAGGAATACCGGAATCTGCATCACAAAGACCAGCGCCGTAATCAGCAGCACGAGGAGTGAATCGATGGCTCTTTCTGTAACGACGGTACCCAAGGCTTTCGGAAACGAAACATCATCCCATTTCTTCAATACGCCGCATCTGGCAAACTCGCCCGCACGAGGAATTACAAGACTCAGAGCATAGGACAGGAAGATGGAGTAGGTGCTGATACTGGAGCGTGCCTTCTCGCCTAATGGTTCCAGCGACTGTTTCCATCTCCATCCTCTGAACACCTGGGCAAAGATGCCAAAGGGGAACGACAGCAGCATCCAGGTCCAACTCATCTTGTGAAGCAGAACATCTTCTACTTGCTTGAAGTCGAATCCACGATACATCCAATAAAGGATGGCGCCACCCAGAATGAGCGACAAAGCCACCTTCCATATGTTGTTTGCTATCTTCTTTATATCCATAATTAGATGCAAAGATAATACTTTTATTGACAATATCGTTCGAATCTGCATATTTTTAGCATAAATAAACGCTTGGGCGCCATTTATGGCTAAAAGTATAGCCTTTTTTTAAAGAAACAAGTGGCTCTTTCCCTTTTTTACCCAAAAAGATAAAAAAAATCGCATACTTCGTGTGGATTCTCAAAAAATAATCGTATTTTTGCAAAATATATAATATAAAGATAAGATATGAAAGCTGTAAAGCCTAAGAAGAATCTCGGTCAGCACTTCTTGACCGACCTCAATATAGCAAAGCGCATCGCCGATACGGTGGATGCCTGCCCGGATATACCTGTTCTCGAAATCGGACCAGGTATGGGCGTTCTTACCCAATATCTCGTAGAGAAACCAAGACCCGTCAAGGCAGTGGAAATCGACTCGGAGTCGGTGGCGTATCTTCATGAGAATTTCCCGACACTCAAGGATAATATTATCGGTGAAGACTTCCTGAGAATGGATTTGAACCAGATATTCGATGGAAAGCAGTTTGTACTGACAGGTAATTATCCATACGATATCTCATCGCAGATATTCTTCAAGATGCTCGATTACAAGGATCTCATTCCTTGCTGTACCGGAATGATTCAGCGCGAGGTGGCATTGCGTATGGCATCAGAACCAGGCAACAAAGCCTATGGTATCCTCAGTGTGCTCATCCAGGCATGGTATGATGTGGAATATCTCTTTACGGTAGATGAGAATGTATTCAACCCACCACCCAAGGTAAAGAGTGCGGTTATCCGTATGACTCGTAACAAGGTGACTGACCTTGGCTGTGATGAAAAACTGTTTAAGCGTCTGGTAAAGACTGTCTTCAACCAGCGTCGCAAGATGCTCCGTGTAAGCCTCAAGCAGATGTTCCCGGGTGTAACCCCACGCGAGGATTTCTACACCACCGACATCATGACCAAGCGTCCTGAACAGCTCACTATCCAGCAGTTTGTAGGACTCACCAACTATGTGGGCGAAGAACTGAAAAGATTAGAATTAATAAAATAAAAACATATAATTATGATAGACGTTAAAGAAACTTTGAATTCTGCAGCAGAGCGTATGGAGATGGCAGCAATGTATCTCGCAGAGGAACTCTCTCATGTTCGTGCTGGTCGTGCTAATGTAGCCATCCTCGATGGTGTGCGCGTAAATAGTTATGGCAGTATGGTTCCTCTGAACCAGGTAGCTACAGTTACAACCCCTGATGCCCGTACTATCGCTATCCGCCCTTGGGACAAAAAGGCTATCAAGGATATCGAAAAGGCTATTATGGATAGTGGTGTAGGTATCACTCCTGAGAACAATGGCGAAATCGTACGTCTGGGTATTCCTCAGCCAACAGGTGAGCGCCGTAAGGAGCTCGTAAAGCAGTGTAATAAGATTGCTGAGCGTGCTAAGATTGAGGTGCGCAACGTGCGCCAGGAAATCAAGGAGAAGTTGAAGAAAGCTATCAAGGATGGACTTTCTGAAGACTTGGAGAAGGATGCTGAGAACGATTTGCAGAAACTCCACGACAAGTACATCAAGCAGCTCGAAAACCTGATGGACGAGAAGGAGAAGGAAATCATGACAGTCTAAATCATTCTGGACTTACATTATTTAATAAGTGATAATGAGAGGACTCGTTATTAAAAATACAGGCAGCTGGTACACCGTCAAGACAGACGATGGCCAGCTGATTGAAAGTAAAATCAAGGGCAATTTCAGATTGAAGGGCATCCGCAGCACCAATCCTGTGGCTGTAGGTGATTATGTGCAGCTTATTACCAATCAGGAGGGTACGGCATTTATCTCTTCTATCGAAGACCGCCAAAACTATATCATTCGTAAATCACCTAACCTCAGTAAGCAGAGTCATATTCTGGCAGCTAATGTAGACCAGGCGCTGCTTGTGGTAACGGTGAATTATCCGCAGACTTCTACTACCTTCATCGACCGATTCCTGGCTGGCGCTGAGGCCTATAGAGTGCCTGTTATCATCATCTTCAATAAAAGTGATATACTTTCAGAAGAAGAATTGCATTACGAGAAGATGATGTGTACGCTCTATGAAACCATCGGATATAAATGTATCGAATTGTCGGCAGCTACAGGCGAAGGTGTTGAACTGTTGCGACCTCTTATCAAGGATAAGAAATCTTTGTTGAGCGGCAACAGCGGGGTAGGAAAGTCAACCCTCATCAACCAGCTCATTCCTGATGCAGAGCAGCGTACCGCCGAAATCAGCGAGGCGCATAATAGCGGAATGCATACCACAACCTTCAGTGAGATGCTGGAACTGCCGGAAGGTGGTTATCTCATTGATACTCCGGGCATCAAGGGTTTTGGTACCTTTGATATCGAAAAGGAAGAGCTGACCAGCTATTTTAAGGAAATCTTCAAGTTCTCTCAGAATTGTAAGTTCTCTGACTGTACCCATACCCACGAACCGGGGTGCGCGGTAATCAAGGCGGTTGAGGAACATTATATTGCAGCTAGCCGCTATCAGAGTTATCTCTCTATGTTGGAGGATAAGGACGAAAATAAATACAGAGAGGCTTTTTGATAGGGAAGAGTGAAGAACGAAGAGTGAAGAAATTAAAAAAATCATATTAATGAAAGAACAGAAGGACGTCAGGCAGCGTATCGAAGAAGGTGAGTTCGCACAGAGTGCAGAAATCAGTGCGAGCTATCTGGATGAGGACATCTTGATTATTGATAATGTCAAGGTGTTGCAGAACCCCGACCCTATGAGATTCCAGATGAACATGATTGCATCCTGTCAGAGAGGCAGCCTGAGAGCTGAACTCAACGGGCGGGAAATCGTGGTAGAGAAGGGCGATATATTTATCAGTCCGCCTAACTCTATTCTCGACATCAAAGAGGTGTCGGAAGATTTTGCATGCACAGCCATGTGTGTCAGCAATCACGGCTTGCTTGGTATTCTTCGTTCTCATATCTCGGTATGGAACCGTGCCATGTATGTGAGCAAGGTTTCGGTGTTGAAGATGAACGAGGTGGATATGGTATTCTATTCTAAGTTTACCGATTTGGTGCGCCTCTGTCTGGATCCGAAGTTCAACGACCGCAGTTCGTGGAAACCTTATCGCCGTGAGATTGTGGAGACGCTCTTGAAGAGTGCTCTTCTTGCCGTGAGCAATCTTTTGCTGACAGATCTCCCGAAAGAAACTTTGGGAACCAGTGCCAGCGATTTTTTTGATAAGTTCCTGGAGATGTTGCAGCAGAGCGAAATCAAGCATCAGCCTGTAGAATATTTTGCGCAGCAGCTTTGCATCACGCCAAAATATCTCTCCATTATCTGCAAGCGCCATTCCGGCAAGACAGCCATCGAGTGGATTACGGAGTATACGCTTGCTGATATTACCTATTATCTCCGTTCTACAACGAAAACAATCAAGGAGATTTCAGGTATACTGGGCTTCTCCAATACCTCATTCTTTGGCAAGTATGTGAGGGAGCATCTCCATATGTCGCCATTGAAGTATCGAGAGAGTTTGAGGAAGTGAGGTATTTTTTCCTTCTAAGAATTTGGAGAAATCAGATAATCTTTGTAACTTTGCCTCCAAAATAATAAAAAGGCAATATGATGGCAGTGAATCAAAGCGACAATACCTCAAGATATCCGAAGCGTATACCCTATGGTATGATGAATTTCGAGGCTATCATCGAGGATGATTGTTATTATGTAGACAAGACCTACTATATCGAACAGGTAGAAAGAGCCAACAAGTTCTTCTTCTATATCCGCCCTCGTCGTTTCGGCAAGAGCCTTACTATTTCTATGCTCGAACATTACTACGACATTAATGAGGCAGATAAGTTTGAGAAACTTTATGGTAAGCTGTATATTGGTCAACATCCTACACCAGAGCGCAACAAGTATCTTGTTATCAAGCTCAATTTTGCAGTAGTCAATGCCGAGTTACACGATTATAAGATAGGCTTGGATAATCATTGCAGCATCGCCTTCAATTATTTTTGTGATGTTTATGCCCAATATCTCCCAGTGGGTATCAAGGAAGGTATGAACAAACTTGATAGTGCGGTGTCTCAACTCAATTACATCTGCAATGAATGTAGGAAGACTGGTGCTAAGATTTATCTCTTTATAGATGAATACGACCATTTCACCAATAAGATACTAGCAGAGCCAGATTGCCTGGATGCTTATCGCAAGGAAACGCATGGTGAAGGTTATCTTCGTACCTTCTTTGATACGATCAAGGCAGGCACCGACTCCACCATATCTCGTGTCTTCGTAACAGGTGTGAGTCCTGTAACCTTGGATGACTTGACGAGCGGATTCAACATAGGTAGCAACTATACTCTCAGTGCGCAGTTTAACGAGATGACGGGTTTTACGGAAAGTGAAGTCCGTGATATGCTGTCTTATTATGCCACCCAGTTTCAGTTTAATCACACTATAGACGAGCTGATTGCCATTATCAAGCCATGGTATGACAACTATTGCTTTGCTACAAAGAAATTTGGTAAAGTAACGATGTACAACTCCAATATGGTGCTCTATTTTGTAGACAATTATGTTCACAATGATTGTGAGATACCAGATAGTTTGGTGGATGACAATATCCGAACCGATTATAACAAGCTCCGTATGCTGATACGCCATGACAAGGAGTTTGCTCATGATGCATCCATTATACAGCAGCTGGTAAAGCAAGGCTACATCACGGGTACTCTCAAGCCGGGTTTCCCTGCAGAGCAGATTGGCAATCCAGACAATTTTGTGAGTCTCCTTTTCTATTTCGGAATGATTACGATAGATGGGAGCTTCAAGGGAAAGACAAAATTTGTCATACCCAATGAGGTGGTTCGTGAGCAGTTATATACCTACTTACTTGATACGTATGATGAAAACGAACTCTCTTTTGATGTATGTCATAAGAATGAGTTGGCAGTCAATTTGGCGTATGAAGGTGAATGGAGACCATATTTTCAATATATAGCAGATACTTTGCATAAGTATTCTTCCCAGCGCGATCATCAGAAGGGAGAGTATTTCGTACATGGTTTTACGCTTGCCATGACTTGCCAGAACCAGTACTACCGTCCTATATCTGAGAAAGATACGCAAGAGGGATATGCAGACATATTCCTCTGTCCGCTTCTTGACCTGTATAGTGATATGCTCCATTCGTATATTGTGGAGTTGAAGTATGCCAAGTCGAGAGACACTGATGCTCATATAGAGCAATTGCGTTTGGATGCAACAGACCAAGTAAGGCGTTATGCCCAAAGCGAGGTTGTGACATCGGCTGTTAAGACAACTCAATTGCACAAGATAGTTGTAATTTATAGAGGAACGGAGATGGTAGTTTGTGAGGAAGTGAAATAAAACAAAAAACTCTGCCCTTTGTCGGCAGAGTTTTTGTTTTTAGTTTTTTTAAAATCCAAAGAATGCCAATTTCTTTTATAAGATATATTGCAGATTAAACCTTTTTCAGCATTCCAATCTTCATTTTTTGAGGAATATGCCCTTTATATTCTAAAAAAGTCTTATTGGATTTTGCTTTTCCATTTCTTTTCATTACCTTTGCAGTGTCATCCCATAGATGGCTGGCAATGAGTTGCTGGCGATAATCCGTGGCTTGGCACTATTTTATGAGAAAGACGTTTACGCGTTTTCTTCTGGTTAGTTGAAACCTAGGAAATTTCAAGCCGTGATCAGTGGAGGATGGATGTGGACGCCTATGCATATCGTATATATGCAGCACGAAGTGCGCCCTTTCGGATAGAGAGGGTGTGCTCTGTGCTATATCAATATATACAATGGCGGCGTAGGCTTCTATCATGCTCTTATCACGATCGGTTTTCCTAGGACCGCAACTAACAAGGGCAAAACAAGTGATAGAACTCCTACGCCGTTTCTTGTTGATAGTGGATATGTAGAATGAATGGAAATGTAATCTTGTCAGGGAGTTGCAAGAGAAGAAGTTATCACATTTAAAACATATCTACAATGGAAACCAAACAATATAACAGCCTCTTTTCCTTTATTTGGAATATAGCCAATGATGTATTGGTACATGCTTTTGAAAAGGGTGATTACAAGAAAATCATCCTGCCTTTCATGGTGCTTCGTAGAATAGACGTGCTCTTGGAACCAACCAAGGAGAAAGTCTTGGAGAAAAAGGAGTTCTGTGACAAAAATGGTATCGTAGAGTATGGACCGTTCTTGACAGGGGTAACCGGCTATCCTTTTTATAATACCTCAGCCTTTACGATGAGTACGTTGAAGAATGAGGTAGATCCTCAGCGACTCAAGATGAATGTCATCGAGTATTTCAATGGCTTTTCAAAAGATGTACAGGATATCATAGATAAGTTCAAACTTCGCCAGCAAGTGGATAACTTGACTGAGGTGGGACGTTTGGGGTCTCTTTTGGAGAAATTCACCGATGGCAACATCAACCTCTCTATCAATCCTGTGATGGAAGAGGTTACTGATGAAAATGGAAACGTGAAGATGGTGGAGCGATTGCCAGGACTTGATAATCATACGATGGGAACTATCTTTGAGGAATTGCTTCGCAAGTTTAATGAGGAAAACAATGTGACCGAGGCTGGTGAGCACTTCACGCCACGTGATTATGTTCGTTTGCTTGCCGACCTTGCCGTTGTGCCAATCCAAGACAAGTTGAAGGACAATACCTATAGTATCTATGATGGTGCTTGTGGAACTGGCGGTATCTTGACGATTGCTCAAGAAGAAGTGGAGCGAATTGCGGCAGAACAGGGCAAGCAGGTGAAAGTGAGCATATTCGGACAGGAGTTGCAGGCTGATACTTACGCTACTTGCAAGGCAGACTTGATGATTTCTGGCAATATCCAGAAGTTCACTTATCGTCTTGATTCTGGAGAGCATCAATATATCGCTTATGGCTCAACCATCAGCCAAGATGGTCATGCTGGCGAGACTTTTGATTTCTGTATTTCCAATCCTCCTTTCGGTACTCCTTGGAAAGAGGACTTGAAGAATTGGGACTTGGGGGATAAAAAAGAAGTGACTGACCCTCGTTTCTTTGATGGGGCTACCAGTTTTATTCCTGATATTGGTGATTGCCAAATGTTGTTTTTGGCAAACAATGTGAGTCGTATGAAGAATACGCCTCTCGGTTCTCGTATCGTAGAAGTTCATAATGGTAGTTCTCTCTTTACGGGCAATGCTGGTGGTGGTGAGAGCAATTTGCGTCGGTACATCATCGGGAACGACTTGTTGGAAGCAATCATTGCCATGCCGGAGAAGGACTTTTATAATACAGGAATCTCTACATACATTTGGGTAGTCACCAATCGTAAGGAAGAACGTCGTCGTGGATATGTGCAACTTATAGATGCAGGCGACATTTGTACACCGCTTCGCAAGAACTTAGGTGAGAAAAACTGTGAGACAACCGAAGAAGACCGTCGTCGCATTCTTCAGCTCTTGATGGATTTCAAGGAGACACCTGAGAGTAAAATCTTCCGTAATGAGGAGTTTGGTTATTGGCAAGTGCCAGTGCTTCGTCCAAAGCGAGACAAGGAAGGCAATATTGTTCTAAAGAAAGGCAAAGTGGTGATGGCAAAGAACCGCAATGAGGTGGAGCAGATTCCTTTGCTTTATCCTGGAGGCATTAAGGCTTTCTATGAGAATGAGGTGAAACCATACGATGAAGAGGCAGAGTTTGGCGAGCCAGTTATTGGTTATGAACTTTCTTTCACCAAGTACTTTTATAAGCCTGTTCAGCTTCGCTCGTTAGAGGAGATTATGCAGGACATCAATGTGATAGAGAGTGAGACGAAAGGTTTGTGGAACGAGATAATGAAATAGGGTATGGAGAGATATTCGGAATATAAAGATAGTGGGATTCAATGGCTTGGAGAGATACCGAGTCATTGGAGTTTACGAAAAATGAAGTATGTATTTAATGAACGTTCAGAAAAGAATCATCCTAATGAACAGCCTTTATGTGCGACGCAATCAAAAGGAGTGATACCGCAGTCACTTTATGAAGGTCGTGTGGTTGTTGTAAATAAGGGATTTGATGGTCTGAAGTTTGTGAGAGAGGGTGACTTCGTAATTAGTTTACGGTCTTTTCAAGGCGGTATAGAATATGCGTATTATCAGGGAATAATAAGTGCGGCTTATACTATATTACAGCCTAAAGAACCTCAAATGGCGGTTTATTTTAAGTATTTGTTTAAATGTCATGATTTTATTCAATTATTGCAGACTTGTGTTACAGGGATTCGAGAAGGTCAGAATATAAACTATCCCCTATTGTCAAAAAAATCCCTTCCTCTTCCAACTCTTACCGAGCAGCAAGCTATTGTCTCTTATCTCGACATCAAATGCTCGAAACTTGATATGCTTGTGGAAAATAAGGAAAAGGAGATATTGCTATTATCAGAGATGAAGCAACGTGTCATCGCTGATGCTGTTACTCGTGGTCTCAATCCAAGTGTGAAGCTCAAGGCTACCAATATCACTTGGTTGCCAGAGATTCCTGAGCATTGGGAAGAAAAAAGATTATCTTCAAAATTCGTAGGAGATGTAGATGTTAATAAGGGCTTTGTTTATAAGCATGCCTTTAAGTTCAATTATGGAGAATTGGTTCCAAAGAATGAAACTGGAGATTCTGAGGAATATAGGGATACTTATATCAAATACTCTCTTATTAAAAAAGGTGATATTCTTATTAATGGTCTGAATCTGAATTATGACTTTGTCTCTCAAAGGGTTGCTTGCGCGCCAAATGATGGAATCATAACATCTGCCTATTTGGTATGCCGTCCTCGTAAAGGTGTGTTCTATAATTATTATACATATTTGTTTAAGGCGATGGATGGAATGAAACTATTTCATGGTATGGGGTCAGGGATTAGGTTGACTCTCTCATTTAAAGAATTGAAAAAACAAATGCTTCCTGTTCCCCCTCTCTCCGAGCAGCAAACTATCGTCTCGTACATAACAGAGCGAACGGCGAAGATAGATTCTTTGATTGAGAAGCTTAACAAGGAAATAGAATGCATCAAGGAATACAAGCAACGCTTGATTTCTGATGTCGTGACAGGACAGATAAAAGTAAGTTAGAAAGATAATCGTCTATATATATAATAAGGTATAGCTATGGATACATCAGAAACAGGACTTGAAAAGATTATCGTGGATTGGCTGCGTGACCAGAATGGTTACGAGCAAGCTACTCCTCACGACTATAATAAGGATTTCGCCATGGTGGATAGTTGGGTGGAGCGATTCATCGTTGCCACACAACCCGACAAGGTGAAGGAGACAATGTGCTTTGCTTCGCCATCGGAAAAACAGAAGTTCTTTAGTCGCTTGTCATTGGACATCACCAAGCGAGGAGTGGTGGATGTGCTCAGAAAGGGATATAAATTCAATGGCAGAACATTCGACCTCTACTATCCTCTGCCATCGAAACTCAATCCGAGTGCTAAGAAAGCGTACAAGCAAAACATCTTTGGTGTTATCCGCCAGGTGATGTATTCCAAGCAGAATACCAATGAGATAGACTTCGTCATCTTTATCAATGGTCTTCCGCTTGCTACCTTCGAGTTGAAGAATAACTATACCGGGCAAACCTACGAGAATGCCATCTCCCAATATCAAACGGATAGAGACCCGAAGGAACTCCTCTTGCAAAAGAAACGCTGTGCCGTACATTTTGCTTTGGATGACCAACAGGTATGGATGTGTACCGAATTAGCAGGGAAGGCTTCATGGTTCTTGCCTTTTAATAGAGGCGTGAATGGTGGTGCAGGAAACCCAGTAGTCCCTGATGATACGATGACTTCTTATTTGTGGAAAGATGTATTGACCAAGACAACCCTAAGCAATATCATTGAGAACTTTGCGCAAGTTGTCATAGAAAAGAAAAAAGATAAGAAGACGGGCAAGATAGTGAACAAGGAAAAAGTGATTTGGCCTCGTTACCATCAGTTGGATGCCGTCCGCTCTTTGGTGACAGCTACACAAAAGTATCGCATCGGTCGTAGATTCTTGATACAGCATAGTGCGGGAAGTGGCAAGTCGAATACGATTACTTGGCTTGCCTATCAACTCGTTACGCTCTTGAAGAACCAACAGCCATTCTTCGATTCGATTATCGTGATTACCGACCGTATCAATCTCGACAAGCAGATAAGAGATAATATCAATGCTTTTCAAAGATTGAGCAACATCGTGGGGTGGGCGGATAAATCGGAAACGTTGAGGCTCTTATTGCAAGGAGGCAAGAAAATCATCGTCTCAACCATCAACAAGTTTAGTTTCATCCTTGATGAAATTGGTAGCTCGCTCAAAGATAAGCGTTTCGCCATCATCATAGATGAGGCTCATAGCAGCCAGAATGGAGCGATGGCGACTAATGTGGCTACTGGCTTGTCTGGCAATGCTACTCCGATACATCGTGTTTTTCCTGAAGACAATAGCATAGCTTTGGCAGCAGATGGAGGACCACAAGTGGATTATACACCAGAAGAGGAAGATACGGAAGACAAGATACATCGTATTTTGAAAGGTAGAAAGATGGCGAAGAATGCCAACTACTATGCCTTTACTGCCACGCCAAAGAACAAAACCTTGGAGATGTTTGGCGAGAAAACTGTTGGTAGTGAAGGGGAGGTGCGCTTCCTTCCTTTCCATGAATATACGATGAAGCAGGCTATCGAGGAAGGCTTTATCTTGGATGTGCTGAAGAACTATACTCCTTATAGCTCTTATTACCGCATACTCAAGACGGCAAAGGATGATCCACAATATGATAAAAAGAAGGCACAGAGAAAACTTCGTGCTTACGTGGAGGCTCAGCCAGAGACGATTGAGGAGAAAGCGAAGATTATCGTGGAGCATTTCTGTACCAAGGTCTATATGAAGATAGGCGGTAAGGCTCGTGCCATGGTTGTAACTTCTTC
This sequence comes from uncultured Prevotella sp., assembly GCA_900557255.1. Next base: position 30,925 of record USSA01000016.1, read on the forward strand.
CATTGAGCGTGCCATCGAGTTTTACCGAGTTATCACTCGTTTGCTCGAAGAACGCAATAGTCCTTATCGTGCCATAGTGGCTTTTACTGATAAGATGATAGATGGTGAAATGGTGACGGAGTCGAGCCTCAATGATTTCCCATCGGCGGAGATAGAGAGCCGTATGGAAGAAGAGCCTTATCGTATTTTGATTGTGGCAGATAAGTTTCAGACAGGCTATGACCAACCACTTTTGCATACAATGTATGTGGATAAGATGCTCTCTGGCTTGAAGGCAGTGCAAACTTTGTCACGTTTGAATCGTTGCCATCCTAAGAAGCAAGATACCTTTGTGCTTGATTTCGCCAATGACCCAGAGTTAATCAAGATGGCTTTTCAAGAGTATTATAAGACGACGATATTGCTTGGAGAATCGGATGTCAACAAGTTGAATGACCTCACGGAGACCATTGAAAGATATAACTTCTATGAACAGAATGACATTGAGCAGGTTGTGGATTTGAAATTGAATGGAGCTGATGACGACCGTCCGAAGATAGATGCCGTTTTGGACGCAGTAACAGCTAGATTCAAGGAAGAGTTGGATGAAGAGGAACAGGTGAAATGCAAGGGAGCTATCAAAAACTTCGATCGTTGCTATCCTTACTTTTCTGCCATCATGCCTTTTGAAAGTACAGAATGGGAGAAGCTATATATCTTCTACTTGCTGTTGGTGAAGAAACTGCCCAAGTTGAGAGTAGATGATGATACGGACGGATTATTAGATAATGTTGATTTCGACAAGTATCGTATTGTCAAGGAAGAGGAGCGTGCTATTGTCTTGGAAAATGAAAATGCTGAGGTGAATCCAGTGCCTGTAGGTCAGGGTGGTGGAATACCGCAGCCTGAACCTGATACGTTGTCTAACATCATCAAGGATTTCAATGAAAGCTTTGGTGGGATAGAATGGAAAAATGAGGATGAGGTGCAAAGGCAAATCAGCGAGTTGCCTACTCGCATCGCCAAAAGCGTAGATTTTGTGAATGCGGTGAAGAATGGCGATAGACAAGCTGCGCAAATCACCTTCAATGACGACATCATTACGATTGTAGCTGGTATGTTGGAAGAAAAGACCGAGTTTGTGCAGACTTATTTTGGGAATCCCGATTTTCAAAACTTCGTCAATGCAAGGGTATTTAGTGCCGTTATGAATCGCTTGGGGAGTATGTAGGTTTCTTTAAAAATCAGCGAAAAGCGAGAATGCGCAGGTGCTGGTAGATGATGTTCTCTATCACTTTCTCGATGTCGCCCTCTCTGGTTCCGCCAGCCAAGGCATTGCGGATGCCGTTGTCCTCGAAGTAAAACTTGTCGTTGGTCTCGAAGATTCGTTTGCCATGGATGTCTTGTATCTCGTCGATGAGGATATAGTTGTATTTACCAGCATCGAAGTGCTCATCTATGTATTGGTTAAGGTCTTGGTAATTCTTGATGCTATCAAACTCTCTTTTTGACAACATCACGGATGCCAAGTATATGATCAACAATGGCTACCAGATGCTAGGCTTCACCGCCATGGGAGGCGTGAAGGTTAGATTCTAAAGATAAAAAAGAAGTCGCTAAGAGCAAATCTCAGCGACTTCTTTTTTGTTATCATTTCGAGTGGAGCTGGAGGGATTCGAACCCTCGTCCGCACAAGGAAAC